>DAHXNE010000072.1 GCA_027366635.1 Gammaproteobacteria bacterium | reverse complement strand
GCAGGGCGAGGCGCTGCCGTCGATCCGGATCGAGACGGCGCGAAACTTCTACGATTACGAAGCGAAGTATGTGCGCGAGGACACGCGCTATTTCTGTCCCTCCGGACTGTCCGAGCCGGCCGAGCGGCATCTGGCCAGCCTCGCGTGCGCGGCCTTCGCGGCGGTCGGCGCCGAGGGTTGGGGACGGGCGGATTTCAGGGCCGACGCCACCGGCCGGCCGCTGCTGCTCGAGATCAATACCGTACCGGGCATGACCAGCCATTCGCTCGTGCCGAAGGCCGCCCTCGCCGCCGGCATCGATTTCGACGAGCTCGTCTGGCGGGTGCTCGAGACGAGCTTCACGCGCCGCGCGGCCGTCGCAGCCGAGGGTGCGGCCCGATCATGAGACAGCATGGCGGCAATCGACGCGCACCCACGAGCCGCCCGGCCCCACCGCGCGGCCGCCTGCGCCGCTTGGCGCGCGCAGCGGTCGTGGTCGTGGCCGTTCTCGGTGTGTTGTGGGCGCTCGATCGGCCGATTCGCGCGGTACGGGTGACCGGCTCATTCCGTCACGTGTCGCCGCTGGCGGTCGAGCGGGTCGTGGCCAATGTCGCGTTCGGCGCCGGGCTGTTGACCGTGAACCTCGGCCGGGTGCGCGCGGCCGTCGCGGCGCTCCCGTGGGTCGCAGGGGTGAGCGTGCGGCGCATGTGGCCCGACGCGCTCGCGGTACGGATCGGCGAGCAGGTCGCGGCGGCCTGTTGGAACGGCGATAGCCTGGTCAACCGCGACGGCAAGGTGTTCGTGACCGGCCTGGCCGATCCGCCGGCGGCGCTGGTTCGCCTGTCGGGGCCACCGGGAACGTCCCGCACAGTGATGCGTCGCTACCTCGGCATGCGCGGTCAGCTCGCGCCGACCGGCTTCGCGATCGTGTCGCTGGCGCTCAACGCGCGAGGCGCGTGGCGGTTCACTCTGAATGACGGCGTGCGCGTCCGGTTGGGACGGTCGGACCTGGTGCCGCGATTCGATAAGTTCGTCGACGTGGCGTTGGCGATCGTCAAGCGGCACGCCGCGGCGATCGCCTACGTCGACATGCGTTACATGAACGGTTTTGCCATTGGCTGGCGCCAACATGCGCCGGCGGTATAGGAGGCCGCGATGCGAAAGCGAACCGACCGCGACCTGATTGTCGGACTGGACATCGGTACTTCCAAGGTTCTCGCCCTGGTCGGGGAGGTTGGGCCCAACGGCGCCATCGAGGTGCTGGGCATCGGCTCGCAACCCTCGCGCGGACTGAAGAAGGGCGTGGTGGTCAACATCGACTCGACCGTGCAGTCCATTCAGCGCGCCGTGGAGGAAGCCGAGCTGATGGCCGGCTGCGAGATCCACGCGGTATTCGCCGGCATCGCCGGCAGCCACGTGCGCAGCCTGAACTCGCACGGCGTGGTGGCGATCCGCGACCGCGAGGTCACCCCCGGAGATGTCGAGCACGTGATCGATGCGGCCCGCGCCGTGGCCATTCCGGCCGACCAGAAGATCCTGCATGTGCTGCCGCAGGAGTTCGTGGTCGACGGGCAGGAGGGGATCCGCGACCCAATCGGCATGTTCGGCGTGCGCCTGGAGGCGAAGGTGCACATCGTCACCGGCGCGGAAAGCGCGGCGCAGAACATCGAGAAATGCATCAAGCGCTGCGGCCTGGAGGTCGAGGACGTGGTGCTGGAGCAGCTCGCCTCGAGCTTCGCGGTGCTCACCGACGACGAGAAGGATCTCGGGGTGTGCATGGTCGACATCGGCGGCGGCACCACCGACATCGCGGTGTTCGCCCAAGGGGCGATCCGCCACACCGCGGTGATTCCCATCGCCGGCGACCAGGTCACCAACGACATCGCGGTGTCCATGCGTACCCCGACGCAGCATGCCGAGGACATCAAGATCCGCTACGCGTGCGCGCTGTCGCAGCTCGCCAATCCCGACGAGACCATCGAGGTGCCGAGTGTCGGGGACCGTCCGGCCCGGCGCCTCGCCCGCCAGACGCTCGCCGAGGTCGTCGAGCCGCGTTATGAGGAGCTGTTCGCCCTGGTGCGCGACGAGCTGCGCAGGAGCGGCTTCGAGGAGTTGGTGGTCGCGGGCGTGGTGCTCACCGGCGGCAGCGCCCGCATGGAGGGCGCCATCGAGCTTGCCGAGGAGGTATTTCATCTGCCGGTGCGCTTGGGGCTGCCGCAGCAGGTGCAGGGGCTCGTCGACGTGGTGCGCAACCCGATCTACGCGACCGGCGTGGGGTTGCTGCTCTATGCCCGCGACAATCTGTTGCCCGTGCGGCGGGCGCGCTCGCTCGGCGGCAACGCCAAGACGACGATCAGCCGCATGCGGGCGTGGTTTCAGGGGAATTTCTGATCATGACTTTCTGCACTCCGAATTGCTCAACATCGAGGAACGCACAATGTTTGAATTGATGGATGCCTACAACCAGAGCGCCGTGATCAAGGTCATCGGTGTCGGCGGCGGGGGCGGTAACGCCGTCGCGCACATGCTGACCACCGGGATCGATGGCGTGGAGTTCATGTGTGTCAACACCGATGCGCAGGCGCTGAAGCACGCCAAGGTCAAAACCGCGCTGCAGATCGGCAGCAACATAACCAAGGGTCTCGGCGCGGGCGCCGATCCGGAGGTCGGCCGGCAGGCCGCCATGGAGGATCGCGACCGGATCGTCGAGCTGATCAAGGGCTGCGACATGCTGTTCATCACCGCCGGCATGGGCGGCGGCACCGGCACCGGCGGCGCGCCGGTGGTGGCCCAGGTCGCCAAGGAGATGGGGATTCTCACCGTGGCGGTGGTGACCAAGCCGTTCGAGATGGAGGGCGGAAAGCGCTCGCACGTCGCCGATCACGGCATCGCCGAGCTGGCCAAGTACTGTGATTCCCTCATCACCATTCCCAACCAGAAGCTGCTCACCGTGCTCGGCGCGCAGACCACGCTGCTCGATGCGTTCAAGTCGGCCAATCAGGTGTTGCAGGGCGCGGTGCAGGGCATCGCCGAGCTGATCACCCGGCCGGGCCTGATCAACGTGGATTTCGCCGACGTGCGCACCGTTATGTCCGAGACCGGCATGGCCATGATGGGCACCGGCACGGCGAGCGGCGAGGGCCGCTCGCGCGCCGCCGCCGAGGCCGCGGTATCCTCGCCGCTGCTCGAGGAGATCAATCTGGCCGGCGCCCACGGCATCCTGGTCAACGTCACCGCGGGCATGGACCTGTCGATCGGGGAGTTCCAGGAAGTCGGTCAGATCGTCAAGGAGTTCGCCTCGGAGGACGCGACCGTCGTGGTCGGCACGGTGATCGATCCAGATATGACCAACCAGATGCGCGTGACGGTGGTGGCGACCGGGCTCGGCTCCCCGGCCGTCCCGAGCACCGCCCGGCCCACGATCGGCGTCAGCCGCGAGCGCGAGGCGGCCCCGGCCCGCGATGCGCGCGCCGAGCCGCCGATGCGTGTGGTGCGTCGCAGTGCCCCCTCGAGCAGCGACTACGCCAAGCTCGACCGGCCGACGGTGGAGCGCCAGCGGGCCGTTGGCGACGGACTGCGCCCGAGCATCCCGGCGGACGACCTGCTCGACATCCCGGCGTTCCTGCGGCGGCAGGCGGACTGAGCCGCGCGGTGGGCGCGGCGCCGGGGCGGGCTGTGCCGCCCCGTGACTGCGCGCATGGCGCGGCTTGGCGACATGGAGTAAAAGGGGCGGCTATGGTACGGTAGCGGGCCATTCCCGCCGCGGCGGGCAGCCCGCTGCGGCAGGCGGCCCGCGCGACTTGCAGAAAAACGAGACATGGTTGGACAACGAACCCTGAAGAATGCGATTCGCGCGACCGGCGTGGGTCTGCATACCGGCAAGAAAGTGCTGATGACCCTGCGGCCGGCGCCCGCCGATTCCGGCGTCGTCTTCCGCAGGACGGACCTGCCGCCACCGGCCGAGGTACGCGCCCACGCCGAGAACGTCAGCGACACGATGCTCGGCACGACACTGTGCAAGGGCGATGCGCGTGTCTCGACGGTCGAGCATCTGCTCTCGGCGTTCGCCGGGCTCGGCATCGACAATGCGGTGGTGGATCTGTCGGCGCCGGAGGTGCCGATCATGGACGGCAGCGCCGGGCCGTTCGTGTTTCTGCTGCAATCGGCGGGCATCGAGGAGCAGGCGGCGCCGAAGCGCTTCATCCGCATCAAGAAGAGCCTGCGGGTCGCCGACGACGACAAGTGGGCCGAGTTCAACCCGTTCGACGGCTTCAAGGTCAATTTCGAGATCGAATTCAACCATCCGCTGTTCAAGCGGCACGCGCAGCGCGCCTCCATGGACTTCTCGACCACCTCGTTCCTGAAGGAAGTCAGCCGCGCGCGCACCTTCGGTTTTCTGCGCGATCTGGAGTCGCTGCGCCGGCGCAATCTCGCCCTCGGCGGCAATCTCGACAACGCCATCGTGCTCGACGATTTCCGCGTGCTGAACGAGGATGGCCTGCGTTACGAGGACGAGTTCGTCAAGCACAAGATCCTCGATGCGATCGGCGATCTGTACCTGCTCGGTCACGGGTTGATCGGCGAGTTCAGCGGCTACAAGTCCGGCCACGAGCTCAACAACAAGCTGCTGCGTGCGCTGCTGGCCGACACGGCGGCGTGGGAAGAGGTCGCATTCGATTCCTACGACGAGGCGCCGGTCTCCTACGTCGAGGCGCCGGTGCTCGGCGCCTGAGCTTCAGGGGCGCGGCAACACGCGCACCGCCACACTGACGATGCCGGCGCGCGCGGCCTGGATCCCGGGCTGCAGATCCCGCAGCGCATAGCGCAGCCGCGCCGCCCAGGCGCTCGAGTCGACAAACAACGTCAGGGCGCCGTCGCGCTCGACCGCGCCGGTCAGATGCGTGGCGAGGCTGTCGGGCAGGTGGGCCGCCAACCAACCGTGCCAGAATGTCTGACCGGCCCGCTGCGCGCCGAGCTGCGCCAGCGTCGGCGTCTTGCGCGCCAGCAGCTCGCCGATCGCGCGCGGCGCCGATGATCTCGGCGCGGTGGGCCCGCCTTGTTTGTGTCCCCTGGTGAATTTGCGCATAGTCCCACCCGGTCACGCACCGGACCTGGGCAAAGGGCGAGTCTACACGTGACACCCGGATCGAGGGCCATGGGTCATGGGCGGTGAGCGAGCGGGGCGAGGCCTGATACGCGGGGACCGCCCCGCTCGGGCGCCAGCGGGGCGCGGGCCGCTCCGGCGCCATGGCGTGGCCCGACGCTGATCTGCGGGCGGGACGGCGGCTCCCGCCGGCGGATCGTTGCCATTTTCCCCACGCCGCCGCTTGATTTTCCAGGCGTGACCGCCCATTAGGATTGACCGGGGTCGTGTGCGTAGAATACGCGGCTCCGTCGTGCTCCTCGAGGCGCGATACCTTGAATGGCGAAGCAGGATCCTGAACTTGCTCAATACCTTGAAACGTGTCTTCGGCAGCCGCAACGATCGGCTCCTGCGCAGCTATACGCGCTACGTGCGCGCCGCCAAGGGATTCGAGGCGCAGCTGCAGGCCCTCAGCGACGAGCAGCTCCAGGCCAAGACCGAGGACTTGCGCGCCCGTCTGCGCACGGGCGCCACGCTGAACGCGCTGCTGCCGGAGGCCTTCGCCGTGGTGCGCGAGGCGGCGTGGCGTACGCTCAAGATGCGGCATTTCGACGTGCAGCTGATCGGCGGCATCGCGTTGCACGAGGGCCGGATCGCCGAGATGCGCACCGGCGAGGGCAAGACACTGGTGGCGACCCTGCCGGCCTACCTCAATGCCCTGCCCGGGGAGGGCGTGCACGTCGTGACCGTCAACGAGTACCTGGCGCAGCGCGACGCGGACTGGATGGCCCCGGTGTTCCGCTTCCTGGGCCTCACCGTCGGGGTGATCAAGAACTCCCAGACGCCCGAGGAGAAGCGCGCCGCCTACGCCTGCGACATCACCTACGGCACCAACAACGAGTTCGGCTTCGACTATCTACGCGACAATCTCGCCTTCAGTCTCGAGGAGCGAGTGCAGCGCGCCCTCGCGTACGCCATCGTCGACGAGGTCGATTCGATCCTGATCGACGAGGCGCGCACGCCGCTCATCATCTCCGGCCCCGCCGAGGAGAGCACCGAGCTGTACACGCGCATCAACGAGCTGGTGCCGCGTCTGACCCGCCAGGAGGTCGAGGATGGCCCCGGCGACTACTCGGTGGAGGAAAAAGACAAGCAGGTGCACCTGACCGAGGAGGGCCATGAGCACGTCGAGCAGCTGATGCTGCAAACCGGCCTTCTGAAGGAGGGCGAGAGCCTCTACGACGCGACCAACATCCGGCTGATGCACCACTTGAACGCCGCGCTGCGTGCCCATGCGCTGTACCGGCGCGACGTGGAGTACATCGTGCGCGGCGGCGAGGTGATCATCGTCGATGAGTTCACCGGGCGCACCATGCCCGGTCGGCGCTGGTCCGACGGGCTGCACCAGGCGGTGGAGGCCAAGGAAGGCGTGCAGGTGCGCGAGGAGAACCAGACGGTCGCCTCGATCACGTTCCAGAACTACTTCCGCCTGTACAAGAAGCTCTCGGGCATGACCGGCACGGCCGACACCGAGGCGCCGGAGTTTCTGCAGATCTACGGGCTGGAGGTTGTGGTCATTCCGACCCACAAGCCGATGATCCGCAAGGATGCTTCCGATCTGGTCTATCTGACCCAGGCCGACAAGTTCAAGGCGATCATCGAGGACATTCGCGACTGCGTGCAGCGCGGCCAGCCGGTGCTGGTCGGCACCACCTCGATCGAGACCTCCGAATACCTCGCCGGGCTGCTGGAGAAGGATAGCGTTCCCCACCAGGTGCTCAACGCCAAGCAGCATGAGCGCGAGGCGCACGTCGTGGCGCAGGCCGGCCGCCCGGGGGCGGTCACCATCGCCACCAACATGGCCGGCCGCGGTACCGACATCGTGCTCGGCGGCAATCTCGACGCCGAGCTCGCCGGGCGCGATCCGGCCGATCAGGCCGGGCTCGAGGCGGCGCGCGAGGCGTGGCGGGTGCGCCACGACCAGACGCTGGCCGCGGGCGGTCTGGGTCAGGCATCATCAAGCTGGATGATTACATAACTCGCATCAGGGGATTCTTCAATGACACCAACCACCTCATTGTTGATGAGATTAGCGGAGACCTGAACCAATTGCACCTTATAATGCCTGAAAATGAAAAGATAAGAG
>DAHXNE010000057.1 GCA_027366635.1 Gammaproteobacteria bacterium | reverse complement strand
GCAATCGAGATGCTCACTGTCGAGCTCGATCGGGTCATGGGCCAGCTCGGCTGCCGCTCGGTCGCCGACATCGGCCCGCACCTGCTGCGGGGCCCCGCCAGATCCGCCGCCAGCTGATTCAGCCGTTCCCGGACTCGAATGCCCTGCTCTTCGCAGCGGTGCGGTTCGGGTGCAAGCACGAGAACTGTGCCGCGCTGGTGGGTGCGTGTCACGTTTCGGCGCCGACAACCCTCAAGCGGGGGCCGGCGCAGTCGAAATAGCCGCTGGATGATCGGCTTTCCCGTTCCCACAGCAAGGTAGCGAGCCGCATGGCGGCAGTCCGGCCTCCCGCACGAACTCCATCGGCAGTCCCCGCTCCGGTTGGCCGGCGGCGCCTCCCGCTTTTGGCTTTCGCCCCGTGCGCGCTCGCCACGCTATCGGTCATCAGCGCACTTGTGGGCGCCGATAGTCTTGCGAACTGGCCCATCGCGATCGACTCTACCGGCTATGGCCGCGCGGCACTCGCCGGATCCGCGCTAACCTCCGTCCTGCTCGTCATTCTGTGCCTCGCGCAGCGGGCCAGCCGAAGCACAGCGGAGGCCGCGCTGCGCGGGACCCTCGCTCTGCAGAGCGATCGGCTCGAGGAAATCCTGGCCATGAGCAAGCTCATGGGGCTGTTGCAGGTCTGTCATTCGCTGACCGAAGCCAATCATGTCATCCGTGGTGTGCTGCCCAGGTTGCTGCGCGGCGCAGCCGGCGCGTTCTATGTGTCTCGGGGAACCGAGGGCCCCCTGGACCTGCAGGTCAGCTGGGGCTGCGTATCGCCGGCACAAAGCTTTGCGCAGGAGGATTGCTGGGCGCTGCGCAGAGGCCGGCCGCATACGTTCGAGCCCGGACGCTCGAGTGTACCGTGTCAGCATCTCGGGGATGTCGAACGGCCGTGTCTGTGCGCTCCTCTGGTCGCGGACGGACACACGGTCGCGCTCTTGCACATCCAGAGCACCGTTGGTGAAACGCTGTCGGCCGACGCGCAGCGAATTGCCGCGATTCTGGCCGAGCAGCTCTCACTGGTGGTCGGCAATCTACGCCTGCAGGAGACGCTACGCAGCGGCTCGGAACGCGATCCTCTGACCGACCTGTACAATCGACGCCATCTGGAAATATCGCTGCAGCGCGAACTCGCTCGTGCGCAGCGTCACGGGCATGCGGTGAGCCTCGTCATGCTGGACGTCGATCACTTCAAGGATTTCAACGATACCCACGGGCACGATGCGGGCGACGCGGTATTGCGCGAGGTCGCCCAAGTGCTGAAGCGCCATACGCGCGCCGAGGACATCGCCTGCCGCTATGGGGGCGAGGAATTCCTGCTGGTGCTGCCGAGTTGCACGCCCGACGATGCCTATGCCAAGGCCGAAGCGATCCGGGAAGCCATCGCGCAGCGCCGCGTCTTCATGCACGGCAGTGCGCTGCCGCGCATCACCGCGTCGCTCGGCATCGCGAGTTGCCCGCTCGACGGGGAGCGGATGGAGGATCTGATCAGCTGCGCCGATGCGGCGCTCTATCAGGCCAAGGCGAGCGGGCGCAACCGGATCATCGCCAACTCGCCACCGGGCGATATTGTGCTATTCGAACAGAAGGGCCGGGTCGTCGGTTGAAGAACGCGGCCGGGGCCGACGGCTGGATTGGCCCGCGGACCGTGTCGGAGATGAATTCCCGGCGATCTTGCTCGCTACAGCGGCGCTCACCGTGTCGTCCCCTGGTTCCGCCCTTTGGTCCGCGGGCTTTTCAACCTGGTCACCGCGGGGCCGGGTGGTTCGCGACGGCCGCGCACACTCGAGCTGTGAATGATTGGTTTGGCATCCGAGCCGGACAGCCGTTGCGCCGTGCGGCAAGGCCGGCCCGGCCTAGGGCCGCTTGGAGCAGTACGATTACTACCGTCAAGGCCCGCTTTCATGTTGCGGTAAATATGATAAATACCATGACTCGAATACCATGACTCGCTGCGCACGCCGACGTCAAGCTGTCAGCGCTATACTCGGTTAATTGACCGATCCAAGAGTACGGTTTCGATGCGACCGAGGACACCTCTGCTTGCCGACAAACCGCCGCGCGCGAAGGCGCTGCGCCTGCACGGCACGATCGCCCGCGATATTGGTGTGCGCATCGTGTCGGGACAGCTCACGCCGGGCCGTGTGTTGGAAGGTGAGATCGCCGCGAGTGAGCAGTTGCGCGTGTCGCGCACCGCATATCGGGAGGCGCTGCGCATTCTCGCCGCCAAGGGTCTGGTCGAGTCCCGCCCGAAGCTTGGTACGCGGGTGAGCGAGTCGCGGGCGTGGCATCTGCTCGACCCGGACGTGGTGTCGTGGATCTTCAGCGCGCAGCCGGACGATCGCCTGCTCGCAGGCCTGTTCGAGCTGCGCGCCATCGTTGAGCCGGCCGCCGCGGCGCTGGCCGCTGCGCGCCGCAGCAAAGAGCAACTGCGTACGATGCGCCTGGCCCTCGAGGACATGGCCAGCGAATCCCTGGCAGTCGAAGCCGGCCGCCAGGCCGACCGACAGTTCCATTCGGCGCTGCTCGAGGCGTCGGGCAATCCGTTCCTGGCGTCGCTTACCAGCGGGATCGCCGCCGCCGTCACTTGGACCACCATCTTCAAGCAGCGCGGCGCGCCCCTGGCCCGCAATCCGTTGCCCGATCACCGCCGCGTGTACGAGGCGGTGGACCGGCGCGACCCGGCGGCCGCGCGTACCGCGATGACCGATCTGGTGCGCCTGGCTCTGCTCGACACAACCCGCGCCCGACCCGCGGCTGCGCGCCGCGCTGGAGCGCCGATCAGGAGGCGGCCAGCTGCTCGCTCGGCGCGGCGGCGGTAGTGCGGTAGCCCCACAGCGCGTAGAACAATACATAGCCGTAGCAGGCCCACGGCAGTACGTACGACAGATGCAGGCCGATATGGTCCGCGAGCACCCCCTGCAGCTCCGCAAGCGCCCCGCCGGCGATCGCCATGATCAGCAGTCCCGAGCCTTCCTCGGTCAGCGGCCCGAGGCCGCTGATGCCGAGGGTGAAAATCGTCGGGAACATGATCGAGTTGCACAAGCCGACCGCGAGCAGGCAATACATCGCGACGTGACCGGAT
>DAHXNE010000060.1 GCA_027366635.1 Gammaproteobacteria bacterium | reverse complement strand
CGCTTCGATCGATAGCGAAAGATCGAAGCCGAAGATCAAGACTTGAGGCAGAATCCCCCCAGAATCCCCCTATTGATCAACCCAGTCGCCCACCCCAGAAACCACCCCGCTCAGACTCATACCTGGATTGGAAATTACTGTCCCGGGTCAGTGCCCATAATGAACTATCGACCCTCTGCTCCCAAAGCAGATGCGCTACCCGCCTGCGCCACGCCCCGACCGGCGCCCCCGGCGGTGCATTCCGCAGGCAGCCGACCACGATATGCGAGAATTGGCGGTTCGCAAAAGTGCAGGTCGAGAAGCAGCGCATGACGGCAGTAGTGATCGACGGCCGCGAGCTTGCCGGCAAAGTCAAGGCTCAGGTCCGAACGGCCATCGAAGCCGCCGCGGCGCGAGGTCACCGGCAGCCGGCGCTCGCCGTCGTCAAGGTCGGCGACAATCCCGCCTCGGACGTGTACGTGCGCAATAAGCGCAAGGCCTGCGAGGAGGTCGGCATTCGCTCGGTGGCGCACGACCTGCCGCGCTCCTGCTCGGAAATCGCGCTGCTGGCGCTCATCGACAAGCTCAATCGCGATCCGGATATCGACGGCATCCTGGTCCAGCTGCCCCTGCCCGATCAGATCCGTTCCACCACCGTGATCGAACGCATCGACCCAGCCAAAGACGTCGACGGCTTCCATCCGTACAACGTAGGACGCCTGGCGCAGCGCATCCCGCTGATACGGCCCTGCACTCCCTACGGCATCATCAAGCTGCTCGAGCACATCGGCGCCCCGCTAAAAGGCCAGCATGCCGTGATCGTCGGCGCCTCGAACATCGTCGGACGCCCCATGGCGCTCGAGCTGCTGCTCATGGGGGCGACCATCACAGTCTGCCATCGGTTCACGAGCGACCTCGCGGCCTTGGTCCGTCAGGCCGATATTCTGGTGGTCGCGGCCGGCAAGCCCGCACTGGTTCCCGGAGAGTGGATAAAGCCGGGATGCATCGTGATCGACGTCGGGATGAATCGGCTCGAGGACGGTCGTCTGGTTGGCGATGTGCAGTTCGAGGCGGCGCGCGAGCGCGCCGGCTGGATCACACCGGTGCCCGGCGGCGTCGGCCCCATGACCGTGGCGATGCTGATGCACAACACGCTGGAGGCATTCCACCGCCGTCTCGAGCAAGCCCGCTAGAGGGCACCGAGCCCCGGCTACGCTCGCCGCCAGTCGGTCACACCGCCCGGCTTGTCCTCCAGGATGACACCGGCACGCGCCAGCACGTCACGGATCCGATCCGATTCGGCCCAGTTCTTCGCCTGGCGCGCCGCCGCGCGGGCGGCGATTTGCGCTTCGATCGCGCCATCGCTGAGCGCTTCGGCCGAATTCGCGCTCGCGGCGGCTGACAGCGAGGTCGCGGCGGCATCTGGTTTGGCGCGCCGCAGCCACTGCTCGGCGTTCTCGCCGAGCAGGCCGAGCACCCCGCCGAGCAGGCGCAGCTCCGCGGTCCGCGCCGCGGCCCGCGGCGCATCACCCGCGTCCCGCGCCGTATTGATCTCCCGCGCCAGGGCTTGCAGGACCGAGAGCGCCTCCGGCGTGTTGAAATCATCGTCCATCGCCGCGTGGAATCGGCGCACATGCGGCGAGTCGACCGGCGCGACCGGCGGCGCCGGTCCGCGCAAGGCGAGGTACAGCCGCTGCAGCGCCGCATCGGCCTGCTCGAGCTGCTCGAGCGAGTAGTTGATGGGTCCGCGATAGTGGCTCGCAAGCACGCAGTAGCGCAGCACCTCGGGATGACGGAGTTTCGGCAGCACCTCGCGTACGGTGAAGAAATTGCCGAGGGACTTCGACATCTTTTCGTTGTCGACGTTGACGAATCCGTTGTGCATCCAGATCTCGGCGAAGCGCTCTCCGGTCGCGGCGCACGACTGGGCGATCTCGTTCTCGTGATGCGGAAACTTCAGGTCCATGCCACCGCCGTGGATGTCGAAATGCGCCCCCAGTAACGCCACGGACATCGCCGAGCACTCGATGTGCCAGCCCGGACGGCCCGCTCCCCACGGCGAGTTCCACGACGGCTCGCCCGGCTTGGCGTGCTTCCACAGCACGAAATCAAGCGGATCGCGCTTGCCCGTGTCGATCTCCACACGCGCCCCGGCGCGCAGGTCCGTCAAGCGCTTGCCCGAGAGGCGGCCGTAGCCGTCGAATTTCGCCACCGCGTACAGGACATCGCCGTTCGCCGCAACGTACGCGTAACCGCGCTCGATGAGCTTCGCGACCATGGCCACGATCCCGGGCACGTGGGCGGTGGCGCGCGGCTCGAAATCCGGCCGCAGCACGCCGAGGGCGGCGCAATCGGCGTGCATGGCATCGATGTAGCGGGTCGTAAGCGCCTCGATCGACTCGCCGTTCTCGGCGGCGCGTCTGATGATCTTGTCGTCGATGTCCGTGATATTGCGCACGTAGGTCACGCGGTAGCCCCGACAGCGCAAATATCGGGTCACCACGTCGAACACGATCATCATGCGCGCGTGACCGATGTGCAGAAAGTCGTACACCGTCATGCCGCACACGTACATGCGCACCTCGCCCGGCACGATGGGCGTGAGCGGCTGCTTGTTTCCGGTGAGGGAGTTGTGGATCACAATCATCATGGTCTCGATGTCACGCCGCGAACCACTGTCGGGCCAGCTGTCTATGCAAACCGCGCCAGGCGCCGCTCGGCCTCCCCCGCCGGCAGCGCCTTCAGTAGCGGCCCCAACTCCGGCCCGTGGCGGCATCCGGTCAGCGCCAGCCGCAAAGGCATGTACAGCTGCGCCCCCTTGCGGCCGCTCGCGGTACGGACCGCGGCCATAATGGCCGCCGGGTCGCTCGCGCTCGCCGCGGCGGCGCGGGCCGCGGCGGCAAAAAATCCCGGACCCGCCTCGCGAACCACCTGCTCGTCCAGCGATTCGAGCGCGGGCGGCCCGCCGAATACGATGCGCACCCAGGGCGCGGCGTCCTGCGGCAGCACCAGGTTCGGCGCCACTGCGGCGACGAACGCATCGGCCGCTGCAGCGGCGATTCCCTCAGGCAGCAGCGCCGCGAGCCAGCCGCGCGTCTGCTGCGGAGTCAGCTGATGCACCGCGGCCTTCTGCCAGACGCGCAGCTGCTGCTCGTCGTAGTGCGCGCTCGATCTGCCCAGATGACCCGTATCGAACGCGTGGGCGAGCTCCGGCAGACCGAGCAGCGCATGATTCGAACTCGAGTGGCCCAGGCGGAAGAGGTAGTTCAGCAGCGCCTCGGGTCGGTAACCGCGCTCGCGAAACTCGCGCACACTGACCGCGCCGTGTCGCTTCGAGAGTGGCGCGCCGTCGGGGCCGAGGATGAGCGAGACGTGCCCGTAACTCGGGACCGGCAAGCCGAGCGCCGCGAGCACCAGCAACTGGCGCGGCGTGTTGGCCAGGTGATCCTCGCCGCGCAGCACCCGGGACACGCCCATGCTCGCATCGTCCACGGCATTGCAGAAAAAGAACGCGGCCGAGCCATCGGCTCGGCGGATCACGAAGTCCCCGATGTCGTCCGAGAGAAAACCCTGCGGTCCGTGCACCAGATCCGTGAACTCGATGCGCTGGCCCAGGGGCACACGGAAACGCAGTGTCGCGGCAATCCCCTGAGCCCGTTTGCGCGCTCTCTGCGGCGCGCTCAGGTCCCGGCAGGTGCCAGCATAACGCGGCGGGCGCCCCGCAGCGCGCTGCGCCCGGCGTGAGGCTTCCAGCTCCAGCGCCGTGCAGAAGCAGGGATAGACGGCACCCAGATCCTCAAGGCGAGCCAGCCAGTCCGTATAGTACGCCGTGCGCTGCGACTGACAATACGGGCCGAGCGCGTCCTCGCGGCCCGGACCGGCGTCCCACTCCAGACCCAGCCAGCGCAGATCGGCCAGCAGCCCCTCGATATACTCGGAGCGAGTGCGAGCGGCGTCGGTATCCTCGATCCGCAGCACAAAGCGCTCACCGGCCTGGCGCGCCAGCAAGTAATTAAACAGCGCGGTACGCGCATTGCCCAGGTGCATCTCGCCGCTGGGACTCGGAGCGAAGCGGGTCGCGCCGCGACTGAACTCCTGGCCGGTTACGCTGCCCATTTGTGCCATGGGTGCGCATAGTACGGGGTTTGGCACGGCGCTGCTAAGATGGCCAGCCTGGGCAACTTCGTTGGGAGTACCGATGCACGACCGAAATCGGACATTCGCGCGCCGCGGCACGCCGCCGGCCGCATTCGCGCTGATCGTCGGCCTGGGATTGCTCGGCGCGCCGGCCGCCGCGCGCAGCGCGCAGCCGAATCCCGAGGTGCGCGTGAACACCAGCATGGGCTCGTTCGTGATTGAGCTGCGCCCGCGGCGAGCGCCGCTCACTGTGAAGGACTTCCTGCACTACGTGCGCTCGGGGTTCTACACCAACACCCTGTTCCATCGAGTCGTGGCCAACTTCATCATCCAGGGCGGCGGTCACGAGGCTACGCCGCCTTACGCGCGCAAGCCCACCGGCCCGCCGGTGGTCAACGAGTCCGGCAACGGGCTGGGGAACCGGGCCGGCACCGTCGGGCTGGCGCGCGGGGCCAATCCCGATAGCGGCACCGCGCAGTTCTACGTCAATCTGGTCGACAATCCCGAGCTCGACCCCTTACCCACCCGCTGGGGCTACGCGGTGTTCGGCAAGGTCATCCGGGGCATGGACGTGGTGGAGCGCATCGGCATGGTGCCAACGGGCGCATTCGGCCCGTTCAAATCTTATGCGCCGCTCAAACCCGTCGTGATCAGGAGCATCCAGCTCATCACCCCGGGGAAGCCGCACGCGGCTTCGGCGGCAGGCCCGGTCCCTGGCAAGATCGCACCCGCGGGCGGCGCCGCCCAGAAACCGGCTGCGGCGGCTCGTGCGGGCGCCGCCTCCGCGACCAAGCCCTCGGGCTCCAAGCCCGAATCACCGCCATCCGGCGGTACACCGCCGCCGAAGTCGTGAGTACGCAGCCGCTCGCGCCGATCGAAGAGCCATCCGGACCCCGGCACTGCCTTTTCGTATCCGACGTTCATCTGGAGGCCCCTGGCGGCGCGGCTGAGCGGCAGTTTCTGCACTTCCTGCGCACCGACGCGGCGCGGGCCGAGGCCCTGTACATCCTCGGCGATCTGTTCGAGTCGTGGGTGGGCGATGACGATCCTGGCCACCGCGAGGTGATCGCGGCACTGGCAGCACTCAGCGGCAGCGGGGTGGCCTGCTTCCTACTGCACGGCAATCGTGATTTTCTCCTCGGTGAGGGCTTTTGCGCCCGCACGGGCTGCCGCCTGCTGCCCGATCCGGTCATCACCCGGTTCGGGGGCGAACCGGTGCTGCTGACTCACGGCGATGCGCTGTGCACGGACGACCATGCCTACCAGGAGTTGCGTACCCTCGTCAGGGCGCCCCGCTGGCAACGGCGGTTTCTGGCCCTTCCTCTGGCCACGCGCGAGCTGCTCGCAAACGAGGTGCGCGCCGGCAGCAAGTCCCACACTGCCCGCACGCCGCCCCGCGTCATGGACGTGAACCCGCAAGCCGTGGATGCTGCGTTCCGCGCAACGCAGGTGCGCCGCATGATTCACGGCCACACCCACCGGCCCGCCGTTCACGATGCGCTGGCGGGGGGACAGGCCGTCCAGCGCATCGTGCTCGGCGCCTGGTACGAGCAGGGCAGTGTCCTGCGCTACCAGGATGGGCTGTATAAGTTGTGCGAGTTGGCCCGCTGACCGCGCGCAATCAGTGCTGCGGCGGACCCGGCGCGTGCGCAGGCGGCGGCCCCTGCCAGCCTCGCTTCCACATCATCGGCCGGTGCATCATCCTCGGCATCAACCCCGGGGGCGGAATCAGCACCTTGAACTTGGCCATCTGCTCGGCGCTCAGCACGTGCGCCAGCTTATTCATCATCGCCGTGTGAGCCGAGCGCCGCGCCCCGCGCATCTGCCGCATGGCTTTGCGCATGGCACGCCGGATCGGCCTCATGGTCCGACGCATCGCCCGCATGTTCTGGCGCATCGCGGCACGCTGCTGTCGGAAAATCGATTTGACCTGCTGGCGCTGTGCGGCCGTCAGGTCGAGCAACACGGTGAGCTGGTGCAGCCGCCAGCGCTCCATACGGTGCATCCGCTTCATGGCCTGGGGACTGTTCCAGCTCGAGCTCGAGCCGGGATGGGACATCGGCATGGCCGGCGGCTGGGCTAACGCCACACTTGCGGCACCGGCGAGAACCAGCAGGATGAGACTTCGTTTCATCACTTTAATCCTCCGTCAGAACCTCGACCATGGTCAATCTTAACCGCGCCCGCGACTCGCGGCGCAAGCAAATGCTACGCGGCCGCCAGTCGCGGCGGCAACTTCGCGCCGATCACCAGATCAGCGACGTTGGTTCCCGTGGGACCGGTGCGCAGCAGCGCGCCCGCCGCCGCCAGCGCCGCGCCCGAATCGGCACGCTGGAGGCTCTCGTCGCAGTCCAGGCCGAGCAGCGCAATCCGCCCACAGGTGTCGCCGTCGACGATCGCTCCGGCGGCGGTGGTCGGACCATCGATGCCGTCGGTGCCGGCCGCAAGCAGGGCCAGATCCGGGTAGCCGGCGAGCAGCCGCGCCGCCGTCAGCGCCAGATGTTGATTACGGCCGCCGTGGCCGGGTGCCGGCGGCAGGCGCAGCGTCGACTCGCCCCCCCACACGCGGATCTGCGCTTCGCCCAGCGCGAGCTCGTGGGTAAATTGCACGGCCAGCCGCGCCACATCTCCCGAAAAGCGCGTGCGCGCGCGCCGCGCACTCAGGCCGCGCGCCCGCGCCGCCTCGACCACCGCATCCATGGCCATATCGATCGAGGCGATGATCGTGCGCCGGATCGCATCCCCGCCGGGTGCCGGACCCAGCAAGCCCGAGCCGATAAGAGCCGGATCGTCCCCCGGAACATCCGAGATGAACAGTGCGAGCCCCGAGCGGCCCGCGAGACGCGCCGCCAGGCGCCCCCCCTTGATCTGCGAGAGAGCCGCACGCGCGGCGTTGAGCACCGCGATATCCTGGCCCTCGGCCAGTCCGCGCCGCGAGACTCGGACCAGCTCATCGAGCGTCACGCCGGGTATCGGTGCCTCGACCAGAGCCGAAGCCCCCCCCGAGATCAGAAAGAGCGGTGTCACCGCCGACGGCAGCGCCTCGAGCCAGGACAGCAGGCGCGCCCCGGCGAGCAACGAGCGCTCGTCGGGCACGGGATGCGCGCTCCGATGGATTTCGACACACGGCCGGCCACCGAGGGTCTCGGCGGACGGGTCGTCCGGACAGACGACCAGCAGCCGCTCGAGTGAGTCACCGAGCGCCTCTTGAGCGCCCCTCGCCATGGCGAGGGCGGCCTTGCCGATCGCGACCGCGGCAAAGCGCCCGGGCAGCGCTGCGGCCAGCGCCACGCGTACGCACCGCCGCCCGTCAACCCGCTCGAGCCCCGCCCGAAACAACTCGACCAGCAGCGCCCCGCGGGTTCCCGCGGCTGCGGCGCTCTCAACCACCGTGCACGAGTTTCAAGGGGCCACGCCCGTCACGGCTGCGTTTCTTGGCCTCATCGGAGCGTTCACGCTGCAGGCGCTCCAGATACTGTGGTGTAACGTCCCCCGTGATGTACTCCCCGGAGAAACAGGACGTGTCGAACAGTTCAACCGTCGAATCCTCGTGCCGGCAGGCGCCGATCAGATCCTCCAGATCCTGATACACCAGCCAGTCGGCGCCGATCACGCGCGCCACCTCATCGACGCTACGGCCGCTCGCGACCAGCTCGTGCGCCGCCGGCATGTCGATCCCGTAGACATTGGGGAAGCGAACCGGCGGGGCGGCCGAGGCAAAATACACCCGGCGTGCCCCGGCCTCGCGCGCCACCTCGATGATCTGTGCCGAGGTCGTGCCGCGCACGATGGAGTCATCGACCAGCAGCACGTTCTTGCCGCGGAACTCCAGATCGATGGCGTTCAGCTTGCTGCGCACGGAGCGCTGGCGCTGGTCCTGGCCCGGCATGATGAAGGTGCGACCGATGTACCTGTTCTTGATGAACCCCTCGCGATATTTCAGGCCGAGCCGTTGCGCCAGCTGCAGCGCGCTGGTGCAGCTGGTCTCGGGAATCGGGATGACCACATCGATGTCATGGTTGGGCCGCTCGCGCAGGATCTTCTCGGCCAGCCGGTCGCCCATGCGCATGCGGGCCCGATAGACCGAGATATGGTCGATCTTGGAATCCGGCCGGGCGAAATACACGTACTCGAAGATGCACGGGGCGTGCCGCGTGACGGCGGCACATTGGTGCGAGTGCAGCCGGCCGGCCGCATCGATCAACACCGCCTCGCCGGGCGCCACATCGCGCACCAGGCGAAACGACAGGATGTCGAGGGCAACGCTCTCGGAAGCGAGCATCCACTCCGGCCCGCGCGGCGTGTCGCGCTGGCCGAGCACCAGCGGCCGAATGCCGTTCGGGTCGCGGAATCCGACCACGCCGTAACCGATGATCATGACGACCGCCGCGAAGCCGCCGCGGCAGCGCCGATAAACCGCCTCGAGCGCGGCGAACACGTCGGCCGCCGCGACCCGCGGCGTGCCGATGCGCTGCAGCTCCGAGGCCAGCACGTTGAGCAGCACTTCGGAATCGGAGGCCGTGTTGAGGTGGCGCCGATCCTCGCGGCTGAGCACCTCGGCGAGCTCTGCGGCATTGGTCAGGTTGCCGTTGTGCGCCAGACAAATGCCGTACGGGGAATTGACGTAGAACGGTTGCGCTTCCGATACGCCCTCGCACCCGGCGGTCGGGTAGCGCACGTGGCCGATGCCGATGTTGCCTCTCAACCCGAACATGTGCTGCTGCTGAAACACGTCGCGCACCAGCCCGCTCGCCTTGCGTATGCACAGCCCGCTGTCGCCGAAGGTGGCGATGCCGGCCGCGTCCTGGCCGCGGTGCTGCAGCACGGTCAACGCATCGTACAGGCGTTGGTTGGCCGCGCTCGTCCCGACGAGACCGACGATTCCACACATAGACTACCTCACGACCGTCCGGCTCCCACCAGCGTCCGCAGGCCGCCCGCGATCTGCTTGCCGTAGGGCAGGAGCATGGAATTACGCCACCAAGACGAGCCATCGAGATGCAACCGCTGCGCCACGATGACGAACACCCCGAGCAGCACCGCGCCGCGCGCCGCGCCGAAAATAAAGCCGAGGAAGCGGTCGGTACCGCTGAAGATCGACAGGCGCACAAAATGGCTGACGATCGCCCCGAGGGCCATGCCAAACAGCAGAATCAGCGCCGCGATGATCACGCGCGCAGCCCATTCGCGCACCTCGGACCCGGCGAGCAACCCGCCGAGATGGGGCGCGACCAGATTGGAGAAATGCCAGGCGACGAACAGAGCCACCAGCCAAGCCCCCAGCGCGATCGCCTCGCGCAGAAAGCCCCGTACCGCGCCCACTACGGCGGACACGACGATTGCTGCGACGATGAGGTAGTCCGCGACGTTCATGCAGTCTGACGGCGCACACCGGCGGGCCACGCCGATGGCGGAAGGTTGTCGCTATGCGGCAGCCGCTGTGGGCGCATCGTCGGACGGAGCGGTTCGTGAGGGCGTGGATTGTACAAGAGAGCACGCCGGCGCGCTGAGCACCCGTTCAAATCCGCAGCAGCTCGCCCTTGATGCCGTGCACGCGCAACCGCCGCGCCAGCCCCTGTCCGGCGGTCGATCCGGTGACCGGCCCGGCGATCACCCGCCATACTATGCGGCCACGCAAGCTCATCCGGCTGATCCGGCTGGGAACACCCAATGCACGCACGCGCTGTTGCATGCGCAAGGCATCGCCACGCAGCGCAAAGACCCCGACCTGGACGGCCCAGCGCGTCCTGGAGCGTGACCGTGAAGCAGTCTGGTCGGCACGAGGCAACGTCCGAGGGCCGGCCGCGGCGGCGGCGCGCGCCCGGTCGGGCGGCTCGAGCGGCAGCGTGTACGAGTGCACCGATGAGCCGGCCGCGGTCACACCAGCCGCGACGGCCGGGCCGAGCGCCTTGCCTGCGCGCACCACAGAGGCCGGTCCAGTCAACAGCTCGGGAACCAACAGCACGATCAGCGCCACAAGAATGATGGCGCCCGTCAGTCGCTCTTTCACGCGCCTGAGTATACTCCAAGCCACTCGAGCGCCGGCCCCACGGTTAACACCGAGCCGCACACCAGCACGCGGTCCTGTGCGTGAGCGGCGCGCCGGGCCGCTGCGCAAGCCTCGGTCACGGAGGATGCGAGGACCGGGGCGCGCGCCACCTCGGCGAGGCGAGCCGCCAATGCCTCGGCGGAGCCGCCGCGCGGCCCGGGCAGCGCGCACAGGAACCATTCGTCCACGGCTGGCGCAAGGGCCGCGCCGATCGCCGCCGCATCCTTGTCACCCAGGATCCCCACGACGGCCAGAGTACGGCCCGCGCACGGTCGGCGGCGCAACTCCGCGCACAGTACCGCGGCGGCCGGCGGATTGTGCGCGATGTCCAAGATCCATTCCGGCATGCCCGGCACGACCTGAAAGCGTCCCGCCAGCCGTACCCCACCCAGTGCCGCCGCGACGGTGCGCGCATCGAGCGCCGCCAGCACATCCGCGCTCCGCTCCGCCGCCGCGCCCTCGCCCAGCGCCTCGAGCGCCGCGAGGGCGGTAGCGGCGTTGCGATACTGAATCAGGCCTTGGAGGCGCGACGGCGGCAGGTCCGGCAGGCACAATCGTAACCCCTGATACCGCCAGCGCCCCTGTGCCTCGACGTGCCAGCGGAAATCCCGCTCGGCCACCACCGCACCGGCGCCCAGGCGCTCGATGGCGGCATAGACGCTCGAGGGCAAGTCCGCGGTGCCGAGCACCGCCGGGCGGCCGCTGCGCAAGATGCCCGCCTTCTCCGCGCCGATACGCTCCACGGTATCGCCCAACCACTCGCGATGGTCGAGCCCGACCGAGCAGAGCACGGCCACATCGGCATCGACGAGATTGGTCGCATCGAGCCGGCCGCCGAGGCCGACCTCCAGCACGGCGAACCGCACACCGCGCTCGGCGAACAGCCACAGCGCCGCCAACGTGTTGTACTCGAAGAACGTGAGGGTTTGATCGCCGCGTGCCGCCTCGATCCGCTCGAAGGCGCCGATCAACGCCGCGTCATCGGCCTCGCGGCCATTGATGCGGATACGCTCGTTGTAGCGGATGAAGTGCGGTGAGGTGAACAGCCCACACGAGGCTCCCGCGGCATGCAGCAGCGCCTCCAGGTGCGCGGCCGTCGAGCCCTTGCCGTTGGTGCCGGCCACGGTGATCACCAGCGACTCGGGCCGATCGAGACCGAGCCGGCGCGCCACGGCCGCCACCCGCTCGAGCCCGAGATCGATGCCGCGCGGGTGCGCCGCCGACTGCCGCGCCAACCAGCGCTCGAGTGTCGCGCTCATACGCTTGGCGGCGGGCCGAGCGGCCCCGCTACGCCGCGGCGGGCGGCTTGTTCAGCAGCAGCCGCAGCATCGAGGCGATGCGGCCGCGCAGCTCGCGGCGATCCACGATCATGTCGAGCGCGCCGTGATCGAGCAGGAATTCGCTGCGCTGAAAGCCCTCCGGCAGAGTCTCTCGAACCGTCTGTTGTATTACGCGCGGCCCGGCGAACCCGATCAGCGCGTGCGGCTCGGCGAGATTCAGGTCCCCGAGCATGGCCAGGCTCGCCGACACGCCGCCGGTAGTCGGATCGGTCAGTACCGACACGAACGGCAGCCCCGCCGCCTTCAGGCGCGCGAGCGCCGCGGCTGTCTTGGCCATCTGCAACAGCGAGTACAGCGCTTCCTGCATGCGCGCCCCGCCGCTGGCGCTGAAACACACCAGCGCCCGCCGTTCGCTCAAACAGTGATCGACGGCGCGCTTGAACCGCTCGCCGACCACCGAGCCCATCGAGCCGCCGAGAAACTGGAACTCGAACGCGCACGCCACGACCAGCAGACCCTCGAGCGTGCCGGCCATGACCACCAGCGCGTCGACCTCTCCGGTCGCCTTCTGTGCCTGGGCCAGCCGGTCCCGGTAGCGTTTGTTGTCACGAAACTTCAGCGGATCCTCGGGATAGACCCCGGCGGCGAGCTCCACGCCCGAGCCCGGATCGAGAAAGAAGTCGAGCCGCTCACGGGCACCGACCCGGATGTGATGCGAGCATTTTGGGCAGACATAGAGATTGCGCTCGAGCTCGGCCCGATACAACACCGCGTCGCAGGCCGGACACTTGATCCAAAGACCCTCCGGCACCGAGCGCGTGCGCCGCTCGGTCTTGATACGCGAGGGCATGATCTTTTCAAACCAGGACATGAGCGATCCACTCTTGAGATGATGGCCGATGATAGCCGATCAGGCGTCACCGGGCTCCCCGAGCGGCTCGGGCAAGGCGAACGCCTCCGGATAGCGCACGGACCACAGATACAGCCCGTCGGCTGGCGCGGTCGGCGCGCTGGCCCGCCGGTCGCGTCCGGTCAGCACCTGCGCCGCCCATTGCGGCGGCGCCTCGCCCTTGCCCACTGCGATCAGCAGTCCGGCGATGTTGCGCACCATGTGATGCAGAAACGCGTTGGCCGTGGCCTCGACCATGAGCCAATCGCCCCTGCGCCACACGTGCAGGCGCTCCAGACGCCGAATCGGAGATCGCGCCTGACACTCAGCGGCCCGAAAGGCGCTGAAGTCGTGCTCACCGACCAGCGCCGCGGCGGCCTGCGCCATGGCGAGCGCATCCAGCGGCCGGTGCACCCAGGTGACGCGCCGGGCCAACAGGCCGGAGCGGGCCCCGCGGTTGAGAATGATGTAGCGATAGGTGCGCGCTTCGGCCGAGTAGCGCGCGTGGAAGTGCTGCGGCACCGGTCGGGCCCACGAGACACTGATGTCGCGCGGCAGCTCGGCGTTGGCGCCGAGCACCCAGGCGCGCAGACCTCTACGCGACTGAGTATCGAAATGAGCGACCTGTCCACGGGCGTGCACGCCGGCATCGGTGCGCCCAGCGCACACCAGGCTCACCGGCGCATCCGCAACGCGTGCGAGCGCCGCTTCCGCCCAGCCTTGCACGCTGGGGCGGGCGGGCTGACTCTGCCAACCCGCGTAGACGGTTCCCTGGTACTCCAGTCCAACCGCGATCCGAGGCATCAGCCGGGCAGCGACTCCAACAGACGACCGGCTTCCTGGCGCTGGGCATCCGATCCCTCGTGCATGACCTCATCGAGGATGCTGCGCGCGCCGTCGGGATCGCCCATGTCCATGTAGGCTCGCGCCAGGTCGAGCTTGGTGCCGACCTCACTCATCGTGACCGGCTCGAGCTCAGACTCGCCGTTCTCCTCCGACATGTCATTCATAGCGCCGATGTCGGCGTGCGGGACGGTTGCGGTACCGATGTCGAAGTCGAGCCCGTTGCCGTCCGTGCGTTTCGCTTGCGGCACCTCGCCGAGATTGAAGTCCACATCGGGGCTTTCCAGGGCTCTCAGGCGCGAGGTCTGCGCCGTATCGTGCGCTCCGGCCCGGGGTTCCTCGGCAAGCAGATCCTCCAGCTCGCGCGCGTCGATCTGCCAGGCACTGGTAGTACCGGTCGAGACCGGCGGCGTTGCGGCCGAATCGCCGGCGGCCGTAGCATCGCCCGAGGACTTCGCCAGCAGTTCGCGCGACTGCTCGTCGAGACCGGCCACCAACGTAGGCGAATCGGCGCCGAGACCCGGCTGAACGGTGGTCTCGAACGTGCCGAGATCCAACCCCAGATCGTCGATCGCCAGCTCGGCGGTACGATCCGAACCCTGACTGAGTGCCTCCACCTTTTGACGCAGCGCCGCTTGGTGCCCCAGATTGAGCGCGGGCTGCTCCACGGTCGGCTCGACCGGCTCGTACGCTCCGGTGGGGTCGCCCGAGTATTCATTCATCTCCTGGGTTATGCCGGTTTCAGAGCCGGTGGTCTCAAGCCCTGGCAGCTTCGCGTTCAGGTCGGTCCCACTATCCTGGGCGCCTGACTCGTCCTCGCCGAGGGCTGCACCAATATCCAGGTCGAACGAGCCGGTCCCGGCCGTCGCCGCGGGGTCCATGGCCGGAATCGCACCGCTCATCAAATCAAAGTCCACCCGGCCCTGGCCACCCTCGAGGTCCAGGTCCACGCCCTGTGCGGCGGCGCCACCGACCCCCGCCGAAGTCGCGAACAGCGGATCCTCGGGCGCCAGCTGCCGCCCCATGATGACGACCTTGTCCCACTCGGCCGCCGAGGACTGGTCGCGAGTCCCGGCCAGATCGTGTGCCGCCTCGACGAACTGTTCCTTGTTGCCCCACACGAAGAATACTTCGAGCAGCTTGAGTTTCAGGTCGCGCCGCTCAGGCTCGCGCTGGATGGCGATGCGGATGAGATCGGCGGCCTGATCATACAGGCCGTAGGCCATGTGGAAATCGGCCTCCGCGAGCGGGTCACCCTGCTCGAGGTTGAGCGCGGTCTCGCTGCTCAACGTCTGATCGGCCGGCACGTGCTTGGCCACCAGCGGCGAGGCTTCCTGGTGCATGACCATGCGCGGCTGCTCATGGGTGGTTTCACGCACGTCGATGGAGGGCTCCGGACGCGGCACAAGAGCCGCCCGCTGCAGGGGCGCCGGAACCGGTTCGTGCGTCAACTCCGGATCGGACGACTCGCTCAGCCGATCGTCGGCGGCGGACTGGCGTCGGAGGCGCAGCACCCGTGCCAGTCCGTAGGCCAGCAGCAGCAGCAACAGCGCGAGCAGCGCCCACCAATACCGCTTGAGCGTCTGTATGAACGTACCGGCCGGGACCGTGTGCGCCGCAGCCGGCGCCGGACGGCTGCTGGGCAAATGTGTCGCGGCGGGGCGCACGGCGAGCGGCGGCCGAGCGGGCCGAGTCGCGGCGCGGGCCATTTGCGCCTGAAGCCGCGCGAGGGCCACGCTCTTGACCTGCAACAGCCGTTTCTCTTTGGCCAGCTCTTTCTGCAGCGTGTTGACCCGCGACTGCAGAGCAAGCACACCGGACGCCGGCGCAGTGGCCGCCTGGCGCGTGCTCGCTCCGCCCTGCGGCGCCACCAGACGCAGCCGGGCCGAGGCATTGGCCGCAGCCGCGGCATGCCAAGCGCTGTCCTGATGGTTGACTTCGCGCCACGCAGCGGCGCGCGACACGGCCGCGACAGTCGCCGAGGACGGGATCTGCAGCACTGTTCCAGCGCGCAGCACGTTCATGTTGTGATCGAACGCCTGGGAATTGAGCTGGTAGATCGCCACCATCCACTGCCGGGTCCGCGCGGAATTCATTCCGTCCCGGCTGAAGCGGCTGGCGATGCCCGACAGGGTGTCGCCCGGATGGACCCGCACGCTAGCCGGCCGCAGGGTCGCAACGACCGGCGCGGCAGCCGCCGGGGTCGTGCGCGGCTGCATCAACTGGCCGCTGCGCGCCGCAGTGCCCACCACGGGTGCCGCGACTGCGACATGCTTCGGCTGGGTGGCGTTTGGCAGGTACGTCGGCGGATTCAGCAGAACGGTGTACTCGCGGTAGAGCACGCCGCGGGCCCAGCTGGCCTTGACCAGCAGGGTGAGAATCGGCTCCGTCACCGGCTGCGCGGACGCCACATGCAGCAGCACCTTGCCATCCGGCCCAGTGACGGCCTTGATGTGAGTCCCGTTAAGGAACTCCGGCCACCTCAGCCCGTACTGTGCAAACGTACTGCGCGAGGCCAGACCCACGGAAAGACTCTGCATGGCACCCGGCGTCGCGCCGAGCACGGCAATTTGTGCATCGAGCGGCTGGTCCAGATGCGACTTGACCTGAATGCTCCCCAGGCCCAGAGCGAGCGCCGTAGAAGGCAAGGCCAGCAGCAGCAGCGCCATCACCCGACTTGAGCGTTTGGCGATCATTACCACACCCCGAACGGCATCGGTCAGCAAAACCCCATATAAAAACAATCGGATGGTCGCATTGTGGCGATCCATCCGGCACGGGCCGCAATATAACTTAAATCGGTTCGCAACCCCAAACCACGTCCGCTCCGGCAGGCCGGCCGCGGCGCTTGTCGGGGCGATCTTTACTCATTCTGGCCGGGCAAACTGTGTCGCGCTTCGTATACTGGCTATCCGCCCGGGCCATCCGCAGCTCTACCCCCCTCGCCGGCGCGGCGCATGATATCCGGGGTCCGGCTGCGCACGTCGGCGTTCTGCGCGCGGTGGCGCAGGTAGTGGTCCATGAGGACAATCGCAAGCATGGCCTCTGCTATAGGCGTGGCCCGCAGCCCGACGCAGGGGTCATGGCGGCCCGTGGTAACGATCTCTGTGGCGCGACCCTCGATATCGATGGTGCGTCCCGGGACCTGAATGCTCGAGGTGGGTTTCAAGGTCAGGTGCGCCACCACATCCTGCCCCGAAGAGATCCCCCCGAGGATGCCTCCGGCGTTGTTGCTCACGAAACCCTCGGGGGTCATCTCATCGCGATGCTCGCTGCCGCGTTGGCGGGCCGCGGCGGCGCCGGCTCCGATTTCGACCGCCTTGACCGCGTTGATGCCCATCAGCGCCGCGGCGATATCGGCATCCAGACGCCCGAACACCGGCTCGCCGAGCCCCGGCGGAACGCCGCGGGCGATCACCGTCACCCGAGCTCCGATCGAGTCCCCCGCCTCGCGCAGCTGCCAGATCAGCGCCTCGAGCGCCGGGATGCTGTCCGGGTCAGGGCAGAAAAACGGATTTTGATAAGCGAAGTCCACGTCCCGCGGCTCGAGCGCCAGCGAGCCGATCTGACTGAGATACCCGTGGATACGCACTCCGAGGCGCGCGGCCAGGTATTTGCGCGCGATGGCGCCAGCCGCCACGCGCATGACGGTCTCGCGCGCCGAGGAACGGCCTCCCCCGCGATAATCGCGCAGACCGTACTTCTGCTGGTACGTGTAGTCGGCATGCCCCGGCCGGAAGCGGTCCTTGATCTTCTCGTAATCGCGCGAGCGCGCGTCGGTGTTCTCGATCAGCAGGCCGATCGGCGTGCCCGTGGTACGCCCCTCGAACACTCCCGAGAGAATACGCACGTGGTCGGCTTCACGGCGCTGACTGACGAAACGGGAGGTGCCGGTGCGTCGCCGGTCGATATCGGCCTGCAGATCCGCTTCGGCCAGCTCCAGGCCGGGGGGACAGCCGTCGACGATGCAACCGAGCGCCGGCCCGTGGCTCTCGCCGAAAGTCGTCACCGCGAACAGCTTGCCGAAGGTGTTGCCGGACATATCACGATTCCCTGAGCGCCGTGCGCCGATTCAGCGAGTGTACTCCGCCGATACACGACCGGCGCCGCGCCGCGCGGCCGGCAGCTGTCCGGCCTCGAGCAGGAACACGCCGCCGCCGCCTCGCTCGAACTGCAGCCACACGAAGGGCAGCGCATCGAATACACGCCGCACAGCCCGCTCGGTGTTGCCGACCTCGACGATGAGCGCGCCGCCCGGACGCAGATGCGCGCGCGACTGCTCGATCAGCACCCGGACCGAGTCGAGGCCGGTGCGGCCGGCCGCAAGCGCGAGCCGCGGCTCGTGGTGGTACTCCGGCGGCAGCGACGCGTACTCGCGCGCCCCGACATAGGGAGGATTCGAGACGATCAAATCATAGCGCTCGGCGCCGAGGGCGCTGAAATGATCGGAGTGGATCAGACGCACGCGCCGGGCGAGCCGATGGCGGCGCACGTTGCGTGTAGCCACCTCCAGAGCGGCGCGCGAGATGTCCACGGCATCGACACGCGCCCGGGGCAACGCCTTGGCGCAAGCGATGGCAATGCAGCCCGAGCCGGTGCCGACATCGAGCACACGACGGATCGCGCGCGGATCGAGCCACGGCGCGAAACCACGCTCGATCAGCTCGGCGATCGGCGAACGCGGTATGAGCGCCCGCGAATCGACATAAAACGGCAGACCGGCGAACCAAGTCTCGCCGGTCAGATACACCGCCGGGATGCGCGTTTCGATCCGGCGCGTGATCAGCTGGCGCGCGCACTGCTGGCCACGCACCCCGACGCGGCGCCCGTAGAGCCGTGGGTCGTGGTGCGCGAGTCCCAGCGCGTGCAGCACCAGAGCGGCCGATTCGTCCCGCGCGTTGTCGGTGCCGTGACCGAAGAACACCCCGGCCCGTCGCAGCCGGCGCGCGCCTAGCTCGATCAGCCGTCGTACCGTTACCGGGCGGCTACGGCGCACCGCGCCGCCGGAGCCGCTGTGGGATACTGCGCGCATGTCCTCTCGCTGGATTTGTGCCCTGGTGGGGCTCGCCTGTCTTGGTGCCGCCTGGGCAGGGTACCGGCTGGCCGGCGAGCGGTACAGCCGGCTCTGCGGGTTCTGCTCGTGACGATCGACCCACACCACGGTACGTCCGCGGGACTCGCCCGCTATGCGCGCCGGCTCGATCCGCGCCTCATCGGGCTGGCGCCGCCGCGCCAGATCCGCACGCTGGCCGGCCGGCTGGGCGTTGCGCTCGGGCGGATCGATCTGCGGGGAGGGACGAGGACATTCGCGCATGCCGTCACGGTATTCCTGTTCAATCCCAACGGTCGGGAAGCCGCCGTGTTCAACCGGCCGTTCGGCGCGCGGCCCCTGGCGCTGGCGCTACGCCAAGCGCCGCCGGACCGGCCCGGCGGCGCCTGAGTCCCCGACGCTCACATGCCCCACTTCGATCCATCGCAGACGCTACGCGAACGCCTGTTCGTGCTGATGCAGTACGTGCTGCCGCAACATTTGCTTTCGCGCGTGGTGATGCATCTGACCCGCAGCCGGCTGCCGCCGCTGAAGCGCGCGCTGATCGGCGCGTTCGTGCGCCACTTTCACCCGCGGATGGACGAGGCACTCGAAAGCGATCCGGAACGCTACCCCTCTTTCAACGCGTTCTTTACGCGCGGCCTGCGTCCTGGCGCGCGTCCCATCCCGCACGATCCACTGGCATTCGCCTCGCCCGTCGACGGCACTGTCAGTCAGATCGGGCGCCTCGACGCCGGACGCATCGTACAGGCCAAGGGCCACGACTACCGTCTCGAGGCGCTGCTGGCCGCGGACTCGCATTGGCCGGCGCGCTTCCTCGGCGGATCGTTCGCCACTTTGTATCTGGCGCCGCGCGACTACCACCGCATCCACATGCCCCGTGCGGGCATGCTGCGGGCCGCGTGGTTCGTCCCCGGAGCGCTCTTCAGCGTCAATACCGCGACCGCCGCCGCCGTGCCCGGACTGTTCGCGCGCAACGAGCGCCTGGTACTGATCTTCGCGGATGGATCGCTCGAGTGGTCGCTGATCCTGGTCGGGGCGCTGTTCGTGGGCAGCCTCACCACGGTGTGGCATGGCGATGTCGCGCCGGGTACGCGGCGAGGCGTCAGCGAGCTGCCGTTGACGGCCGCGCGCGCGCCGCTGCATCTGCCGCAGGGCGCCGAACTCGCCCGGTTCAACATGGGGTCGACGGTGATCGCGCTGCTGCCGCCAGGGGCAGCCGATTGGGACGCCGGCATCGGCCCGGGCCACGTGATCCGGATGGGCCAGACACTGGGCCGGCTGCGCGCGGCGTCGCGCCCGCAATTCACGCCATGAGCGATCCGCACAGCGGGCAATGGCGCGCGACGGCCACATGCGCGACGCTGCGGCAGCGCGCACGGCTGCTGGCCACGACGCGGGAATTCTTCGCCGCGCGCGCCGTGCTCGAGGTGGACACGCCCCTGGTGGTCAACGCTCCGGTGAGCGACGTGCATCTGCACTCGGCGCGCGTGACTTTCGCCAACGATGCGCGGCCGTTCTATTTGCACACCTCGCCGGAATACGCCATGAAACGCCTGCTCGCCGGCGGCTCCGGTGACATCTATCAGATCTGCCACGTGGTTCGCGCGCTCGAGCGCGGCAGACTGCACAATGCGGAATTCACCCTCGTCGAGTGGTATCGGCTTGGCTGGACGCTGGATGAATTGATCGAGGAGGTCGCCGCCCTGGTGCGCGCGCTCCTCGGTTCCAGCGCCGCAGGCCGGCCACTGCGGCGGCTGAGCTATCGGCAGGCATTCCTCGAGCATGCCGGGCTCGATCCGTTCGCGGCCTCGCAAGCACAGCTCACCGCGGCGGCGCGCGCGGCAGGATTCGCCGGCCCGGCCGGCGGTCGCGACGAGTTGCTGGAGCTGCTCATGAGCACGTGCGTCGGGCCGCAACTCGGCAAGTCGGCCCTGACGTTCGTACACGGCTACCCCGCCAGTCAGGCGGCGCTCGCCCGGCTCGATCCCGCCGACCCGCACACCGCGTTGCGTTTCGAGCTGTACTGCGACGGGGTGGAGCTCGCCAACGGCTTTCACGAACTCGCCGATGCGGCCGAGCAGCGCGCGCGCTTCGGGCACGATCTGGCGGCGCGGCGCCAGCTCGGCCTCGGCGCCGCCGCCCTCGACGAGCGGCTGCTCGCGGCGCTCGACTCCGGACTGCCCGATTGCTGTGGCGTCGCCCTGGGATTCGACCGCACCGTCATGCTGGCCGTGGGCGCCGGCAGCATCGACTCCGTTCTGCCCTTCCCCATCGAGCGCGCCTGAGACTGTCGTATGTACGACTCGAGCACACAATTTGACTTTCGCGACCCGGATGCCGGTTATTCCCGACTCGCCGCGGCGCTCGGCGCGCTGCTGAGCGGGGAGCACGACCCGATCGCCAACGCGGCCAACACCGCGGCGCTGTTGTTCACGGCCCTGCCGCAGATCAACTGGGCGGGATTTTATTTTCTACGCGGCCGGGAACTGGTGGTCGGGCCATTCCAGGGCAAGCCAGCCTGCGTGCGCATTCCGCTCGGTCGCGGCGTGTGCGGCGCCGCCGCCGAACGGCGTGCCACCATAGTGGTGCCGGACGTCCAGGCCTTCGCGGATCACATCGCCTGCGACACCGCCTCGCGCTCGGAGGTGGTGGTCCCGCTGATCAAGCAGCAGAGGCTGCTCGGGGTGCTCGACCTGGACAGCCCGCAGCCGGGACGCTTCGGGGACATCGACGCTCGGGCGCTCGAGCGCATCGCCGAAATATTTCTCGCCGCCAGCCGCTTCTGCGCCGGGCAGTGAGCCCCGGCCGGGCGCGTCTCGACTACTGCTTGGCCCGTGAGACGTATTGCCCGGTGCGGGTGTCGATGCGGATCACTTCGCCCTGGTCGATGAACAGCGGAACGCGCACCACCGCGCCGGTCTCGAGCTTCGCCGGCTTCTGACCACCGGTGGCAGTATCACCGCGCACACCCGGATCGGTCTCGACGATGGTCAGCTCCACGTGCGCCGGCGGCGTGACCACCAGCGGCTGGCCGTTCCAGAGGGTCACGATGCACGTGATGCCGTCTTTCAGCCACTGCGCACTCTCTGCGACGGCGGATTTGCCCGCGGTGTACTGCTCGAAGCTGTCGGGCACCATGAAGTGCCAGAAATCCCCGTCCTGATACAGATACTGCATCTCGGTATCGACGACGTCGGCCCCTTCCAGCGAGTCGCCCGATTTGAAAGTCTTCTCGATGGTCCGGCCGGTCTTGAGGTTGCGGACCTTGATGCGGTTGAACGCCTGACCCTTGCCGGGTTTGACGAACTCGTTGTCGACCACGACGTACGGATCGCCGTCGAGCAGCACTTTGAAACCCGAACGGATTTCCGCGGTGGTATAGCTGGCCATTTCTTTCTCGCGGCCGCAGCGGCACAATGCGCGGCCTCTCCGACTGAAGGGCCGCGTATGATAACGGCATCGGTGCCACCCCGCCAGATTCCCGCGTCGTGGCAGCGGGAACTCGCCGAAGCCATCACCCGGCCAGCGGAGCTGGCCGAGGCGCTCGGCCTGCCGCTCGAGGCGCTGGGGGCGGCCACGACGACATTCCCTCTGCGCGTTCCCCGCAGCTTCGTCGCGCGCATGCGCCACGGCGATCCGCACGACCCGCTGCTGCGCCAGATCCTGCCGGTGGCCGCGGAGCAGCACGAACAGCCGGGATATCTGGCCGACCCGCTGGGCGAGCACGCCGCGCAGCGCGCGCCGGCGCTGCTGCAGAAGTATCGCGGCCGCGCGCTGCTGATCACGACCGAAACCTGCGCCGTGCACTGCCGCTATTGCTTCCGCCGGGAATTTCCGTACACGGAGCAACGCGGTGACGGCGAGCGCTGGGGCGAGGCGCTCGCGGCGCTCGCGGCCGATACGTCCATCGAGGAAATCATCCTCAGTGGCGGAGATCCCTTGTCGCTCGGCAATGCGCGCTTGAACGCCCTCGGCGAGCGGTTGGCGCGGATCGCGCATCTGCGCCGTGTCCGGGTGCATACCCGGCTGCCCGTCGTGCTGCCCGCGCGTGTCGATGCGGGCTTGCTGCGCTGGGTGCGCTCGTCCTCACTGCCCATGGTATTCGTGCTGCACGCCAATCATCCAGCGGAAATCGATGCGCAAGTGCGCGCCGCGTGCGCGGCGTTGCGCGCCGCCGGCGCAACTTTGCTCAATCAAACCGTCCTGCTGGCCGGCGTCAACGACGACGAGACAGTACTGTCCCTGCTCTCGCAACGGCTGTTTGAAGCGGGCGTGCTGCCCTACTACCTGCACGCGCTCGACGCGGTGCGGGGCGCGGCCCACTTCGCGGTGCCCGACCAGCGGGCCCGGCGGTTGGCCGGGGCGCTGGCGGCGCGTTTGCCCGGCTATCTGGTGCCGCGTCTGGTGCGTGAAATTCCCGGCGCCACGGCCAAGACGGTTCTGACACCGATATCCGGCCCTAGGTAATTCTCGCTCCTGTGCGCGAGCGCACATAATCGGACCGGTGGCCGCGGCATGCCGCCCGCCGCCGCTAGAATCCGGTGTTCAAAGTCCACCGGACATCCTCGGGAGAACAGTTTGGCCGAGCACACGGTTCCGCTCGTCATTCGCGCCGCATCGAACAGTGCCGTCGAGCCCATCACGGATATCCTGCGCGGCGCAGGGCTGCGCGTCGAATGCACGTGGGTCGCCGCGATTGAAACGCTGCAGGAATCGCTGAGCCGGATCAAGCCCGAGCTGTTGATCGACTTCGCCGATCCCGGTCACGACGGGTCGACGGTGGCGACACTGCGCGATCAGGTCGCCCCGTGGCTGCCGATCGTGGTGGCAGCCCCCAGTCTCGATGAGCCGGCGATCGCCGCCGCGATGCGGGCCGGCGCGCGCGATGCCGTCTCGCTCGGGGCACCGGATCGGCTCGCCGCGGTGGTGCTTCGCGAGCTGCGTTCCGCGCGGCTCGAGCACGCGCTGCAGTCGACGGTTCTGTCCGCGCACGCCGCGCACGATCCGCTGCTTGCTCTGCTGGATCGGCCGGCCGATGCGATCATTCATGTCCAGGAGGGTATTGTCGTCGATGCCAACCCGGCGTGGCTCGCGATGTTCGGCCCCGACAGTGCGGTGGTTGGGCAGCCGGTGATGGATCTGTTCGACGAGCCGTCACGCCCGGCGCTCAAGGGCGCGCTTTCGGCTTGTCTGCAGGGAAGGTGGAGCGGGCATCGACTGCGGGCCGGCGCATTGTCCCCCGACGGCGGCGTGGTGAGTGCCGAGATCACCTTGGAGCTCGGCGAGCACGAAGATCAGCCCTGCGTTCGGCTGCTGCTGCCGGCCAAGCGGCGCGACGAGCACAAGCTGCTCGAGGACCTCGAGCAAGTCGTCCATCGCGACCAGACTACCGGCTTGCTGCATAGGCGCGATTTACTGCCTGCGATTCGGGAGCGTCTGGCCGTGGCGAGCCCGGGCGGAGTGCGCTGGCTGGCGCTGATCAAGCTCGACCGGTTCGCCGCGGCCGAGCGCCTGGTTGGCGCGGCGGCCAGCGAGGAGCTGCTGGCCGGATTCGCCACCCAATTGAAGGAGACTTTGCACACCAACGAGATCGCCGGCCGCTTCGGCGGGGTCCGCTTCCTGGTCCTGCTCGAGCGGGGCAACCCGCGCGACGTGCACGCATGGTCCGCGCAGCTGGTGCAGGAATTCGCCCGGCGCACGACGCACATCGACAAACATGACATCACCCTGACATGCACCGTCGGCCTGGCCGCCGTCTCGAGCGAGTCGCGGGACCTCGACGCGGTGATCGCGGCGGCCGCGGACGCCTGCAGCCGTGGCACGCAGCACGGCGGCAATCAAACCATCGCGGCGGGCGCCGCGATGGTGACACCTTATGAGCAGGCATGGATCAAGCAGATCAAGAGCGCACTGATCGAGAACCGCTTCCGCCTCGCCACGCAACCGGTCGCGAGTCTTCGCGGGGGCGATGCGCACATGTTCGACGTGCTGCTGCGCATGGTCGACAGCCGCGGCAAGGAGGTGCTGCCCGGGGAGTTCCTCCCGGCGGCCGAGCGCAATGATCTGCTGAAGAACATCGATCGCTGGGTGGTCGGCGCCGCGCTGTCGTTCGCGGCCCAGCGCCGTCCCAGCTGCCTGTTCGTGCGGCTCTCGCAGGATACGGTGCGCGACGCCTCGTTCGTCACCTGGCTCGACAGCCACCTGCGCTCGGCGCGCACCGATCCGCACGCCGTGTGCTTCCAGGTCACCGAGGCGGTCGCGACGGAGAACCCGCAGGCGAGCGCGCTCGCCGGCAAACTGCGCCAGTGGGGCTTTCGCTTCGCGCTGGAGAGCTTCGGCTCCCCGGCCAACGCCTTTAAGTTGATCGAGTCACTGCCGCTTGATTACGTCAAGATCGACGGCGCGCTGGTGCAGAGCCTGTCGCGCAACAAGGACCTGCAGCTGCACGTGCGCGCGCTCACCGAGGAGGCTGCCAAGCGCGGCATCCAAACCATCGCCGAGCGCGTCGAGGACGCCAACACCATGGCGGTGCTGTGGCAGCTGGGCGTCGAGTACATCCAGGGATATTTCGTCAACGCGCCGGAAGACGTGGTGCTGCAAGCCAACGAAACGCGGCCGCGCTAACCTGGCGGCGCCAGCGCCTCGAGCCGCTCGACACTGCGCGGCCAGCCGCGCGGCAACACCGCGCCACGCTGGGCCCGCTCGCCGCGGTACGCTCGCAGATCGGCCCAGGCGAGGCTGCGCTGCTTCTCCTCCGACCAGACCACGAGCGAGCCCCGCGCGGGCACCACCGTGAGCGCCGCCACGCGCTCGGCGGCTTTGCCGTGCCCGAGGTCGTACAGCTTGTTGCCCTTGCCGCGCGGCATCTCCGGCACTTCGCTCGCCGGGAAGGCCAGCAGCTTGCCGGCCGAGCTGACGACGACCACCAGGGCGTCCGCCGCCGGGATCGGCACCGGCGGCAGCGTCGCGGCGCCCGCCGGCACGTTGAGCACGCTCTTGCCGGCACGCCGATCGGTGATCAGCTCCTTCAGGCGCACGGCGAAGCCGTAACCGGCGTCGCTCGCCAGCAGCCACAACTCCTCCGGCTCGCCCATCATCACGCCGGCGAACTTCGCCCCGTCGGGAGGATTGATGCGCCCGGACAACGGCTCGCCCTGGCCGCGGGCCGAAGCCAGCGTATGCGCCGGCAGGCAATACGTGCGGCCGGTACTGTCGATGAACACCGCCGGCTGCAGACTGCGGCCGCGAGCGATGGCCTGAAAGCCGTCGCCGCTCTTGTACGAGAGCGTCCGCGGATCGATGTCATGTCCCTTGGCGGCGCGCACCCAACCGCCGGTGGACAATACGACGCTCACCGGCTCATTGGGAATGAGCGTCGTCTCGTCGATGGCCTGCGCCGCCTCGCGCTCGACGATGCGGGTCCGCCGCGGGTCGCCGTACCGGTCCGCATCGGCGCGGATCTCGGCGGCCACCACCCGCTTGAGCTTCACCGGGCTCGACAGCAGCGCCTCGAGATCGGCGCGCTCGGTGCTGAGCTTCTCCTGCTCTTCGCGCAGCTTCATTTCCTCCAGCCGCGCCAGATGGCGCAGCCGGGTGTTGAGGATCTCCTCGGCTTGCTCGTCGGAGAGCTTCAAGTGCTTCATCAGCACCGGCTTGGGCTCATCCTCGCGCCGGATGATGCGGATGACCTCGTCCAGATTGAGGTAGACGATCAGCAGGCCGGCGAGAATATGCAGCCGGCGACTGACCTTCTCGAGCCGATGACCGAGCCTGCGCCGGACGGTGGCGATGCGATACTCGATCCACTCGCCAAGGATGGCCGCAAGACCGAGCACGCGCGGCCGGCCGTCCAATCCGATGATGTTGAGGTTGACGCGGTAGTTGCGCTCCAGGTCGGTGGTTGCGAACAGGTGGTTCATGACCTCCACCAGATCAACCCGGCTCGAGCGCGGCACGAGCACCAGGCGCACCGGATGCTCATGATCGGATTCATCGCGCACATCCTCGAGCATCGGCAGTTTCTTCGCGCGCATCTGCTCGGCGATCTGCTCCTGGACCCGCGCCGGCGAGACCTGGTGCGGGAACGCGTTGATGACCACGTTACCGTCCTCGATCTCGTAGGTGGCGCGCGCCTTGAACGAGCCGACGCCGGTCTCGTAGAACGCCTTGAGGTCCGCGCGCGGCGAGATGATCTCCGCCCCGGTGGGCAGGTCCGGCCCCTTGATGTGCTTCATCAAGACTGCGGTGCTCGCCTGCGGATCCTCGATCAGATGCACGCAAGCCGCGGCGACCTCACGCAGGTTGTGCGGCGGGATGTCCGTGGCCATGCCGACGGCAATTCCGGAGGTTCCGTTGAGCAACAGGTTGGGCAGCCGCGCCGGCAGGATCAGCGGCTCCTCGAGCGTCCCGTCGAAGTTCGGCGCCCAATCGGCCGTGCCGTGCGCGAGCTCGCCGAGCAGCACGTCCGCATAGGGGGTGAGCTTCGCCTCGGTGTAGCGCATGGCCGCGAACGACTTCGGATCATCCTGCGAGCCCCAGTTGCCCTGGCCGTCCACGATCGGATAGCGGTACGCGAACGGCTGCGCCATCAGCACCATCGCCTCGTAGCAGGCGCTGTCGCCGTGCGGATGAAACTTGCCGATCACGTCGCCCACGGTGCGCGCGGACTTCTTGTGCTTGGAGACGGCCGAGAGGCCGAGTTCGCTCATCGCGTAAATGATGCGCCGCTGAACCGGCTTCAATCCGTCGCCGATCGAGGGCAGCGCCCGGTCGAGTATGACGTACATCGAATAATCGAGGTACGCCTTCTCGGTGAAGACCCGCAGCGGCTGTCGCTCGACGCCTTCGAAATTCAATTCCTGATCTTGCATCGTGAACCTTCGCTATGCGCGGTACCGGCGCGCCACATCGAGTTTGATCTTCCCGGGGGCCGCCGCGCGGCCGCGCCGCCGGCGTGCGCCGCCCAGTGACTCGTCGGGGCTACACCTGCACCTCGGCCAGGTTGCCCTTCTTCTCCAGCCACTCGCGCCGATCCGCCGCCCGCTTCTTCGCCAGCAGCATGTCCATCAACTGATCGGTATCGTCGCGACCATCGACGGTGAGCTGCACCAGACGCCGCGTGCGCGGATCGATGGTGGTTTCGCGCAGTTGCGACGGATTCATCTCACCGAGACCCTTGAAGCGCGTGACCGTCGGCTTCAAGCGCGGATTTTCCTTCTCGATGCGCCGCAGCGCGAGCTCGCGCTCGCCGTCATCGAGCGCGTAATGGATCTGCTTGCCGGCATCGATACGATACAGCGGCGGCATGGCCACGTACACGTGACCGTTGGTGACGAGCGGTCGGAAATGCCGCAGGAACAGCGCGCACAGCAACGTCGCGATGTGCTGTCCGTCGGAGTCGGCGTCCGCCAGGATGCAGATCTTGTGATAGCGCAGCTGAGTCAGGTCATGCGCGCCGGCCTCCACACCGAGGGCCACGCTGATGTCGTGCACCTCCTGGGATGCCCCGATCTGTCCGGGCTCGAGCTCCCAGGTATTCAGGATCTTGCCGCGCAGCGGCATGATGGCCTGAAAGTCCTTGTCGCGCGCCTGTTTGGCCGAGCCACCCGCCGAGTCGCCTTCGACCAGAAACAGCTCCGAGCGGCGCGGATCCTGGCTGGCGCAATCGGCGAGCTTGCCCGGCAACGCCGGCCCGCCGGCGATGCGCTTGCGCACCACGCGTTGCGCGGCCTTGGCGCGTTCCTGCGCATTGGCGATGGCGAACTGGGCAATGCGCTCGCCGGTGTCGGGATGGCGATTGAGCCACAACGCCAGAGAATCGCGAACGAATCCCTCGACCAGCGCCGCCGCGTCGCGTGACCCGAGCCGCTCCTTCATCTGACCGGCGAACTGCGGCTCGCGGATCTTGACCGACAGCACGTAGCACGCCCGGTCCCACACGTCCTCGGGCGTGAGCTTGATGCCGCGCGGCACCAGGTTGCGGAACTCACAGAACTCGCGCACCGCCTGTGCCGCGCCAGCGCGCAACCCGTTGACGTGCGTGCCGCCCTCGGGCGTGGGAATGAGATTGACGTAGCTCTCGCCGGTGGTGGTCTCAGCGTCCGGCGTCCATACCAGCGCGTAGCTCACCAAGTCGCTGTCGCTCTCGCGACTGCCGACGATCGGCTCGCCGGGCAGGCGCTCGCGCTCGCCCAGCTCATCGAGCAGATAGGCGCCCAGATCGCCGCTGTAGAACCACTCATCCCGCTCGCCGGTCGTCTCGTTATCGAAGCTGATCCGCAGACCCGGGCACAGTACCGCCTTGGCTTTGAGCGCGTGCTTCAGTTGCGGCACCGAGAATTTGTCCGAATCGAAGAAACGCGGGTCCGGCCAGAAGCGCACCGTGGTGCCGGTGTTGCGCTGGCCCACCTGCCCGACGACCGTGAGCTTCGAGCTGACCGCGCCGTCCTTGAAGCTGATATTGAATTCCTTCCCGTCGCGCTTGATCCAGCATTGAAGCTGCCTGGACAGCGCGTTGACCACCGAGACGCCGACCCCGTGCAGACCGCCGGAGAATTGGTAGGCCTTGTCGGAAAACTTGCCGCCGGCATGCAGCCGGGTCAGGATCAGCTCGACACCGCTCACTTTCTCCTTGGGGTGGATGTCGACAGGCATGCCGCGACCGTCGTCGGCCACCTGCAGCGAACCGTCCTTGAACAGCTTGACGTCAATCTGTTTGCAGTGCCCGGCGATCGCCTCATCGACGCTGTTGTCGATCACTTCGTGGGCCAGGTGATTCGGCCGCGAGGTATGGGTGTACATGCCCGGGCGGCGGCGCACGGGCTCGAGGCCGCTCAGCACCTCGATATCGGAAGCGGTATACGACTGGCTCATGTCCGGGTCTTGGCTCTCGCGTTTCGGATCTCACGTATCGAGGCCGCGAATCTTACCGGTTTTGAATCCAGCCCCGTCCACATTGGCGCGCGCGGCGACCTCGATTGCCAGCTCCGTTGCGAATTCCGCCGGGCGGCGCCCGCCAGGCTAGCGCAGGTCGGCCAGCAGCGCGGCTTTGAGCGCCTCGGGCAGCGGATTCACCCAATGTCGGTAGTGCTCGTGATCGACGCCGGCGGCGAGCGGCGCGCCGGCGCGCAGCGCAGCGACCATCGTCGTGCTGAGCTCGAAGCGCAGGAAGTGCACCGCCGAGGTCTTCTCCTCGTTCTCACGCTCGAGATCTTCGTCGGCGACGGCATACACCGGCTCCTGGCCGCGCACTTCCACCCAGCAGCGCCGCTCGATTCCCTTCAAGACCGCGAGCTGCCGCTGCCGCTGCGCGGCATCGGGAAATTCGATCAGCAGCGTCGCCTTCCAGTTCGCGCCGTCCGGGATCAAGGGATTGTAGGCGTCGAGCTCGGCACGGATCTGCGCCACCTCGAAAATCCGCTCGGCACGCAGCATTTCCTGGATCTGGTACTGGATCGTCAGCCGATCCTCGAAGCACCACGTCAGGTTTGGTCCGATGGCGAGCCGCCGCGCACGCTTGTGCTCGAGCACACGGGCGCGGAACGTATCACGCTCGGCGGCATAGCGCTCCAGGCTGAGCAGGTCGGCGGGCGTCAGCGCGTTCACGGTTACCTCGCCTGCGGCCTTCACAGCCCGTAGGCCAGCCGCAGCAGCCGCAGCGGATGCTCGGGAGCGGCGCCGGAGGCGAGGCCACTCTCGATCTGGTGGCCGGCCATCGGGCAATCGCTGGCGTAGTGCGCCGCGTCGCTCGCCGCGACCCGGTCGATCACCGCGCGACCGATCTTCATCGAGGCGGCGCGGAATTCCTTCTTGACGCCGTAGGTGCCGTCGTGTCCCGAGCAGCGCTCGATCGGCTCGACGACCGTATCCGGTACCAACTGCAGCACGTCGCGAGTTTTCAAGCCCATGTTCTGCACGCGCAGATGACACGGCACGTGATAGCTGACTTTGCCGAGCGATTTCTGGAAATCGGTGCGCAGCAGGCCAGCGCGGTGACGCAGCATCAGATACTCGAACGGATCGAAGATGCGCTTGGCGATGCGCTGTACTTGCGCTTCCTCCGGGAACAGCAGCGGCAGCTCCTGCTTGAACATCAGCACGCAGGAGGGGATCGGCGCCACGATGTCGTAGCCGGCATCGAGGGCCGCGATCAGCTGCGGGACGTTCTGCTCCTTCAGCCGCTCCACCGCCTTCAGATCGCCGAGCTCGAGCCGTGGCATGCCGCAGCAGTGCTCGGACTCGAGCAGGCTCACCGTGATGCCGTTGTGCTCGAACACCGCCGCGAGATCCTCGTCGAGTTCAGGCTCGTTGCGATTGCCGTAGCAGGTGGTGAACAGAGCAACTCTTCCGGTCGTCTCGGGCGTCGCGCGTGGCGCATCGCTGCCGGCGGCCGGAGCGGCGAGCTTGCCGAGACGGCGCAAGCGCTTGCGCGCCGTACGCGCGTGATACTGCGGCACCGGCGCCGTCGCATCGACGCCCAGAGTCTTCTCCAACAGGGCGCGGCCCGCGCCGGAGCGGTTGACCGCATTGACGATCTGCGCGACCACCGGTATCCCGGCGATCCGTCCCACCATCTCAGTGGCCGCGAGTGCGCGGTTGCGCAGGCTGATCCCCTCGTCGCGGGCACGTACCGCCTTGGCGCGCAGCATCAAGTGCGGAAAGTCGACTGCCCAGGGATGCGGCGGCACATAGGGACACTTGGTCATGAAGCACATGTCGCACAGGTAGCAGTGATCCACCACCTGCCAGAAGACGTGACGCTCGACCTCGGCCAGCTCGCCGCTCGGCGACGCGTCGATGGCGTCGAACAGCGTCGGGAAGGCGTTGCACAGGCTGAAGCAGCGCCGGCAGCCCTGGCAGATCTCGAATACCCGCTCCAGCTCCCCCTGCAATGCGCCGTGGTCGTAAAACTCTTCGCTGCGCCACGCCAGCGGGTGGCGTGTCGGGGCCTCGATACCGCCTTCACGGCCCGCGACATCGGATGCCGCGGGGGGTGAGGAGGGGGTGGGGATTGGGCTCATCGGAACACCCGCATTCGGCGCACGGGGCATGCGCCCCGTGCGCCCGGTTGGGACACGTGCGCGGTCTATCAGAGGTTGTCGAGGGCCTTTTGGAACCGGTTGGCGTGCGAGCGCTCCGCCTTCGCGAGCGTCTCGAACCAATCGGCGATCTCGCCGAAACCCTCTTCGCGAGCGACTTTGGCCATGCCCGGATACATGTCGGTGTACTCGTGCGTTTCGCCCGCGATTGCCGCCTTGAGATTGAGCTTGGTATCCCCGATCGGCAATCCCGTAGCCGGGTCGCCCACCGCCTCGAGGTACTCGAGATGGCCGTGCGCATGCCCGGTTTCACCCTCGGCGGTCGAACGGAACACCGCCGACACATCGTTGAAACCTTCGACGTCCGCCTTGGATGCGAAGTAGAGATACCGCCGATTGGCCTGGGACTCGCCCGCGAACGCATCCTTCAGGTTCTGCTGGGTTTTGCTGCCTTTGAGATTCATGCCGCTCTCCAATTTAGACTGGTTCTAACCAAGTGTCTAACTTTACGACCGATCCCTTTGGGGCGTCAACTGAAATCGACCCGGATTGACCGTTGCGCGGCTGAATGTATAAGGTGGCACCTCTGGGCGTCGACCCGCGACGGCGGCCCGTGACCGTGAGGGAGATTCTGGCGTGCCATCCGATCAGCAGGCCCTGGACTTTGAACAGGCGCTCACGGAGCTCGAGAGCGTCGTCGAGCGGCTCGAGCGCGGCGACCTACCGCTCGAGGAAGCGCTGCGCGTCTTCGAGCGCGGCGTGAACTTGACGCGACAGTGTCAGGGTGAGCTGAAGTCCGCCCAACAACGGGTGGATGCGCTGATGAAGCGCAATAACGAGGTGGCACCCGAGCCCTTCAGCATCTCGGACACGGCTCGCGATGGCGCGACCGAAACGCCTTGAGCATCGGATAAGCGTGTTGCACAACCGCAACACCAGTCTCCGCCCCACATCACGCGGTGTACACTGCCCGAAATGAGCGACTCCCAAAGCTATCCGCTGCTCGATCCCATCGAGTTCCCCGCCGACCTCAGGCGCCTGAAGGAATCGCAATTGCCGCAGCTGGCCCACGAGCTGCGCCAGTTCCTCATCCAAACCGTCAGCACCCGCGGCGGACATTTCGCCGCCGGCCTCGGTACGGTCGAGCTGACGATCGCGCTTCACTATGTGTACGACACGCCACACGACCGGCTGGTCTGGGACGTCGGCCATCAGGCCTACCCGCACAAGGTGCTCACCGGCCGGCGTGGACAGCTGCATTCGATCAAGCAGCACGGCGGGCTCGCGCCATTTCCCAACCGCGCCGAGAGCGAATACGACACCTTCGGCGTGGGACACTCGAGCACCTCGATCAGTGCCGCTCTGGGGATGGCCATCGCCGCCGCGCAGCAGGCTTCGAACCGGCGAGTCGTGGCGGTGATCGGCGATGGCGCCATGACCGCGGGCATGGCGTTCGAGGCGCTGAATCACGCCGGCTCTCTGCCGGTGGATCTGCTGGTCATCCTCAACGACAACGACATGTCGATTTCCGAGAACGTCGGGGCGCTGTCGAACTACTTCACGGCCGCCCTGTCGGGACGTCTGTACGCGAACCTGCGCGAAGGCGGCAAGAAGGTGCTGCGGCAGATGCCGACGGTCTGGGAGCTGGCCCGGCGCTCGGAAGAGCACCTCAAAGGCATGGTCCTGCCCGGCACACTGTTCGAGGAGCTCGGCTTCAACTACATCGGCCCGCTCGACGGCCACGATGTGCGGGCGCTGGTCGGCACGCTGCGCAACGTCCGCAAGCTGCACGGCCCGCAGTTTCTGCACGTCGTCACCCGCAAGGGCAAGGGCTACGCGCCAGCCGAGGCCGATCCCATCAAATGGCACGGTCCGGGACCGTTCGATCCGGTCAGCGGCACGATCTTCAAGGAGGCGGCTTCGAGCCCCACGTACTCGCAGATCTTCGGACAATGGCTGTGCGACATCGCGGAACGTGATGCGCGCATCGTCGGCATCACTCCGGCGATGCGCGAGGGCTCGGGCCTGGTCGAGTTCTCCAAGCGATTTCCCGAGCGCTATTTCGACGTGGCGATCGCCGAGCAGCACGCCGTGACGTTCGCGGCCGGACTGGCCACCGAGGGACTGCGGCCCGTGGTGGCGATCTATTCGACCTTCCTGCAGCGCGCCTACGATCAACTGATTCATGACGTGGCGCTGCAGAACCTTCCGGTGGTGTTCGCGCTCGATCGGGCGGGCTTGGTCGGCAGCGACGGGGCGACGCACCAGGGCAGCTACGATCTGTCGTTCCTGCGCTGCATTCCCAACATGGTGGTCATGGCACCGGCTGACGAGAACGAGTGCCGGCAGATGCTCTACACCGCCACCACCATCGACGGCCCGGCCGCAGTGCGCTATCCGCGCGGCACCGGGCCGGGCGTCGCGATCGAGAAGGAATTCACCGCCGTGCCGATCGGCAAGGGGCAAATCAAGCGCGAAGGCCGCAGCGGGCTCGCCCTGCTCGCCTTCGGCCCGATGCTCGACAGCGCCCTGCGAATCGGCGAGCGGCTCGATGCGACGGTGGTGAACATGCGCTTCATCAAGCCGCTCGACGAGGCGCTGATCCTCGATATCGCCGGCCGCCACAACGCCCTGGTCACGATCGAGGAGAACGCCATACAAGGCGGGGCTGGCTCGGCCGTCGCCGAGGTGCTCGCGGCCGAGGGAATCAGCTTGCCGCTGATGCAGATCGGTATCCCGGATCGGTTCATCGAGCACGGTTCGCGCAGCTCGTGCCTGGCGGCCGCGGGACTTGATCTCGCCAGTCTCAGCGCAGGTGTCGAGCGCTGGTGGGCGTTGCAGAGGCACGAGCCGATTCGGTCGGTGAGCCGGGCCTGACGTCACGCGGGCGGACGGTCGTCCGCCCCCGGCGTCGCGCAAGGCTATGACGCTACCGCGCGGCTACGGCACGGTGCCCGGACAGCGCTGCAGCCGAGCCCGAGCCGCCGCCGGCATGGATCGCCGTCTATGCCGATCGATATAGGCCAAAGACGCGCCGATCCGGTACTCTTGAACCATGAATTCCCCGCCAAACGCCGCCAAGACCACCCGCCAGAGTCTCGCCGGAGTCGAAGACGTCCAATCTCGCGCCGACACGCGCCACCTGCCGATCAATCGGGTCGGCATCAAGGACATCAGTCACCCGGTACGCGTGAAGGATCGCTCTGCGGGCGAGCAACACACCATCGCGACGTTCAACATGTACGTCAGCCTGCCGCATCACTTCAAGGGCACGCACATGTCGCGCTTCGTCGAGATCCTGCACGCCGAGCGGGAGATCTCGGTGGAGTCCTTCCGCGGCATGCTCGAGAACATGACCCAGCGGCTGGAGGCCGATGCCGGCCATATCGAGATGACCTTCCCGTTCTTCGTCATGAAGCAGGCACCGGCGACGGGCGTGGAGAGCCTGATGGACTACCGCGCCAGCCTGATCGGCGATCGCCACGACGGCGTCACGGACCTGTGGGTGCGCGTCGTGGTGCCGGTGACCAGCCTCTGCCCATGCTCCAAGCGCATCTCGGACTACGGCGCACACAATCAGCGCTCGCACGTGACCATCACTTCGAAGCTGCGCAGCCACATCTGGATCGAGGAGCTGATCGAGATCGCCGAGCAGGAGGCCTCCTGCGAGCTGTACGGCATTCTCAAGCGCCCCGACGAGAAGTATGTGACCGAGCGGGCCTACGACAACCCGAAGTTCGTCGAGGACATGGTGCGCGATGTCGCCATGCGGCTCAACGCCGACGACCGGATCGCCTCGTACGTCGTGGAGTCGGAGAACTTCGAGTCCATCCACAACCATTCGGCCTACGCGCTCATCGAATGCGACAAGGATGCAGCGCCTCCATCGCGGAACCCGTCAGCTTAACGCTCCTTCTGGTACCCGACGACTCATTCTCGATCCGTGTCGAGCGCCACACTGCCACACGTCATCTGATTCAGGACCGGCCGGCGCTAATCCGCCGATGCGGGCCAAGCGAGCCTTCGTCGAGCCATAAACGCGGCGTTCACGAGCCGCCCGGGCACCAGCCACCTCGATGCGCCGAGGCCATTGAATCGCCGCAGTAACCGACGCTCCCGGTCCGGGGGATATCGTACCCCCGCCTACCTTCGCCGCCAGCCTCCTGGTGCGCATGCGAAGCAACATCGCGACCGGACTTCCATTGACTGCCGCATGCCAAGCACGAGGCTGCAGTCATCCCTATGACCCAACGCCCACGACAGCCACCCTGCGCCCCTGATGAGCCCAACGGGAACCCCACCCTCCCTGCCGCGACGATGTCCTTGATCACCTCAAAACGGACATCGAACCCGCTCAAGTACGCGGCCTCTCATCAGCCTGTCACCAGGGCGCCGCAGCAGAACAAAGCATATTCATCGCCGGCAACGCTTCTCCGCTGCTGTCAAAAAGCGATCTATATGACCATGGATTCCGCGCAAACATGCGCTGGTCCGCGTTAAATTCCGCTCCCCACCACCACACACCCCGTCCAAGATGTTTCGGCAACGCTTTAACGATGGAAATCACGTGCGCTATATAAGCACGCTGACCTTGCGGCGAAAACTCATACGCCATTCCCGGCTTGCTCGCCCACGACTTATTAAATCGGTCATTGGACCACGGATAAGCGGTCTCCGCGACGACAATAGGCTTGCCGATCCCATCTGCCAATGCCAACAAATTGCTGCGCAGATGCTCAGTTGCCCCACCCCAATACGGATAATAGTCATACCCAATCAAATTGAACCGAACGCCTTCTGCGACTAGCTTAGAAAAAAACCTTACCAATGGCTTTGGGTGGTTGAAGTTTCCGACCTGCAGCATGATCTGGGGTTTCCGCTTGCCACTGCCAGCATTGACGCCAGCAATTGCCGCCTTTAGCAAGCCGGAAAAGCGCCTCCAGCTACCCGGATCGTGTCGTTTCAGTTCTCCAGTAGGCCATAAGATGCCGTGATTTATCTCGTTCCCAACCATTACTATCGTCGGCATCGCATGTGCTGCGCGAAAGCGCATCATCACGTGTTTCGTATACCTGAAGACCCTACGACGAAGTTTCTGATAACCAAGCCTTTTCCAATCATACGGAGTCAGCTGCTCATGCGGGTCCGCCCACGTGTCCGACAAGTGCATGTTCAATACAAAACTGAAGCCGTCTTGCTTAATTCTAACGGCGAGCGGAAATGTGTAATGGATTGTATTCAGCGTGTTATACAGACCCCATTTTTTTATTTCTTCAGAAGAAGCATTGTGCCAAAGTCTCAGTCTCAAAGTATTACACCCGGCGCTCTTGAAAATCATCGGCAGCGAACTTTGCCTGCCTCCCCGCCGATAAATTCCCCCATGCCGCTCAATATATCCGTAGTCAGAAACATCCGCACCAACCGAAAACGCGGGCACATGCGCCAGCAAGTCGACCTCGCCACCATGCGCCTCTGCCGTAGTCCCCGTTGCGACCGCCAGAACTCCGACAAACGCCACGGCACTCATTCGGACACAAGCCGCCCAGCCGCGACGTCGCGTAACATACGGTTGTCTTTTCATTACAACACCTGGGAATCGCGCTTCCGGGAACTGCCGCGTTCTACGAAGTCCGCAGCACGCGCGGATCACGCGCGCCAGTTTTTACCCCCCCTCGGATATCACCCAACGACTCAGTCTCGATACCGAAACCCAAAATATAGCATGCGCCCAAATTGCTGATAGACCCCGTTTGCACCATTTGTATATGACAGTCTGTACGGCGTTTCCGTGAGATTTTCTCCTGATACCACCACCGACACGCCCATCGGAAGCCGATACGACACCTGAGCATCAAGATAACCCGCACCGTCATTTATTGCGAATCCCGAGAACAGCCCTTCGCCCGGGAGAGTGCGCGAAAACGCACTTCGATATTCGTAGCTTACGTGGGCGTCTACCGGCCCTTTCGCAAAATACATGGTTGTCACCCATGTGTACTTTGACAGGCCGAGCAGCCCCGATCTCTCGCTAGAATAGTCTTCTGAGTTCTGAATGTTTGTTTTATTATACGAATACGTCGCGTAGACGCCCAATCCATTGAATGGAGCCGGCAACCAGTCGAACTGATTTTGCAGCGTGTAATCTACGCTCGCAACATATCCGCCACTCTGATTTACCGGCTGGAAAAACTGATAATTGACACCATTTACGGCCACCGTTTGCTGCGATGTTTCAATCCACGTAGCAAGGTCTCTATAAAACACCGATACCGACGTATACGAGTGCTTGGCGTAATAGTATTCGGCATCTAGTGCGACCTGTTTGTCCTTAAATGGCTTCAAATGGGGATTGCCCCCATACGCCTGACAGCTGACGCCGGGACCGCCAGCGCAATAGGTGGTAAACCCAGCGTTCAAATCGTCCACTTGCGGGCGTGCAATTGCTTCGGCCGCAGAGAAGCGGAATACCCATCGCTTCCATGGTCGGTAATTAAAATTAAAGCTCGGCAGGGCATTCGTGTAGTCATTGACCACGGAATACGGAACCAACAGCGAACTGATAGGATCCTGCAGAACACTGGACGATGTATTCAAGGTTCTAACAACCCGCACACCAACATTCCCCTCGAACGGCCATCCAAAGAGTCTGCCTTGGTAATCCGCCTGCACGAAGGCCGCAATCGTTTTATTCCGTACCGTCCAACTTCCAGTTTCGTCCGCGGCAGTATCATCCGTCATGTTAAGCGGCCCAAAATACCGGGCCATTGCGGCATTGAAATTAAACGCCATAAACGCTGGGATTGCGCTAAATGCGTAGCTTCCCAGCGCGGGAGACTCAATTTCCGAAGCCGGCAAGACAGTCTGATTTGGAACGGCAATCGACGAGCTTTCACTGAGCTGGATATTCGACTTCCGACGCTCTACCGCACGGACCCCAAAACTCAATGAATTTATTAGGCCGTGACGAAATGCATGAGTAAAACCCAGCTTTTCCTGAAAGATCGTGTCGTGGCCATCATGGGCATACGGCACGGTAAGACTCGCGACGCGATTTAGGTTTGGGTCTGTCAAATTGACATTAGTGGCTATTTGAGGCGGCGAGGTAAGAGCGTTTTCGGTTAGCGACTGGCCATTTGCTATGTTTGTCGGCACCCCATTGGCAAGCTGAACGTAATCTGTCGTAATTTGCGGATAATAAGACAGGTAGTCGACATGCGACCATCCAAGATTTGCGGTGACCGTATCCTGTCGTGTCGGACGCCAAGCGATCTGCGTATTTAAATCCTCAAAGGTATCGTCCCGAGTCGACTCGGCCGCGAAGTCCTGCATCGTCAGACCATAAGCCTCGCCTTCAGCACAGCCGTAAGTGCACTGCTCCGTTATTGTTGCAGACGTTAGCTGTTGGTCCGCTGTTGTCACATTGGTGTACGAATTAGTGAACTCTCCGTTCGCCGTATTGCTTAGGATGCCGTTTTGGCTTTCCGTGTATCGCGCATGCGAGTAGAGCCCGTCTAGGTATACACTGAGTTTTCGTGATGGTTTCCATTGAAGCGCGGCCATGACAGCTTGGCGCCTATCGACTCCGTATACCGTGCCGGCAAATATTCCATAGTTTGCCGTGACCGGCTTTCCGTTCCCGGTAAGGTCTTCGTAGTCGGCCGAAGGATCGTATTGATCGAATTCCGACTCGACGTATTGAATTGGATCAGAGCGGAGCGCCACCCCGACGGCATAACCTAATTTATTGTTTCGCGTCTTGCCGACGTAGGCAAGGTCGCCGCGCCAACCAATATCGGAAGCCCGGGCGAGCTGCGCGCCAAGCGACGCATAGTCCCCTTCGACAGACGCGATAATCGTGTTGTGCGGGAATTGCAACGGACGGATGCTGCGCAGATCGACTGTACCGGCAATTCCACCTGAATTCAGCGACGCCATTGGCGTCTTGTACACTATCGCCGCGCCAATGAGGCTCGGCGGAAACATGTTGTATCTGATGTTGCCAGTTGACGTGGTCGTTGCCAGTGACGCGCCGTTTAGCTCTCCTAGCGTGAGCTCTTCGGGCATGCCGCCGATAGCAATCTGACTAGCTGAGCCAGTATTCGGATCTCGTTCCGTAGCGATTCCCGGAAGACGGGCGAGTGCCGCCGCAACATTGACATCCGGAAGTTGACCCATGTCGGCGAGCGAAATCGCGTCAACTATGACTGGCGCGTAGCGTTTTATATTGAGAGCGCTTTGAAGGCTCTGGGCGTAGGTCGCCGTTACGACGACAGGCTGCAACAACGCCGGTTTCGACGGGCTTTTCAGGATGGCGGTCGCGGGGGTATTTCTTGTTGTTTTTTGCGTAACAGCGCTCGCCCGGAAACTTACAAGAAATCCAAGGGTAACGACCGCCGCCAGCGACAGTTTCGAATTTGCTCGCATGAAATGCCCCTCTAAATTTAGCCAGGAATTCCGCTAGAGCCCGCGCAACAATGAGTTAGTCACTAGCTTTCCGAATATCGCAACTTCTGCCGCGAAATAACGTCGCACGCCGCTCATCGATGCTCAGGTTGGTGTTTCATAAGTCCGTAATAGTTCTTCATCCGGCGCGGTCGGACCCCGTAACAAGAAACGGGCAGGTATTCCGGTGGCTGCGCACAAGTGCTTGAGTTAGTAGGGTCATTGCCGGGGCGATGCACTCGCATGCAGCCGATTCGAGGGAACTCGGAAGTCCGGCAGGGCGCGGTGCAGTAAAAATTCTTAGGCGGCTCAGGCCGCTTCTGAAGTTCGTCAGCGGAAGGCAGGTTCGTCATCGCCTCTGGACCCCATACCAGAACGTGTCGATTAATCTGAATAATACCATCAGCGGGATGTATTCGCAAATCGATGCCCATGGTGTCGGGCAGGGCGGGAAGAATGTACACGCGACACATCAAATGCCGAGCACAAGTCGCCAGGATCTGACTCTGCTTGGCAGTGAAACGCCCACATTCAGGGCGGACAGCGTCCAGCCGTCAGTCGGATTCCCACGCCCAGTAAGCGACGCGTTGCCGAATCTGACTCAGGCGATAGCGAAGGATCTCGGCATTGGCATGATGAAGGGTGGACGCCTGGCCGCAACGCGGCTATTCATGCCTAAGCGCTTTCGCTGCGGCGAGTGGACATTCGACAAGATGGCATTTTGATCCTGCGCTGCCCTCCCATCTTCAGTAGTGCACAGCTCAGGCGGCGATGGGTAGCGAGTACGGATCGAAGGCGACCGCGGAGTGGCGCCAGGCGATCACCGCGCTGATGCCCCCGCACGACACCTATATCGACAGCTATCTCGGAGGAGGCGCAATCGTGACGCGCATTCCTCGGACGCCGCGTAACATCGGGGTTGATCGCGATGGGGAAGCTCTGGAGCAGTTGCGGTGCAATTACCCGGCGGAACTGGCGCGTCGCTGTGTACACTGGTTGAAGCCGGGGTCAACTTCCGACCCGGCGGGGTGCGTTGGGCGCGCCACGCGCAGCGCAACCACGCCCATCGTCAGACGATCAAGCGCAGAGCCGACAGCTGGGCGCGCCGCAATGACGCCGCCGTCGTCTGAGCGCCTGGCAGTATTGGCCGTGTTGGTGACGGTGGGAACCGGCCAGTTACCGCCTCGGCCTGAATATGTGGCGAACGCAAACCCGGCAGATGCACAAATTTTGCGCCGCGACGACGCGACGCCTGAAATTCAAGGACGGAATGCAGCTGGATGCCAAACCGCAACTGGCACCCCGGGTGAGAATCTACGCGCGACCACAGAAGCGCACCGCCGGCGGGAGAA
>DAHXNE010000028.1 GCA_027366635.1 Gammaproteobacteria bacterium | reverse complement strand
CTCGCTGATGCGCGCTTCCAAGGGTGTCTACGGCGAAGCAGCCGGCGAATGGACGGCGCAAGACGCGCTCGGCTTCTCCAAGATCGCCGCCCTGACCGGCGTATTTCATCGGCGCGCCGGCGCGCCGGCCGAGAGCGTTTGAGATGGCCAACGGCATGCGCAGCGTCGTCGTCGACAAGATCGCCTCCGTGGCTCAAGCGTGCGGGCTCTCGCACGAGGTGCGCGCCGCGACCGACATCCCGGCCGAGGAGGGCGTGGTGATCGTGGTCGAGGTGCTGACCAACAAATCGACCTACAACCAGCTGGAACTCAGCAGCGGCCGCATGGCCAAGGTGCGCAAGGGCGACATCGTGGTCGGCGCACTGGGGCACCGCAAGGCGCTGTTTGGCTACTCGGGCCACATCCCGCCGACCGTCAAGGCCGGTGACGTCATTCAGATGCTCAACATCGGCGGAGTGCTCGGGGTGTGCGATTCAATCAACCCCGACAAGGGCCAGCCGTTCGACTGCCGGGTGATCGGCGTCGTGCTGCGCTTTCCCTACCTCGGCGAGCGCATCGGTGTGCCGGCTCGGGTCGGACACCGACAGCTCGATCGGTCCGCGCATCTGGGGACACTCAACGTGCCGGTCGTGGCGCTCGCCGGGACGTGCATGGAGGCCGGCAAGACCGCGGCCGCCTGCGCCATGATCAGCCGCATGCGCCATCGCGGCCTGACCATCGATGCATTCAAGGCCACGGGTGTCTCGCTGCGGCGCGACATTCTCGCCATGGACGATGCCGGCGCGCGCCGCTCCGCGATCTTCACCGATTTCGGCGTCGTCACCACGACGCGCGACAATGGCCCGGCTCTGACCCGGGCGATGCTGACCGAGCTCGCCGCTGGCAAGCCCGACGTGATCGTCTTCGAGTTGGGCGACGGCATTCTCGGCACCTACGGTGTGGATGCGATCCTGGAGTGTCCCGACATCCGCGCCGCGCTGACCGGTGTGGTGCTCTCGGCCAACGATCCGGTGGCGGCCTGGGGTGGTGTGAAGCTGCTACGCGAGCGCTTCGAGATCGAGCCGTGCGTGGTCACCGGACCGGCCACCGACAACCAGGTCGGGGTCGATCTGATCACCGATCAGCTGCGGGTGCCCGCTTTCAACGCCATCAGCAGCGGCGCGCAACTGGGCGACCATGTCATGGCGGCCGTGGGCCTGGCGCGCGCGAGCGAGTCATGAGCGAACGGATTCCCGCCGTGGTACTCGGTGGCACCGGCTACGTGGCCGGAGAGCTGTTGCGGCTGCTCGCTGGTCATCCGCGCTTTGAAGTGCGCGCGGTGATGTCGGACAGCCAGCCGGGCGAGCCGCTCGCAACGGCCTTTCCCCATCTTGCGGCTGCCTATGGCGAGGCGTGCTTCCAGCCGCACAACGAGATCCAGTCGCTGCTCATCAAAGTTCCGCACAGCGCGGTGTTCTGTGCCGCGCCGCACGGCGTGTCCGCTCAGCTCATCGATTCCCTGCTCACCGCCGCCGAGACCGCCGGTACCCGGCCGCGCGTGGTCGACATCTCCGCCGACTTCCGTTTCCGGTCAGCCGACGCCTATCAGCGGGTCTACAACCATCCACACGGCGCGCCGCGGCGACTCGCGCAATTCACCTGCGCCATGCCGGAGCATCTGGCCGAGTCGAGCACGCCGCACGTCGCCCATCCCGGCTGCTTCGCCAGTGCGACACTGCTGGCGTGCGTGCCACTGCTCGCTCTGCAACTGACGCCCCCGCAACTGTTCGTGTCCGGGGTGACCGGCAGTACCGGGTCGGGACGCAAACCGGTGGCTGGTACCCATCACCCAGTGCGGCACAGCGATCTTTATGCCTACAGTGCGCTGGCACACCGTCATGTGCCCGAGATCACCGCGTGTGCCCACGCAGCCTCCGGCGTGTGGGCGGACATCGCGTTCGTTCCGCATTCCGGCCCGTTTGCGCGCGGCATTCATGTGACGGTGCAAGCGCCGCTGGTTCGACCGCTCGAGACCGCCGAGGTGATTGCTGCGCTGCGTGACTTCTATGCCGGCTCGCGGTTCGTGCGCGTGCTCGAGGCGCCCCCGCGCGTGAAAGACGTCGTCGCGAGCAATTACGCGCACCTGAGCGCGGTGAGCGACGGCCGCACGGTGGCGGTGATGTGCACTCTCGACAATCTCACGAAAGGCGCCGCCGGCGGCGCGGTGCAGTGGATGAACCGGATGTTCGCTCTGGCGGAGACCGACGGTCTTACGACACCGGCGCCCGGTTGGACCTGAGGCGAAAGAGAACGACATGAACGCAACGACACGGGCCCCTTCCGAGGCGCCCGAAGCACCCGGCGACGGCTTGGCGCCGGTTTACGCCCAATACCCGTTCGAGGTGGATCACGCCGAAGGTGTCTGGCTGATTAACGCGCGCGGCGAGCGCCTGCTCGATCTGTACGGCGGGCACGCGGTGGCCGCCCTCGGTTACGGCCACCCCGGCTGGACCGAAGCGCTGGCCGCGCAGACGCGCGCCTGCCAGTTCCAGACCAATGCGCTGCCGATGGCGATCCGCGCGCGCGCGGCGCACCGGCTTCTGGCGTTCTCCCGACTCGATCTCGCCAGCGTATTCCTGGTCAACAGCGGGGCGGAAGCCAACGAGAACGCGCTGCGGCTGGCTGTGCAGATGACCGGGCGGGCGCATGTGGCGGCGCTCGAGGGTGCCTTCCACGGCCGGACCGCGGCGGCGGCGGCCGTGACCTGGGGTTCCGAGGCCTGGTACGGCTTTCCCCACAAACCCTTCGCTGTCAGCTTCATGCCGCGGCACGAGCTCAGCGCCATCGCCGAGCACGTGACCGAGCGCACAGCCGCCGTCATCGTCGAGCCCGTGCAGGGACTGGCCGGCGCCGTCGATCTCGGCGCGCCGTATCTTGCTGCGCTGCGCGAGCGCTGCGACCGGGTCGGCGCGCTGTTGATCTTCGATGAGGTGCAATGCGGCCTCGGGCGCGTGGGCGCGCCGTTCGCGGCCACGTTGTACGGCGTCACACCGGACCTGCTGACGACGGCGAAGGCGCTCGGCAACGGCTTCCCCTGCGCGGCGCTGCTGACCTCGGCGCGCGTGTCGGCGGCGTTGAAGATCGGCCAGCTCGGCACGACCTACGGCGGCGGCCCTATGGCCTGCGCGGCGTTGCTGGCCTGCATCGAGGCGATTGAATCGCAGCGGCTGCTGGAGAACGTCCGGCTCATGTCGGAGACGATTCGACGCACCTGTCATGTGGGGCCGGTGAGCGCCATTCAGGGCGAGGGGCTGCTGCTCGGGCTGCGCATGCGCCGCCCGGCCAAGCAGATCCAGGCCGAACTGTTGCGCCACGGCATCCTGGCCGGTACCGCGACCGACCCGCAGATCCTGCGGCTGCTGCCGCCGTTCATTCTCCAGGCGCAGCACGTCGAGCTGCTGCGCCGGGCGCTGGCGGATATCGGCGAATGAAGCGCTTTCTCGACCTGGGGGAGCTACCCCGCGAGGAGGTGCTCGCGCTGCTCGAGCTGGCGGGACGGCTGGAGCGCCAGCCGGAGCCGCGCGCGCTCGAGGGCAAGATTCTCGGCTTGCTGTTCATGAATCCCTCGCTGCGCACGCTGGCCTCGATGCAGGCCGGCATGGCGCGCCTCGGCGGCAGTTCGTTCGTGATCACACCGGGCCAGGGCACCTGGCAGCTCGAGACACGCCTCGGCGCGGTGATGAGCGCGGCGGCCGCCGAGCACGTGCGCGAAGGCATTCCGGTACTGGCCTCCTACTGCGATGCGCTCGGCATTCGCGCCTTCGCCGACGGTCGCGATCTGGCCGCCGATCTGGCCGAGACAAATTTCAACGCCATGGCGGCGTTGACCACGAAACCCCTGATCAACCTCGAGTCGGCCATCAATCATCCTTGTCAGGCGCTTGCCGACTGGAAAACGATGGACGATCTGGGCGTGCCGCGGCACGGGCGCTTCGTGCTCTCCTGGGTCTATCATCCCCGGCCGTTGCCGCTGGCGGTCCCGGCCGCCGCGCTGCACATGGCGGCGCTGCGCGGCATGGAAGTTGTGGTGCTGCGGCCCGAAGGTTTCGCGCTGCCGCAGGCGATCATGGACAAGGCGCGTCGCGCCGCCGCGATCAACGGCGGCTCGGTCCGCGAGAGCGACATGCGCCGCGAGGCTCTCGCGGGCGCGGATGTCATTTACGCCAAGGAGTGGGGCGCGACCGAATCTTACGGTAATGCGGCGGCGGACGCGCGTCTGCGCGGCGCGCAGGCCGACTGGTGCGTGCGCGGCGACTGGTTCGAGCACACGGCTCCCGACTGCCGTTTGATGCATTGCCTGCCTGTGCGGCGCAACGTTGCCGTGGCCGACGAGGTTCTCGACGGCCCGCGCAGCGTCGTGTTGCGCGAAGCGTACAATCGCCTGACGGTGCAAATGGCGGTGTTGTACCGTCTACTGAATGGGCTGTGAATCAGCCATGGCTATCGATATTCGGACGAGGGCTCTGAACTGACATGATCATGAAACCCGGGGACCAGGCGCTGGCCATACGCGCGCTGAAAAGTGCGGCACCCTACATCCGCATGTATCGCGGCAAGACGTTCGTGGTTAAGGTCGGCGGCGGGGTATTTGTCGACGCCGCCGCCGCGCGCGCGCTCATCGAGCAGATCGCCCTGTTGCATTATTTCGGCGTCCGCGTCGTCTTTGTGCACGGCGGCGGCCCGCAGGTCACCGAGCTGGCCAACGCGCTCGGCGTGGACTCACGCATGGTTGAGGGCCGCCGCGTCACCGATCGGCGCTCGATAGACGTTACCGCGATGGTGCTCAACGGCACGATAAATACCAACATTCTGGGCATGTGTCGCGAGCTGAACATCGAGGCCGTCGGGGTGAGCGGCGTCGATGCCGGCCTGGTGCGTGCGCACAAGCGGCCGCCGGTCAAGATCGCCTCGAATGGCGAGTTGGTCGACTTCGGGTTCGTGGGCGACATCGACATGGTCGATCCGATGGTGCTGCGCAAGCTCCTGGACAACAACCTGATGCCGGTGGTGAGCCCCCTGTCGGCTGACGACGAAGGAACCCTGCTCAACATCAATGCCGACACGGTGGCCGCTGCTTTGGCCGCGGCGCTCGGCGCCGAGAAGCTCGTGCTGTGCACCGCAGCGCCGGGCATCCTCGCCGATCGGACCGATCCGGGCTCGCTTATTTCCTACACCGACCTGGCCGGCCTGCGCGAGCTGCACGCGCAGGGGCGCATCGCCGAGGGCATGGTGCCGAAGGCCAAGGCCATCGAAGCGGCCATCCGCGGCGGGGTGCGCCGCGTGCACGTGGTGTCGTACCAGGCTCCGGAGGGCATTCTCGGGGAGGTCTTCACCAACGAGGGAACCGGCACGCTGATCGTCGAGGACGTCAATGCGCTGACGCCGGCCGAGCAGCAGGGCGTGGGGAGCTGAGCATGAGCCGGCTGTGGGACAAAGGCGCGCCGCTCGATGAGCGGGTGCTGCGCTTCACCGCCGGGGAGGATTTCGCCCTCGACGACCGGCTCATCGCCTATGACATCCGTGCCTCGATCGCGCATGCCGAGATGCTGCACGATCGGGGATTGCTCGCCCCGGCGGACCTCGAGGCCATCCGCGGTGGCCTGACTGCGCTCGGCGAAGCCCATGCCCAGGGTGAATGGCACGTGGAACTCGCCGACGAGGATGGGCATACGGCTCTGGAGCGCCGGTTGACCGAACGGATCGGGGCTGCGGGGGGACGTGTTCATCTCGGGCGCTCGCGTAACGATCAGGTGCTCACCGCCCTGCGGCTCTATCTGCGCGATGCGGTCGAGGAGCTGAGCGCCGGCGCGATATCGGTCGCGGAGGCGCTGGAGCGGCTCGGTGCGCGTGAGCGGACCACGGCGCTCCCGGGCTACACGCACATGCAGCAGGCGATGCCGAGCTCCGTGCCGCTGTGGGCCGGCGGCTTCGCCGCCGAGATCCGTGACGATGCGCAGGCCCTGCACCACGTCCATCGCCGCTTGGGCCGCAATCCGCTCGGGTCGGCGGCCGGCTACGGCACGCCGGGTCTGCCGCTCGACCGCGAGGCGACACGCGAGAAGCTCGGCTTCGCGTCGGTGCAGGAACCCGTGACCGCCGTGCAGCTTTCCCGCGGCAAGGCGGAAGCGGAACTCCTCTTCCACATCACCGTTTTGCTGCAAGACGCCGGTCGCCTGGCCGCCGACGTCCTGCTCTTCTACACGGAGGAATTCGGCTTCGTGCGGCTGCCGGAGGCGTTCACCACCGGCTCCTCGATCATGCCGCAGAAGCGAAATCCGGATGTCTTCGAGCTGATCCGCGGCCGCTCGGCCACCGCGCAGGCATGCCTACTGGAGGCCCTGGCCGTCTGTGCCAAGCTTCCCTCAGGGTACCAACGCGATCTGCAGCTGTTGAAGTTTCCCCTGTTCCGCGCCATCGACCTGGCGCTCGAGACGCTCGGCATCCTGCCCGCCGCACTCGATGCGCTTTCGTTCCGGGCGGAGCGCATCCACTTGGATCCGGCTATTCACGCCGCGGAGGACGCCAATCGCCTGGTGGTGCGCGAGGGCATCCCCTTCCGCGAGGCCTACCGGCGCGTGGCGGCGAAGCTGAAACGCTCGCAATAAGCCGGCCTGCAGCGGGTGCCGCCCACCGTTCGTGCGGCGAGGGCGCCACCCGGTCTTACGCTGACGTTTCAGGCATAATGCCGCCGTGATCGGCCCAGTGCGCTCTCAGCTTCCGCCGCGGCCGGCGTCTTCGGACCGGGCCTTCCGCGGCGGCGACGCCTTCTATCTCCCGAATTTCTGTGCTTCGCGGGCCGCGTTTGCCATCGTCGTCGTGGCGGAGCTGACCGCCATCGTGGTATCGATCGCCCGCAGCGCGGCGCAGGGCTTCTGGTCGGAGCTGGCGCTCAGCTCGCTGTTTCTCCTGTGGGTCGGATTGCTGTCGGCGGCGCTGCTGTGCGCGCTGCGCCCGCTGCTGGCGCGCCTCGGGGAGCAACGGGGCTCGAGCGTCGCGTTGGCGCTGATGACCGCGGTGGTCGCGGCGGTGTCCGCCGGAGTGTTTCTGCTCGGCCAGTCACATGTGGTACGGGCCGCCGGCGCGAACTCTCTGTTCCCGCGGCGCCTCGGGCCATTCGTGCTGCGCAACACCGCCATCGGCTTGGTCATCGCTGCGGTGACGCTGCGCTACTTCTACGTCACGCATCAATGGCGGCGCAACATCGAGCTGCGCGCCGCGGCGCGGGTGCACGCCCTGCAGGCACGCATCCGTCCGCATTTCCTGTTCAACAGCATGAACACCATCGCCGCGTTGACTCGCACGGCGCCGCGCGAGGCCGAGCAGGCCGTACAGGATCTGGCCGACCTGTTCCGGGCCTCGCTTGCCGAGCCGCTCGAGACCATCACGCTCGCCGATGAGCTCGAGATCGCACGTACCTATCAGCGCATCGAGCAGTTACGGCTCGGCGAGCGGTTGCGCGTGGCCTGGCATGTCGAGGCGTTGCCACTCGATGCGCGCGTGCCGGGATTGCTCCTGCAGCCGTTGCTCGAGAACGCGATCTACCACGGCATCGAGCCGTGCCCGGCCGGCGGCGTCGTCGCAATCAACGGCGAGCGAGCCGGCGAGCTGCTCTCGCTGGTGGTACGCAATCCACTCGGTGCGCGGGCGCGCGACCATGATGGCAATCAGCTCGCGCTGGAGAACATCCGCGAGCGCCTGATGCTGCACTACGGCGCGCGGGCGCTGTTGAAGGCTGGCCGCTTCGGCGAGGAATATATCGTGACGCTGCGCTTTCCGTACCTTCCGGCGCCGGCCGGCGGCGCGCGCGATTGAGGGTCATTCGTGCTCAGGGTGCTCATCGTCGATGACGAGTTGCCGGCGCGCGAGCGGCTCGGCCAGCTGATCGCGGAAATCGGCGGCGCGCAGATCGTCGGGGACGCCTCCACCGGGCTCGAGGCGCTCGAGCAGACGGTTCGTCTGGCGCCGGATGTCGTGCTGCTCGATGTGCGCATGCCCGGGTTGGACGGCATCGAGACGGCGCGTCACCTGAGTGTTCTGCAGGAGCCGCCCGCGGTCATTTTCACCACCGCATACGATCAATACGCGGTCCATGCTTTCGAAACGTACGCAGCCGGCTATCTCCTCAAGCCCATCCGCAAGGACAAGCTCGCCGCGGCGCTCGCCCATGCGGGACGGCTGACGCGACCGCAGCTGCGGCAGTTGGCCGCGGCGAGCGGCGCTCGCCGCCGGACACACATCGCGACCCGGCGCCGTGATCAAGTCAGCCTGATCGCCGTGCAGGAGATCCTGTATTTCCAGGCGGATCAGAAATACACCACGGTCCGGCACGCCCAGGGCGAGGACCTGATCGAGGAGTCGCTGCGAACGCTCGAGGAAGACCTCGGCACGGACTTCGTGCGCATCCATCGCAATACACTGGTCAATACCCGCTACCTGCAGCGCATCGTGCGCGACGCCGACGGGCGCTACTGCGTCCTGCTGCGCGGGTGCGCCACTGCATTACCGGTCAGCCGCCGTCTGGCCGGCGAGCTGCGCGAGCGGTTCAGGGTCTGACCGTGGACGGGCAGTTACGGTATGCTCGCATAAATGCGCATCGGCTTCACCAAGATGCACGGCCTCGGCAACGATTTCGCGGTGTTCGATGTGCCGACCGGGCCCGCACCCCTGACGGAGGCGCAACTGCGCCGGCTCGCCGACCGCCACACCGGCATCGGTTTCGACCAGGCACTGCTGCTGCAACCGCCGCGGCGAGCCGAAACGGATGCGTTCTACCGCATCTTCAACGCCGACGGACGCGAAGTGGAGCAGTGCGGCAACGGTGCGCGCTGCGTTGCGGCGTTGCTCGTGGGACGCGGCGTCGGTCGCGACGGCGCCGTCACGCTCGATAGTCCGGCCGCTCTGGTGCGCGCGCGCGTGCGGCCGGGTGGTCCGGTCTCGGTGGACATGGGACCGGCGCGCTTCGATCCGGCTGCCCTGCCCTTCGATGCGCCACAGGAAGCCGAGCGCTATCGGCTCGAGGTCGAAGGCGCGGTGCTCGAGATCGGCGCGGTCTCGATCGGCAATCCCCACGCCGTGCTTGCCGTCGACTCGGTCGACACGGCGCCGGTGGCGCGCCTGGGTCCGGCGATCGAGCATCATCAGCGCTTTCCCAGGCGGGTCAACGCCGGATTCATGCAAGTGCTGGACCGCACGCACATTCGTCTGCGTGTGTACGAGCGCGGTGCCGGCGAGACGCTCGCCTGCGGCACCGGCGCATGCGCGGCGGTGGCGGTCGGGCATCGCTGGGGCCTGCTGGATCGCGACGTCAGCGTGGGCGCGCGCGGCGGCGAGCTGCTCGTCAGCTGGGGCGGTCCCGGCGAGCCCATCTGGCTGACCGGACCGGCTCAAGTCGCCTTCGAAGGTCACATCGATCTATGAGGAGCTGCCACTCATCATGACAATACGCGAGGCCCAGGGAATCACCACCAGCGAAGTGGACGAGGAGTCCATCGCCGCATTCCTGCAACACAACCCGGATTTTTTCGAGCGCCACCCGGCGCTGCTGCTGCGGTTGCGATTGCCGCATGCGCGCGGCGGCTCCACCATCTCGCTCGTGGAGCGTCAGATCGAGGTGCTGCGCGAGAAACACGCGCAGCTGGAAAGCAAGCTCGCCGAGCTGGTTGCCGTCGCCCGCGCCAATGATGTCGTCGCCGACAAGCTGCACCGCTTCACGCGGCGGCTGCTGCTCGCCACTAGCCGCGCCGATGCGATCGAGCGGATCGAGGCCAGCCTGCGCGAGGACCTCGACGCCTTTCACAGTGTGCTGCTGCTGATCGGGGAATATCCGGATCTCGCGCCGCAGCGCTTCGTGCATGCGGTGAGTCGGGGAAGCCCGGCGCTGAAGTCCTTCGAGACACTCTTCAGCGGCGGCAAGCCGCGTTGCGGCCAGGCGCGCGATTCGCATCGCGAGTTGCTGTTCGGGCCGGACTCCGCGCAGATCGCCTCGGTGGCGCTCGTGCCACTGATCGACAAGGGCGCGCCGCTCGGCGTGTTGACACTTGGCAGTCCCGAACGCGACCGATTCCATCCGGGCATGAGCACCGAATTCCTAGCCCGCATGGCCGACTTGATCGTCGATGCTCTGACGCTGCGCCGCGGCGCCTGAGCGGCAAGCGGCCGCGGTGGCGCCGATGAGTCCGGGAGCGAGCGATTGGCTGGAGCGGTTCCGGCGCTACCTGGTGAACGAGCGGCGCGCATCGCCGCATACCGTCTCGAGCTACCTGCGCGATCTGCGCGCGCTGAGCGAATTCTGCGAGCGCGAGGGGATCGCGCCGTGCAGCGGACTCGACGCCGCGCGGGTGCGCGCGTTCGCCGCGCAGGCGCATGCCGGCGGGCTGGCTCCGCGCAGCATCCAGCGGCGGCTCTCGGCGGTGCGCAGTTTCTACGATTTTCTGTTGCGGGAAGCCCGGGTGCAGCGTGACCAGGGCGCTGCCGGCCCAGGCGGCGACCTGCGGGCGCTGCGGGGCAATCCGGCAGTCGACGTGCGCGCACCCAAGGCGGCGCGCCGGCTTCCCGGCACGCTAGACGCGGACCAGATGGCGAGGCTGCTGGCCATCCCGGACACCACGCCTCTGGCGGTTCGCGACTGCGCCATCATGGAGCTGCTGTACTCCTCGGGATTGCGGCTGGCCGAGCTCACCGGGCTCGACCTCGAGGATCTCGATCTGCGCGACCGCACCGTGCGCGTGCTCGGCAAAGGCCGCAAAGAGCGCGTCGTGCCGGTCGGCCGCAAGGCCGTGCAGGCGCTCGAGCGCTGGCTGAGGCAGCGTCTAGCCTGGGTGGCCGCGGCCGAGCAGGCGCTGTTCGTCGGGCGCGGCGGCCGGCGGCTCGGCCGCAGACAGATCGAGAAGCGCATCCTGTATTGGGCGCGCCGCCAGGGCCTGCCGCAGCACGTGTATCCGCACTTGTTCCGCCATTCGTTCGCATCGCACCTGCTCGAATCCGGCGCCGAGCTGCGCGGCGTGCAGGAGCTTCTCGGCCATGCCGATATCGTCACGACGCAGATATACACTCACCTTGATTTCCAGCATCTCGCCCGCATCTACGATGCGGCGCACCCGCGGGCACGACGCAAATCCTGATGCGCGCTCCCGGTACGACTCCCGCTGACTCGATCTGGCAAGCAACTCATGACTGATCACACGTCCGTTTTCGACCCGCACGGCACGACCATCCTCGGCGTTCGCCGCAACGGCAGCGTCGCCCTCGGGGGCGACGGCCAGGTGACTCTGGGCAACACCGTGATGAAGGGCAACGCCCGCAAGGTCCGCCGTCTGTACAATGACAAGGTGCTGGCCGGGTTCGCCGGCGGCACCGCCGATGCGTTCACGCTGTTCGAGCGCTTCGAAGGCAAGCTGGAAAAATACGGCAATCTGACGCGCGCGGCCATCGAGTTGGCCAAGGACTGGCGCGCCGACCGGTATCTGCGTCGTCTGGAGGCGCTGCTGCTGGTCGCCGATCCGGATAAACTCTTCGTTATCTCCGGCAATGGCGATGTCATCGAGCCGGAATTCGCTGCGGCCGCCATCGGTTCCGGCGGGCAGTTCGCCCTGTCGGCAGCGCGGGCGTTGCTCGCGGCCTCGGAACTTCCCGCCCGCGACATTGTCCAGCGTTCACTCGAAATCGCCGCCGACATCTGCATCTACACCAACCGCAATCTGACCATCGAGGAACTGAGGCACGACGCGTCCTGAAGGACCCGGCGGACGCCGCACATCATGTCCACGCTCACTCCCCGCGAGATCGTCCAGGAACTCGACAAGCACATCATCGGCCAGAACGCCGCCAAGCGCGCCGTCGCAATCGCGCTGCGCAACCGCTGGCGGCGCATGCAGGTGCGCGAGTCGCTGCGCCAGGAGATCACGCCGAAGAACATTCTCATGATCGGGCCGACCGGCGTCGGTAAGACCGAGATCGCGCGCCGCCTCGCGCGGCTGGCGAATGCGCCGTTCGTCAAGGTAGAGGCCACGAAATTCACCGAAGTGGGTTATGTCGGGCGCGATGTTGACTCCATCGTCAAAGAGTTGGTCGACGTCGCCGTCAAGATAACGCGCGCACAGGAAATGGAGAAAGTGGCGCAACGCGCCGCGGCGGCCGCCGAGGAGCGCGTGCTCGATGCGCTGCTGCCCAAGCCGCGCGTGATGGGCTTCTCGACCGACGAGCCGCCGCAACCGCGCGATGCCGAAACCCGGGAGAAATTTCGGCGCATGCTGCGGGCCGGCGAGCTGGACGAGCGCGAGATCGAGATCGAGCTGCGCTCACTGCCGGTGGGCGTGGAGATCATGGCCCCGCCGGGCATGGAAGAAATGCAGCAGCAGCTGCAGTCGATGTTTCAGAATCTCGGCGGCACCCGCACCCGCAGTCGTAAGCTGAAGGTGCGCGAAGCGGTGAAGCTCCTGGTCGAAGACGAGGCGGCCAACCTGATCAACGAGGACGAACTGAAGATCAAGGCGGTCGAGAACGCCGAGCAGAACGGCATCGTGTTCATCGACGAGATCGACAAGGTAACGCGCCGGCAGGAGACCATGGGCGCCGACGTGTCGCGCGAGGGCGTGCAGCGCGATCTGCTGCCGCTCGTGGAAGGCTCGACGGTGGCCACGAAGTACGGCCCGGTCAAGACCGACCACGTGCTGTTCATCGCCTCGGGCGCCTTCAGCCTCTCGAAGCCCTCGGACCTGATTCCCGAGCTGCAAGGGCGTCTGCCCATCCGCGTGGAGCTCGAGTCGCTGAAGGTCGAGGACTTCGTGCGCATCCTGACCGAGCCGGACGCCTCGCTCACCGCGCAATACCAGGCGCTGATGGACACCGAGGGCGTCACCGTGCGGTTTTCGGCCGACGGCGTACAGCGCATCGCGCAGATCGCCCATCAGGTCAACGAGCGGACCGAGAACATCGGCGCCCGCCGACTGCACACCGTCATGGAGCGCCTCCTCGAGTCGGTCTCGTACGATGCGTCCGAGCACTCAGGCACCGACCTCACCATCGACGCGGGCTACGTCGAGGAGCATCTGGGCGGCCTCGCCCAGGACGAGGATCTCAGCCGCTACATCCTCTGAGCCGAATCGTCGCGGGTATGGCGCCTGTGCCCTTCGTGGCAGCGGGTGCCGCGCTTGCGGGCGTCAGCCTTGGCCGCCATGGCCGCGGGGGTTCCGCTGCGCTCGTGCTCGCCGCTGCGCGGCTCAGCCCGCGTGCGGGTGATCATGAGCCCACCGTGTGAGGAAGTTGATCAGCTGGATCGTCCGCCGGTCGCCGCTCTCCAGTCGCGATTCGTTGCCGTGATAGGAGAAAAACGACGGTCCGGTCTTGAAACGCCCGTCGACGATGATCGTCGGCGTTGCGGTGATCTGATAGACCGTTCCCAGCTGGCGGGCCCTTTCCAGCTCGAGGTGCACGTCGAACGAGTTGTAGGCGTTGACGAAGGCGTTGCCGGAGATGCCATGCCGCCCGGCGAAGGCTTCCTGGAGCGCGAGCGTTTTCGCCTTCGTGCCGCCGATCATGACGTTCTCGTTGCCGCCCGCCGCCAGCTCGAGCCGGTGGATGGTGTGGAACGCGGTCGGAATCAAGTCGTCCCGTCCCAGCGCCAGAAGCGTGTAGAACAGCCGCGCGTCCGACACTTGCAAGGACGCCCACATGACCGGCACTTGCACGAACTGCACGTACGCCGGCTTGGTCTTGCGCCACGCGACGATGTGCGGCTCGAGCGCGTGGCAGAACGGGCAGGCCAGGTAGAAGAACTCCATGACCTGCACCTTGCCCGGGGGCGCGGTGGTGGGCTCGGCGGGATCGAGCACCTTGTAGTTGGTGCCCGCCTTCCATCGGCTGCTGACCGGTAGATTGGCCGCCGCGGCCCGTGCACTCAGGCCGCCGACGACACACGCCAGCAACGCAACCGCAACCGCCAGCAGCCCTGAATTGCGTACGACTCGCATCGATTTAGCTCCTTTGCACGTGTTCGTGGTCCCACTTGGTCAGGAAGTCGATCAGCTCGATCAGTTGCTGCTCGCCGCCCGCCATGTCGGGGTTGGTCTTGTACCGTCCATCGACGATGATGGTCGGGGTGGAGTCCACCGCGTAGGTCTGCTGGATATCCTCGGCCTGCTGCAGCTGCGTGTTGACGTCGAAGGAGTCATAGGCGCTGGCGAATGCCGCGGCCGAAACGCCGTTCTTTGCCGCGAATGCTTCCTGTATTCTCAAGGTGTTGCCGGGGCTGCTGCCCACCAGGATCGACTCCGAGCCGGTTCGAGTCTCCAGCGTATGGATGTATTGGAACGCCTTGGCGACCAGATCGTTCCGTCGCAGGGCCTCCAGCGTATAGAAAAGCCGGGCATGCGCCTGCTGCACCGGTCCCCACATCACCGGCACGCGCACGAATTGCACATAAGACGGCATGGTCTTGCGCCAGGCGCGAATGTAGGGCTCTAGCGTGTAGCAGTGCGGGCAGGCCAGCCAGAACACCTCCATCACCTGCACCTTGCCCGGGGGCGCGTTGGTGGGTTGAGCCGGGGACACCACGTCGTAGTTGACGCCGGGCTGCCACTTGCTGCTGGCCGGCAGGGCCAGCGGGCTGTCCGCGGCCGAGCGGATCGACGCGGGGGAAGCGCCGATCGAGCTGCTCGGCTGTGCCGCCGGGTTGCTGGCCGGCGCGCTCGCGGTGGCGCTTGGCGATGCAGTGCTGCTCGAGGCCGGCGGCGGCTGGCGCGAGCTGCAGGCGCACAGCGCAAGGACGGCCACGGCGGACAAAGCGAGCTGGCGGATCATGGTCGGGGCTACTCCTTAGTTCTGGGCTGCTCAACGCAAGCCGAGCACGTACGATGTCATCGGCTGCATGTGCGCGAACGGCGGGCGTTTGGCGATCGTGAACATGATGCCCCTGTTCGGCGTCGTCTTGCCGGGACCTCGCCCGCTGTAGCGCGGGCCGTCGGCTTGGCTTCGCAGCCGCGCGATCCCGTGGCCCCAGTGCTGGGCACGCACCGCCGCAATGCCCTGGTCGGTTGGTCCGTGCCAAGTGGCGCATGCCGGCAGGTCGCGCGCGGTGGCCGCGGATGTACAGCGCCCGGCCGGCTTTCCTAAGCGCTGGATCGGCATCACAGTACGGATCCGCTGGACCAGCGGCGCGCTGGAGGACGCCACGACCCGTCCGGCCGCAAACGCCGCGACGACAGCTTCAAGGGCGAGTGAAACACATTTTCTCGCCATGGCTCGCTCTCTTTGATTACGGCCCGATGGTGCGAACCCCCGGAATTGTACACTAGGAGGATGAGTGGATTTCCCCAAGCAAAGTTTCTGCTGAGCGCGGCCGCGGCCGCGCAATTTCCCGCCGATCACGGCGCGGAGGTGGCCTTCGCGGGCCGCTCGAACGCCGGCAAGTCGAGCGCGATCAATGCGTTGGTGGCGCAGCGGGCGCTCGCGCGCGCCAGCAAGGCGCCTGGACGCACCCGGTTGATCAACTTCTTCGCGCTCGCCGCCGAGGCGCGCTTGGTGGACTTGCCGGGCTACGGCTACGCCAGCGCGCCGGAGCGGGAGCGGCGCACCTGGCCGGCGCTGATCGACGCGCTGCGGCGGCGGGACTCGCTGCGGGGCGTGTTTCTGATCGTGGATGTGCGGCGCGGAATCGGCGCGGCGGATGTGGCGCTGCTGCAGTGGACGGCGGGCAGACCGGTTCACGTGCTGCTCGCGAAGAGCGATAAGCTCTCCCGCGCCGAGGGCCGCAAGACGCTTGCGGCTGCCCGGGAAGCCCTGGGTGATGGGGCGACGGTACAGTTATTCTCGGCACACGACGGCGAGGGGGTCGAGCACGCTCGGCAGGTGCTGGCCGCCTATCTCGGGGTCCACCATTAAAAGACCCCGATGGCCGCGCAGGCCACCGGGGCAGACCAACCCGGCACAGGTCTCGTGTGAACCGGGTTTTGCCCGCTCAGGGAGGGAAGCGGGGAGTGCCGTAGCACTCGGCAGATTCGACTGGGGCGGTAGCCGTAAGTTCCCGCCGGCCAACGGTCCTCACAGCTAATTCTATATACAGTTCAGCGCCCAGCCTGGGCACTGCATTGAGCCGCTCCTGACAGCACCCGTATGGCCTCGGTCCGCAAAGACCTGCCATCCGGGTTCGCGCCTCGGCGTGGTCGGGCGAGCCTCGCTCGGCTGGGCCGAGCGGTGTCACGGATCCGCTTCATGCGCTGTACGTCCCGCCGTCTCGGCGGTAGAGGCTCTCGCCGCGCTGCCCCCTTGATACAGCGGCGCGAGCCCATGTCATGCCGCCTCATACCGCGGCCGGCAGAAGGTGAAGCGCCGTGATTCCAGGCCGATGCACACGCAAGCCTAGGTCGGCGGCCGGTGGTTCACCGGTGCAGATCTCGACGGCGGCCGCATTCTTCGGCGGTGTCCGAGAAGTTGGGCATGGGCCGCAGAGGCTCGCGCCACGGCAGCTTGCAGTACACCGGGGCTGCAGTGTCCGTGCGTCCGGGCGCGGCCTGCGCCCCGCGCTCAATGCGCCTCGTCCCAGTTGGCCCCGGTGCCGATCTCGACCCGCAGCGGCACGCGCAGCGCCGCCGCCTCCGTCATGCGCTTGCGTACCGCCTCGGTGGCGGCCGAGACATGCTCGCGCGCGACCTCGAGCACCAACTCATCGTGCACCTGCATGATCAGATGTGCCTGGTCCTCGTGGTGGGCGCACCAGGCGTCGACCGAGATCATGGCGCGCTTGATGATGTCGGCGGCGGTACCCTGCATGGGCGCATTGATGGCGCTGCGCTCGGCGTACTGGCGGGTCTGCGGATTGCCGGAACGGATGTCCGGTAGATAGAGCCGGCGGCCGAACACGGTCTCCACATAGCCCTGCTCCCGCGCTCGCCGGCGCGTCTCTTCCATGTAGCGCCACACTCCCGGGTAGCGCTGAAAATAGCGCTCCACGTAGCCTTGCGCCGCGGTGCGATCGATGCCCAGCTGGCGCGCGAGGCCGAACGCCGACATGCCGTAAATGAGTCCGAAGTTGATGGTCTTCGCGAGCCGCCGTTGCTCGGGCGTCACCTCGGACGGTGAGGTCGCGAACACCTCGGCCGCGGTCGCCTGATGGACGTCGCGCTCTTCGGCGAAGGCGCGCAGCAGTCCCTCATCGCCCGACAGATGCGCCATGATGCGAAGCTCGATCTGCGAGTAGTCCGCCGCCAGCAGCACATGTTCGGGCGGCGCAATGAATGCCTGGCGGATACGCCGCCCCTCGGGCGTGCGGATCGGGATGTTCTGCAGGTTCGGGTCGGTCGACGACAGCCGGCCGGTCTGCGCTACCGCCTGTTGATACGAGGTGTGGATGCGCCCGGTGCGCGCGTTGATCTGCTCGGGGAGCTTCTCGGTATAGGTCGACTTCAGCTTGGCGAGCGTGCGGTAGTCGAGCACCGTGCGCGGCAGCGGATACGCCGCCGAGAGCTCCTCCAGCACGTCTTCGGCCGTGGACGGCTGTCCAGTCGGCGTCTTACGCAGCACCGGCAGGCCGAGCTTCTCGAACAGCACCTCCCGGAGCTGTTTCGGCGAATCGATGTTGAACGCCGAGCCCGCCTCGTCATGCGCCTGTCCGACGAGCTGCGCCATTCGCGCGGCCAGCTCGCCGCTTTGAGCGTGCAGCCGCACGCGGTCGACCAGCACGCCGCGGCGCTCCATGCGCAGCAACACCGGCAGCAGCGGCTGCTCGATGTCCACGTAGAGGCGCTCCAGGGCCGGGACGCTCACGATCTTGGGCCACAGCGTCCGATGCAGCTGCAACGTGATGTCGGCGTCCTCGGCGGCGTACTCGGCGGCCTGGGCGATCGGTACCTGACTGAATGGAATGGCCTTGGCGCCTTTGCCGGCCACAGTTTCATAGGCAATGGTCTGAACACCGAGATACCGGCGGGCGGTGGAGTCCATGTCGTGCCGCGTGGCCACGCTGTCCCACACGTAGGATTCGAGCATGCTGTCGTAGCGCATGCCCGCCAGGGTAATGCCGTGATTGGCCAGCACATGGGCGTCGTATTTCAGATGATGGCCGAGCTTGCCGCGCCGCGGGTCCTGCAGAAGTGGCCGCAGGGTCTCGAGCGTCTCGTCGCGATCCAGCTGGGCCGGTGCGCCCGTATAGTCGTGCGCGAGCGGCACGTAGGCCGCCGTGCCCGGCTCGACGCTGAACGACAGGCCGACGATCTGCGCCTGCATGTAATCGAGACTGGTGGTCTCGGTGTCGAAGGCAATCAGCTCGGCCTGTTCCAGCCGCGCGAGCCAGCGCCGCAGGTCGTCCCGTGTCAGGATCGTGGCGTAATTCCGCGCGCTCGGCGTTCCAATCGGCTGGTGCGGCACGACCTCGGCATCAGGAGCCGCGGTTTGTTCCCGAGCGGCGGATACGGCCGCGGTCGGCCGCTCGCCGTCGAGCTGACGCAACAGCGAGCGCAGCTCGAAGCGTGAATATAGCTCGCGCAGACGCGGCACGTCGGCCTCGCCCGCAGCCAAGTCATCCGGATCCGCCGGCAGATCGACATCGGTGCGAATGGTCGCCAGCTGGCGCGAGAGTGCCAGCATATCGAGCCCGGCGCGCAGATTTTCGCCCACCTTGCCGCCCACCTCGCTGGCGTGTGCGACGAGCTCATCGAGCGAGCCGTACTGCGCGAGCAGCTTGGCTGCGGTCTTCGGCCCGACCTTCTGAATCCCCGGAATGTTGTCCGAGCTGTCGCCTGCGAGCGCCAGATAATCCACGATCTGCTCGGGCATGACGGCGAATTTCGACTTCACGCCCGCACGGTCGAGTCGTGTATTGCTCATCGTGTTGATCAGCGTGATCGAGCCGTTGACGAGCTGCGCCATGTCCTTGTCGCCGGTGGAGATGAGTACGCGGCTGCCCGCGGCGGCGGCGCGCCGCGCCAGCGTGCCGATCACGTCGTCAGCTTCGACGCCCTCGACGCGCAGCATCGGCAGGCCCTGCGCGACGATGATCTCCAGCAGCGGGCCCACCTGGGCGCGCAGCTCCTGCGGCATCGACGGCCGGTGCGCCTTGTAGGCGGTGAACAGCTCGTCGCGAAATGTCTTGCCGGGCGCATCGAACACCACCGCCACGCGTCGCGCCGGATATTCCTTGAGGAACTTCGCCAGCATGTTGAGCACGCCGAGCAGCGCTCCGGTCGGTTCGCCGCGCGAGCTCTTTAGCGGTGGCAGCGCATGGAATGCGCGGTAGAGATACGACGAGCCGTCGAAGAGCACCAGGTCCGGGATATCGGCCATGCGTCCAGTATAACGAACGCTTGCTACAGCGCTTACGCTCGAGGTGAACTCGCGGTCCCCTCGCCGGGGTGCTTCGCGCCCGTGCGCGTGGTGTCGTTCAGCTTGGCTTTTGTCGTGCTCGTGGGCGCCGGATGCGTGACCACGGCGGCCCTGTGCGCGGGCAGGTAGAGCGGTCCCTTGAACCCGCAGGCCGCACAGCTCACGAGCAAACAGGCGCCGGCGGCCAGGCGAGCGATACGCGCGATCATCAGGGCCTCACGTTGCCGACGCTCGGCGCGGCATGACCGCCAGCGTCAGGCGCGAGACACAGATTAGCCGCTCGCGCTCGTCGCGGATCTCGACGCCCCAGACCTGGCTGCGGTGGCCGATGTGAACGGGCCGCGCCGTCGCGGTGATCACCCCTGAGGTCACCGGGCGCAGGTGGCTGGCGTTGAGCTCCTGGCCGAAGCACATGAAGCGCTCCGGATCGACGCAGAGGTTGGCCGCTACGCTGCCGACCGTCTCGGCGAGAGCCGCCGATACGCCGCCGTGAAGGACGCCGTAGGGTTGGTGCAGCTCAGGCGTAACCTCGAGCGCCGCACGCAGAAAGTCCGCCCCGATGTCCGAGAGCCGGATGCCGATGCGCTCGGCGAAGTCGCCGCGCGCGACCTGCCCCAGGGATTCGCGCGAAATGTCATTGAACCAGATGCCCATACGGGCGGATTCTAGCCCAACGCGCGCCGCCAGCAGCGGACTCGATGGCCGTGGCGCTCCGAAGCGCCGCCGGTGCGGCGAATTCACGCCTTTTCGCCGGTGCACGGACCGTGGCACTCTTGGCGCCCTCCCTCGTGTCTCGAAAGAGAGCGCGCCATCGTGAAGCTCTACACGTATTACCGCAGTTCCGCCGCCTACCGTGTGCGTATCGCACTGAACCTCAAGGGCATCGCCTATGAGCAGGTCCCCGTGGATCTGCGCGCGGGCGCGCAGCGCGAGGCCGGCTACCTCGAGCGCAACCCGCAGGGCCTCGTGCCCAGCCTGGAGGAGGGCGGCACGACGCTCGGGCAGTCGCTGGCGATCATCGAGTATCTCGAGGAACGGTACCCCGAGCCAGCGCTGCTGCCCGGCACGGCGCTCGATCGCGCACGCGTGCGCGCGCTGGCGCTGACCGTCGCCTGTGACCTGCATCCGCTGAACAACCAACGCGTGTTGAAGTACTTGCGAGGGCCACTGGGTCAGGACGACAGCGCGGTCGACGCCTGGTATCGACACTGGATCGCCGAAGGCTTCCGTGCCCTGGAGCGGACGGCGCGGCATACGAGCGACGGCCGTCATCTGTACGGCGGGCATGTCACGCTGGCCGATGTCTGCCTGGTCCCGCAGCTCTTCAACGCCCGGCGCTTCAACTGTGATCTGGCGCCCTACCCGACCCTGCGCAGTGTCGGTGCGTATCTCGAGACGCTTGCGAGCTTCGCCGGTGCCGCGCCCGCGGCGCAGCCGGATGCTCCCTGACGCGCCGCTCAGGCGTGTGGATCGCCGTTTCTGGCGGGCTCGAACAGCTCGGCCTTCAAGCGATAGGTCGCCGAGATGTCCTCGTCACCGTGGCCGCGGGCGATGAGTTCCGTGTATTCTTCCAACATGCGCTCGACCACCGGGAGTGAAACGCCGAAGCGCGCCGCCATGTCGCGGCAGATGGTCAGATCCTTGGCGTGCAGCCGCACGCGAAAGCCCGCCGGGTAGCTGCCACGCACCATGTTGGGCGCGCGATGCACGAAGTACCAGCTGGAGCCGGCACCGTTGCTCAGCGTCTCGATGAGCTTGTCGAGCGGCAGACCCTGCGCATGCGCGAACGCCATCGCCTCGGCGACCGCCTCGATGATCCCCGCGCACATGATCTGATTGGTGGCTTTGGCGGCCTGGCCGCTGCCGACCGGCCCGAACAGCGTCACGGCGCGGCCCATGGCCTGCAGTACGGGGCGGGCCCGCTCGAAGGGCTCGGGGGCGCCTCCGCACATGATCGCGAGCGTGCCATCGCGCGCGCCCTCGACGCCGCCGCTCACGGGGCAGTCGAGGAAGCTCACGCCCCGGGGGCGGAGCAGTTCGGCTGCTCGGCGCGCAGTGTCCGCGGCCGTGGTGGAGCAGTCGATCAACAGCGCGCCGGCGGCAAACCCCATGGCGAGCGCGCCCGCCGTTTCCAACACGTCGGCATCCGCGGAGACACAAGTCACCACCGCGTCGACGCTCGCGGCCAGCTCGGCCGGCGATGCGCTGGGAGTGACGCCGAGCTCTTCTGCGAGCGTCAAGGCCTTCTGCGCGGTACGGTTCCAGATTCCACTGAGCAGGCCCGCTTTGCGCAGATTGCGCGCCATGCGCGCGCCCATCGCGCCGAGTCCGACGAATCCCACACGCATTGCAGTCGCTTCCCCTCTGGCCGTTGCCCATCAACCGCGGCCGCGCCACCTGCGGCGTTGCAGCGCCGCTGTGAGTGCCGCCGAGCGACACACCGCGGCGGCAACGAACGCTCGCGCGCAATCGCGAGGTCCGTGCCGTCCCGGACGCTCATCGCGACACCTCGGTCGCGAGTGCAGTCCGCGAACGCGACTATAGGGCTATTGGGACGGGAGCGAAACTCAGTGTTCAGGCGCTGGAATTCGATCCTGATCCGCACAGCTGGTCCATTTGCTCGCGGGCCTTGATGCGCGCGGCATCATCTTGTGCACTGGTCATGTAATGGCGGTGACCGTTCTTGCCGACGGTGTACAGGCGCCGCGCATACAGAAGATGCCGGTAGACCGCTTTGGCCTCCTTGCAGCGCTTGGCTCGTAGCTTCGCCTCCGCCGCCGCGACCGCGTGCTCGGCCTTCTGACGTTCGATCCGACGGTTCGCCGCGTGAAGCTCGGCCGCAATGCCGCTGTGCGTATGCGTCGCGCTGCCGCTCGAAACGGGTGTCCCGGTGTCCGCGCTGATGCGTACGGCTCCGGGCCGCCACTGATCGCTGTAGTGGACCACGCCGTGTTTGCCCACCCAGCGGTAGACGCTGGCGTGGGCCAGAGCGAGGGTTCCGGCGAGCAGTAGGGCGGCAATAGAGCTGATGCAGATCGCAGTGCGTGACATAGGCGGCTCCTGGGGCCGCGGAACGCGAACCAGACCCCGCGGCACCGCTTTTTACTCTGGCACAGCCGGGCTCGGCAGGCCAAGGCCTAGCTCTCAAAAATGAGATCCCCAGCCGGCCACGCCGGCTGGGGATCTCGCTCGCGCTACATGTCGTAGGCCCGCTCGCCATGGATCGTGATATCCAGGCCCTCGCGCTCGTCTTCCTCGGAGACGCGCAGCCCGACTGTGTGCTTGACCAGGTAGAAACCGATGGCCGATACCACCGCCGTCCAGGCGATCACCACGCCCACGGCTTCAGCCTGGATCAGCAATTGCGCCCAGATGCCCGGGTACGCCGCGCCGCCCGGTCCCCCGAGCGCCGGGTCGTTGAAAATGCCGGTGGCCAGGGCGCCGAAGATGCCCCCGAGAGCATGGACACCGAAGACATCGAGCGCATCATCCACGCGGATGATTTTCTTCAGCCCGGTAACGCCCCAGAAGCAAATCGGGCCGACCGCCAGCCCAATCGCGAACGCGCCGGGTATGCCGACATTACCGGCCGCGGGCGTGATCGCCACTAGCCCGGCGACTGCGCCCGAAGCGGCCCCCAGCATCGACGGCTTGCCTTTGATCAGCCACTCCGTACCCATCCAGGTGAGCACCGCGCAGGCCGTGGCAAGGTAGGTGTTCATGAAAGCCAGCGCGGCCGAGCCGTTGGCCTCCAGGGCCGAGCCGGCATTGAAGCCGAACCAGCCGAACCACAGGAGCGATGCCCCGATCATGGTCATGGTGATGCTGTGGGGCGACATCGGCTCCTTTCCCAAGCCGATGCGCTTGCCGAGGAACATGGCGCCCACCAGTCCGGCGACCCCGGAGTTGATGTGCACCACGGTGCCGCCGGCGAAATCCAGGGCGCCCCACTGCCACAAGAGTCCGCCCACCGGTTTTGCGCCGGGCACCGTGTCGAGGCCCGGCCAGTACCACACCATGTGCGCGACCGGGCAGTAGCAGAACGTGAACCAGAACACCATGAACAGCAGAATGCCGGAGAACTTCACCCGCTCGACCAGCGCGCCCAAGATCAGGCAGCAGGTGATGGCGGCAAAAGTGCATTGAAACGCGACGTAGACGAGTTCATTGAGCACCACGCCTTTGTCGAACGTCCCGATCGTGGAAAACACACCGGTCGCCGAATTGAATGTCCCCGCCAGGAATAGGCGGCTGAATCCGCCGATAAACTCGTTGCCGGAGGTGAACGCCAGAGAGTAGCCGTAGACGCACCACAGGACGGTGATGAGAGAGAACCCGACGAAAACCTGCATCAGCACCGAGAGCATGTTCTTGGTGCGGACCAGGCCGCCGTAGAACAGTCCGAGCGCCGGAACCGACATCAGCAGCACCAGGGCGGTGGAGGTCAGCATCCACGCCGTGTCGCCCTTGTTCGGCACAGCGGTGCCCGCGTGGGCCAACGAGGGGCTGAGCGCCGCGAGGAGCAGGGCCGCCTTCGATACGAAGGACCTGAGGGTCTTTGTAGTGCTGTGCACGATGTCTCCCGAGCGGTTCGGTTGAGGTGCGCGTTTTTGGCCGATCGCGCCACAATTCGGGCTGCACGATCCACCGGAACACGCGTAAGCTGATAACGCGAGCGCTGGTGCAGAAACCGTGCCACCTCGATTTTCGGTGTCGTTTCAGGAGCTTGAGCGTCTTGGTGTCTGGTGCGAGCACTGTTTTGGTGCGCGGCTCGAGGTGCGTCGCCCCAATATCGGGCATGCGAGGTGAGTGATGACGGATTTATTCGGTATCGATGCGATCGCCAACCGGCTTGCCGAGAGCGTCTCGCCGGCTGTGCGTGCGGTGCAAAAGGATCTCGAGACCAATTTCCGGGCCGTGCTGCGCGCCAGTCTGAGCAAGCTGGACCTGGTGACCCGCGAGGAATTCGATACTCAGACTCGTGTGCTGCAGCGCACGCGAGAGCGCCTTGCCGAGCTCGAGGCCCGGCTAATGGCGCTCGAGGGTGCCACGCCGGCCGGCAAGTGACACCGGATGCGCTGACCACCGCCGCTCGCGTGCGCGATGTCCTTTTCGCTCGCGCGATTGATTTGCCGCGCCCAAGTGGGCCTCGCGGCGCCGCTCGTGCAGGTGGAAGTCACCTTGGCGGGCGGTCTGCCAGTCTTCCACATCGTAGGGCTGCCGGCCCCCGTCGTGAGGGAGAGTCGCGAGCGGGTTCGCGCCGCGCTACTGTCCTGCGGGTTTGAGTTTCCCGCCGGACGTATCGTCGTCAATCTTGCCCCGGCGGAAATCCCCAAGGACGGCGGCCGCTTCGAGCTGCCAATGGCTATTGGCATCCTGCTGGCATCCGGGCAACTGGCCGCGCAGCCCGCCGCGCCCGCCTGCGAGCTGTACGGCGAGCTCGGTCTCGACGCAGAAATTCGACCGGTGCGCGGCATTCTGCTCGCGGCCGCGCACGCCGGGCGCGCTGGCCACGAACTCATCGTGCCCGCGGCCAACCTCGAAGAAGCGCTGATCGCCGGCACACCGGTGCGCTCGGCCTCGCACCTGCGCGAAGTGTGCGCGCACTGGTCCGGAGGCGGCAGCCTGCCCCTGCAGCGAGGTTCGCGGCCCACCGGACCGGGTGCGGCGCGTCAGCCGGACCTGCGTGATGTGCGCGGCCAGCTGCGCGCCAAACGGGCGCTCCTGATCGCTGCGGCGGGCAACCACAATCTGCTGCTGATCGGGCCACCCGGCAGCGGCAAGACCCTGTTGGCTCGACGCCTGCCGGCACTTCTACCGCCGCTCACGGACTCCGAAGCGCTCGATTGCGCGGCCATCGCCTCGGTCAGTCAGGTGGGCTTTCGCCTGGAGCGCTATGGACAGCGGCCGTTTCGCGAGCCGCATCACACCGCTTCCGTGCCGGCATTGGTTGGCGGCGGCGTCCGCGCGCTTCCCGGGGAAGTCACCCTGGCCCACCACGGCGTGTTGTTTCTCGACGAGCTTCCGGAGTTCGACCGCCGGGCACTCGAGGCGCTGCGCGAGCCGCTCGAGGCCGGCGTCGTCAACGTGTCGCGCGCGGCGGTGCATGCGACCTATCCCGCACGGTTTCAGCTCGTCGCCGCCATGAACCCCTGTCCCTGCGGCCACGAGGGCGATGAGCAGATCCCGTGCCGCTGCACTTCGGCGCAGGTTGCCCGGTACCGGGCGCGGATCTCCGGTCCCCTGCTGGACCGCTTCGATCTTCACGTCCCGGTGGATCGGCCTGAGCCTGGCGCGTTCAGGGCTGATGCGGCGCGCGGCGAAGACAGTGCGACGCTCGCCGAACGTATCGCCTGCGCCCGGGCGCGCCAGATCGCCCGGCAGGGCTGTTGCAACGCGGAGCTGACCGACGAGCACTGCGAGCGCTGGTGTGCCACCGACGCGGCCGGCGAACGTCTGCTGGAGCAGGCCGAAGCGCGCTTCCATCTCTCGCCGCGCGCCCGCCAGCGCATCATGAAAGTGGCCCGCACCATCGCCGATCTGGAGTCCGGCACGGACGGCATCACCGCCGCCCAGCTTGGTGAGGCGGTGATGCTGCGCTGCCTGGATCGCGAGCGCCTTGGTTCGGCTTGCCTTTGACCTTCAGCGGATCGACCAGCGACTAAAACCGGGAGCAGGACGGCGGGCGGGCAGGTCACCCGGGCTCCGCGGGGGAGTGTTCCCGGGACGGCGTCTGCGTGGACGCGCGCGCGCCGAGCCGCGTATCATTGCCGCCCCGGCGGACGGGGCCGTGCGGGATACGACCCTGGACAGCCCCAGCCTGGCCAACCGTGGCCAGGCGGGCGCCGTTGCGCGGCGCGCCCGTAGCTCAGTTGGATAGAGTGGCAGCCTCCGAAGCTGCAGGTCGCTGGTTCGAATCCAGTCGGGCGCGCCAATTTGATCCGGTTGGTGGACTTGAGCGGCTGGGTCGCTGGTTCGACAAACGCGCCGGGAGCGCGTTTGGACGGTGCGCAGCACCGGCCCCGAAGGAGCACCCGCCAGGGACGGTAGGGTGCAATCCAGTCGGGCGCGCCATTCCAATGAAATCCATTAGTTACGCGCGCCCTGGTGTGGCGTTTTGGCAACAAACGCACTCCCTTTTGGTCACTCCTGGTCACTCCAGGCGTGACCGCGGCGATTCATCGCTGGATGCCGGTACTCCGGCCCTGCTGCGCGAGTTCAAGGAAGCGCGCCTTGATCTGCGCGAAGAGACCGGGCGGAATGAAGCCGTAGCTCCACATATCCGGCCGACCTGGAACGAGCGTCAGGCCCGCATTGGGCCACTCATCAACATTGTGATCCGAGACCAGCACCCAACTCGGCGCGTCATCGAGGCCCAAGGCGCGACGAACTTTGTGGGGGATTTCGATCCCTACGTGATCGCCGCGCGGCGAAGAGTGCGTGATGGGGAGAATGACGACGAACCTCGGCGTCGTCGAAGAATCGCTCGTGGCGACCAAGCAGGCGGGCCGGTCCTTGCTCTGCTGCCGACCCTCCGCCGCTTCGCGCGACCAGAGGTAGTCATAGCGGATAACCAGCCCCGGCCTTGGCTCCGGCAGCACCATGGGCGGCTTGGGGCTACTTCAGGAGGTCGTTCAGGTGTGCGTGCTCCGGGTCCATTTCGGCCCGGCGCACGACATCCAAGACCACGTCTGGGGCGTCCGCGGTCCGGTGGCTTCGCCGGGCAGCAGCTACCAGCCAGTCGTAGTGGTCGGCCGACATCAGTACCAGCTCCCGACGGCCGTGACGGGTGATTTCCACCGGCTCACGCCGGGCCGCGTGCTGGTATTCGCCGAAGTTGCGTTGAAATTCGACTGCCGAAGTCTGAGCCATACTCGATTCTCGGTAGTGACCGAGTTTGTATTATACAGATAGTCCGCAGAACCTCAACATATCCCGTAGCTCGCCGATGAACATTCAATAGTTGGCATCTGCAATTCATGACTGAAGTCATCCGAGTCAATGATCGTGATCTGAAACCACACAAGGCGACCACCAGGCCGATCCTTGGAGCCAGGACCGTTCTGACAAATAGTCATTGGGAGGTAACTACTCACCCCCGAACGGTCGCGATCCGTTGAACGGAGGCTTGACAACGTAGGGATTTGGTCCTACGCTGCCGTCCCATCTTCAGGAGTGGGCGGGTCAGGTAGCGATGGGTGCGTATTTCGGATCCAAGGCGACCTCGGGGTTGTGTCAGGCGATCATCGCCCTGATGCCCCCGCACGAGACGTATATCGAGAGTCACCTCGGGGGCGGGGCGATCATGAAGCGCAAGCCCGCCGCGCTGCGCAGTATCGGCATTGATCTCAATGAGCGCGCGCTGGAGAAGTTTCAGTGCGACTATCCGGTGGAGCTGGTGCATGCCGACGCGCACCGGTTCCTGGCCGACTTTGACTATCAGGGGCGGGAACTCGTGTACTGCGATCCGCCGTACCTGCACGCCACGCGCAGTTCCGAGCGGCGCTATCGGTTTGAGTACGAGGAGTCCGATCACCTGGAGCTGCTTGCGTTGCTGAAGAAGCTGCCCTGCCCGGTGATCCTCTCTGGCTATCCCTCGGCACTGTACGATGAGGCGCTTGTCGGCTGGCG
>DAHXNE010000022.1 GCA_027366635.1 Gammaproteobacteria bacterium | reverse complement strand
GACCGACGAGGCGACCCTCGCATCGACGATCGCCGGGCGGGCGATTCAGCGCGCCGCCCGCCCGATCCGCTCCGCCAACGCCGACACCGTGGCGGAGATCGAGGCCCTGCGTTCCCCGGGCCGCCTTGCGCCCTGTACGTTCACCGTGCGCGCCGGAGAGGTGCTCGGGATCGCCGGCTTTCTCGGCTCGGGCCGCAGCGAGCTGCTGCACGCCATCTTCGGTGCGGACTCGGATGCGCGCGGCGAAGTGCGCGTCCTCGGTCGGCGCGTGCCGCGTACCCCGGCGGGCGCGGTTCGCGCGGGCGTCGCACTCGTGCCGGAGGACCGGGCCACGCAAGCCCTGCTGCCGGCGCTGCCCCTGTGGCAGAACATGACCCTGGCGCATCTGCGGCGCTTCTCGCGATGGGGGCTGTTTCCACGCGTACGCCAGGAGCGCGCCGTGGCGGCGGACGCGGTGCGGCGTCTGGCGATCAAGGCCCACGATCTGCAGATGTCGGTGCGAGATCTGTCCGGAGGCAACGCCCAGAAGGTGAGCCTCGCCCGCTGGCTGTGCGGCCCGACGCGCCTGCTGCTGTTGGATGAGCCAACGGCGGGCATCGACATCGGCGCGAAAGCCGACATCTTCGACCAGATCCACGCGCTCACCGGCACCGGCACGGCCGTCATCCTGGTCGATTCGGAGCTGAAGCTGCTGCTTGCCGAAGCCGATCGAATCCTGGTGATGCGCGAAGGGGCGATCGTCGCGGAGCGCGTCGCGGTCGAAACCGATGCGCCTGAGCTGATCAGACTGGCGGCCGGAGCGGTGCCCGGTGCGCGCGCCGAGCCGCCGTGGAGGTGCGTACCGTGAGCGGCACCGGGGGGACGCTGCGGCGCAAGTTCGGACTGCGCGAGGCGGGCGTGTATTACGCGCTGCTGTTGCTCGTCGCGGTTCTCACGGCGGTCACCGCTCTGCTGGGCCGACCAAGCTATCTCAGCGCGGTCAACGTCGTCAATATTCTGTACCAGACCGCGCCGGTCGCCATCATGGGTGTGGCGATGACCGTGGTGCTGATCACCGGAAACTTCGATCTGTCGGTGGCGTCGGTCGCGGCTCTCGCCGCCGCAGTGAACATCATGGTCATCGGGCAGGTCGGATTCTGGCTTGCCATGGCGGCCTCGCTCGGTGTTGCCGCAGTCGTCGGCGTATTGAACGGCGTCATCGTCGAGCTGGTCGGTATCAACGCGTTCATCGTCACGCTCGGCACGCTGACCGCGGTTCGCGGCTTGGTGCTGGTCGTGACCGGCGGCCGCTCGCTGATGGTGAGCACCCCCAGGGCGCTGCGCGTGATGACCTACTTCGAGAGCGGGCGTGCCGGTCCATTCCCGCTGCCCATCCTGTACATGGCGGGTTTCACCTTGGGTGTCGGGCTTGCGCTGCACTTCACCGCCGCGGGCCGCCGCGTCTACGCCGTCGGCGGCAATGCCGAGGCGGCCCGGCTGGCCGGCATCAACGTGCGTGCCTACAAGCTCGGGGCCTTCGTGCTCTGCAGCCTCGCGGCGGGCTTCGCCGGGGTGCTGTACGCCTCCCGCTTCGGCGCCATGAATCCCACCGCACTCTCAGGCGAGGAGTTGACCGTGATCGCGGCGGCCATCCTCGGCGGGACATCGCTGTTCGGTGGCGCCGGCAGCGTCCTGAAGACCGTGGCGGGCGCACTGGTGCTGTACACTCTGACCAACGGCTTCAACATTCTGAATCTCGGCGCCAACTACCAGGGCTTGATCGAGGGCACGGTGCTGATCGCCGCCGCGGCGATTTATACCGTCGGCGGCCGGCGGCGCGCTCCGCGCCGCGTGGCAGCCGCGCTGGCCGCCGGAAGCAGCGCGGCGGGCGCCCATGAGGCAAAATCCCGGGCCGCCGCACGCTGAGCCGTAAGGAGATCGTATGACCCACGATAGCCTGCTGACCCTCGAGGAACGCCGCGCGAAGTATTCCGTGCCGGCGCTGGAGAAGGGCCTGGACGTCCTGGAATACCTGTCCGAGCAAGCCGTGCCGCTCACTCAGGCGGAGCTTGCGCGGGCGCTCAACCGGCAGGCCGGGGAAATCTTCCGGATGCTGGCCTGCCTGGAGAGCCGCGGTTACCTCAGGCGCGAGCCGACCACGGGCGCGTACTCCTTGACGCTGAAGCTCTTCGAGCTCTCGCGCACACACTCCCCGTACGAAGTGCTGCTGAAGGCGGCCCAGCCGCTGATGCGCGGCCTGGCCGAGGATTTGCGTGAGTCGTGCCATCTGTCCGTGCTGCATCGCGAGCGGGTGCTCGTGCTGGCCCAGGAAGAAAGTCCCAAGCCCTTCCGCCTGTCGGTCGAGGTCGGCTCCCTGCATTCGCCGCTGCATACCACCTCCGGCCGGGTATTGCTGGCGAACATGACGCCGGCCGATTGCGAAGATCTTCTTACTCACGATCTGGAGTGGCGGCGGGAGAAACCGGCTGCGCGCGCGCAATTCCTGAAGCATCTGGCGGCGATCCGCGCGCGCGGCTACGAGCGCGCCGAAGGCGAGCGATTCATCGGCGGGCTCGACATCGGCGTGCCGGTCGGCGCGCCGGCCTCGTCCATCAAGGCGGTGCTGACCATCGCCACGTTGAAGGAAAAATCGGGTCCGACCCTGGAGACCATGTTGCCGGCACTCAAGGCGTGCGCCGACGTTATCGCGGTGCATGCGGGCCTGAAGCCGGAAGAGGAGGCATCCGATGCGGCAGCTGCGCATAGCAGTCCGCAAATTTGATCCGTTCGCGAACGCCCTGCGCCGGCAATTCGCGCAGTTCACGCGGGATGCCGGGCGGGATGATCGCCTCGCGCTGGAGTTGCTCGAGCTGAACGACCTGCATGCGCGGTTGTTTGCCCGCGAGGCCCTGGCTGACGGATCGATCGATTTGGCGTTCCTGTCGACGGATTGGCTGGCGCAGGCTCAGGCCGCGGGGCTCATCCAAGACCTGCGGCCCTATCTGGCCCAAGCGCCGATCGCCGATTTCCCGCACGCCTGGAGCCCCTCGCTGGTGCGGCTGGCGGTGTTCGCCGACGGCTTTTGGGGTCTGCCCTATCACGACGGGCCTGAATGCCTCATTTACCGCAAGGACCTGCTGCAGGCGGCTGGCCTGGAGGTCCCCACCACGTGGGACGCCTTTCACGCGAGCGCCCGGCGGCTGCACGCACCGGATCGGGGCTTGTACGGCACGGCGCTTGCGCTGTTTCCCGACGGCCACAATGGTTTCTACGACTTCTGCATCCACGTATGGTCGCGCGGCGGAGAGCCGTTCGACGCGGGAGGACGTCCGCAGCTGTGCTCGCCCCAGGCCGAAGCGGCGCTCGACTTTCTCCGGCGGCTGGCGCGCGACGACACGGCGCTCGCGCCCGAGGCGCGCAAGCTGGACAGCGTCAAGGCGGGGTTGCTGTTCTGTGCGGGCAAGGTGGCCCTGATGACCAACTGGTTCGGGTTCGCCGCGCTCGGGGAATCCTGGGCCGACAGCCGCGTCAGGGGGCGGATTGCGGTGGCGCCGCTGCCCCGGGGTCCGGGGGGGCGCAGTGTGTCGCTCAATGTCTTCTGGGTGATCGCGCTGGCCGCCGGCTCGCCCATGAAGGACTGGGCATGGTCCTTCCTGCGGCATCTGGCCACGGCGCCCATGGACAAGATCACCACCCTGGAAGGCGCGATCGGCGTGCGCCGCTCGACCTGGGCGGACGCGGAGGTGAACCGGTTGGTTCCGTTCTATCACGAGCTCGACACCTTGCATGCGCACGCGCGCGAGCTGGCGCCGCATCCGCGGCTCGCCGATATCGCGCACGCGATCGACGCTCTACTCGCCCGGGCGCTCGATACCGACGAGCCGAGCCGAGCGCTGTTGGCCGAAGCCCAGCGGAACATCGCGGCGCTCGTCGGATGAGCGCCGCCTGGGAGTTATCCGAGCTGCGCCAGTGCCACCCATTGCCCTCGGCGCCCCGTCCCATCGTCATCATCGGCGCCGGCGGCATCGTCAACGACGCACATCTGCCCGCGTACCGCAAAGCGGGCTTCGACGTGTTGGGGCTGTTCGATGTCGATGCCGCCAAAGCCCGCGCGACCGCCGAGCACTGGGGAATCGAGCGTGTCTACGTCTCGCTAGAACAAGCCGCCGCCGTCGAGGGTTGCGTGTTCGACGTCGCGGCGCCGCCGGTGGCGCAGCGGAGCATTCTAGCCACGCTTGCGCCCGGGGCCGTCGTGCTGGTTCAAAAGCCGCTTGGGCTCGATCTGGCGCAGGCCACCGCGATCCGCGCTGTGTGCCGGCAGCGGCGGCTGACGGCCGCGGTCAATTTCCAGTTGCGCTTCGCTCCGATGATGTACGCGGCCGCGGACGCGCTGGCTCGCGGCCTGCTCGGTCCGCTGCTCGATCTCGAGGTGCATCTGAGCCTGGTGACACCCTGGGAGCAGTTTCCGCATCTCATTCCCAATTCCCGAGTCGAGATCGTTTCGCACTCGATTCATTATCTCGACAGCATCCGCGCCCTGGCCGGCGAGCCGCGGGCCGTGCTCGCCCGGACCTATCATTATCCGGGCAGCCCGCTCGCGCAGACTCGCACTTCCGCAATTCTGGATTACGGTACGGAGCGGCGCGTGACGCTTTCGATCAATCACCACCACGACTTCGGCCGGCAGTTTCAGGACGCGACGATTCGCATCGAGGGTGAACGGGCCGCCGCGCTCATCAAGCTCGGCCTGCTGCTCGATTATCCCCGCGGCGAG
>DAHXNE010000096.1 GCA_027366635.1 Gammaproteobacteria bacterium | reverse complement strand
TATTTCTGGAGCCGGCCCTCGGCGACCACCCCGCAGCCCTACAATGGCCTGGATTCCACCGGATCGAATCTCGGGCCGTTGAATCCGGCGCTCATTCAGGCCGTCAAGGCCCGCATCGGCGCCTTGCGGGCGGCCGACCCGGGCAATACCGCGCCGATCCCCGTGGACCTCGTGACCGCCTCGGCCAGCGGTCTCGATCCGGACATCAGTCTCGCGGCCGCCTACTACCAGGCGGGCCGGGTCGCGCGCGCGCGCCATCTGAGCCTCGCCACCGTGCGCGGCCTGATCGCCGCGCACGCCCGCCACCCCTGGCTCGGGGTGCTCGGGGAGCCCCGCGTGAACGTGCTGGAGCTGAATCTGGCCCTCGATGCCGAGAAACCGCCGGTCGCCGTCAAATAGTTCCGCGGAATGAACGAAGGGCGCGCGCGAAACGGATCTCCCGGCGGATAATAGCGGGGTGAACGCCCCGACCGCCGATCTCAGGCCCGATCCGGACCAACTGCTCGCCCAAGTCAAGGCCCAGGAAGAGCGGGCCAACCGCGGGCGGCTGCGTATCTTTTTCGGCGCCTCCGCCGGGGTCGGCAAGACCTACTCCATGCTGCAGGCGGCCCGCTCGGAGCGGGCCGCAGGCACCGACGTGGTCATCGGCTACCTCGAGCCCCACGGCCGGGTCGAGACCGAGCAGCTGGCCGAGGGGCTCGAGCGCCTGCCGACGCTGCCGATCACCTATCGCGGCATCGTGCGCCAGGAGTTCGATCTCGATGCGGCGCTCGCGCGCCGGCCGGCCATCGTGTTGGTCGATGAGCTGGCGCACTCCAATCTGATCGGCGGCGTGCCGCAGCCCCGCCATCCCAAGCGCTGGCAGGATATCGAAGAGCTGCTCGTGGCCGGCATCAACGTGTGGACCACGGTCAACGTCCAGCACCTCGAGAGTCTGAACGACCTGGTCTATCAAACCACCGGCGTGCGTCAGACCGAGACGCTCCCCGACCGGGTCTTCGACGAAGCCGACGACATCGAGCTGATCGATCTGCCGGCCGACGATCTGATCGCGCGGCTGCACGCCGGCAAGGTGTACCTGGCCGACGCCGTCGCCGCCGCGTCCGAGCGCTTTTTCCGCAAGTCGAACCTGATGGCGCTGCGCGAGATCGCGCTGCGCCGGGTCGCGGAGCGGGTGGAGGCCGCCTCCCGCGCCCTGCACACCGGCCGCGTCCGCGGCCGCATCGTCGGGGACCGCATCCTGGTGGCGGTCGGTCCGGACGATCAGGCCGAGCAACTGGTGCGCACGGGTAAACGCATGGCCGACGCCCTCGCGGCCAGCTGGCTGGTGGTGTATGTCGAGACGCCGGCCCTTCTGCGTCTGTCCGACACATTGCGCAATCGCAGGATCAACGTGCTGCGATTGGCCGAATCGCTCGGCGCGGAGACGGTGACCCTGGACGGACCGTCCGCGGCGGCGGCTCTGTTGGAATACGCACAGACGCGCCGTGTCACGCGCGTCCTGGTCGGTGCGCCGAAACGGCACGGCTGGCGCGCATGGGCACGTGCATCCACCTCGACCGTGCTGGTGAAGCAGGCGCGGGGATTCGATGTGATCGTGGTCGCTCCGGCGGGCAGGACGAAGCGGCAGGCGCCCTCGGCCTACCTGCCCATCGGGGCCTTCCAAGCAGACATTCCGTGGGAGCGGTACGGCTGGGCGGCGGGCGTGAGCGGGCTGTGCACGCTGCTGGCATTTGCGATGTACCCGCATTTCGACCTGTCGAATCTCGCCATGGTCTATCTGCTCGGCGTCACGGTGGCGGGCCTGCGCCTCGGGCGCGGTCCCTCGGCGCTCACCGCCGTGCTCAACGTGCTGCTGTTCTGTTTCTCCTTCGTGCCGCCGCGATTCACGTTCGCGGTCGCCGACTTCCAGTATTTCATCACCTTCGCGGCCATGCTCATCATCGGCCTGGTGATCTCCACCCTCACGGCCAACGTGCGCCAGCAGACCCGGGTCGCCGGGGCGCGCGAGCGGCGTACCGCCGCGTTGTACGCCATGAGCCGTGAGCTCACGGTGACGCGCGGCATCGAGAGCATGGCGCGGGTGGCCGTGCGGCACGTCGCCGAGGTATTCGACTGCCGGGCCGTCGTGCTGTTGCCGGATAGGGCGGGCAAGCTGCACGGCCCGCGCGGGCAGCCGGCCGACAATTCGCTGCGCGGCGCGGATCTGGCCGTGGCGCAGTGGGTGAACGATCATGGCCAGCGCGCCGGCCTGGGCTCGGATACGCTGCCGGCGACACCCGCGCTGTACGTGCCGCTCGGTGACGAGCAGCGTCCGACCGGGGTGTTGGCGGTGCTGCCGGCGAATCCGCGGCGGGTGCTGCTGCCGGAGCAGAGTCAGCTGCTGCAGACCTTCGCCGGGCAGATCGGGCTCGCGCTCGATCGGGCGCGCTTCGCCGATGCCGCGCAGGCCTCGAACCTGGCCGCCGAGCGCGAGAGCCTGCGCAACACGCTGCTCGCCTCGATTTCGCACGACCTGCGCACGCCGCTCGCGGTCATGGTCGGCGCGGCCAGTACGCTCACCGAGCGCGGTGAGGCGCTCGAGCCGCGCAAGCGCCGGGAGCTGGCCGCCTCCATCGAGGTGAAGGCGCGCGAGATGTCCGAGCTGGTGTCCAACGTGCTCGATCTGATGCGCTTCCAGTCCGGCGAGGTGCCGCTGATGCGCGATTGGCAGAGCGTCGAGGATCTGGCCGGCGCCGGACTGCAACGCATCCAGGAACGGCTGCAGGATCACACCGTGGATCTGAAGATCCCGCCCGATCTGCCGCCGGTGTACGTCGACGCCGGCTTCGTGGCGCAGCTGTTCGCCAATCTCTTCGACAATCTCGCGAAATACACTCCCCCCGGCACGCATGCGTGGGTGTCGGCGATCAACGAGGGGGCCGCGGTGCGCGTGGTGGTCGAGGATGACGGTCCGGGACTGCCGGCCGGCGATCCCGAGCAGCTGTTCGAGAAGTTCCAGCGCGGCAGAAGCGAGCGCACGATCGCCGGGGCGGGCCTGGGATTGACCATCTGCCGTGCGATCGTGCGGGCCCATGGCGGGGAGATCTCGGCGCGGCGCCGGGACGAAGGCGGCGCGCGATTCGAATTCACGTTGCCGGCGCGGGAGCCGCGCGCTTGACCGAAGCGATGCACCAGGTGCTGGTCGTCGAGGACGAGCCAGCCATCCGCAACGTGTTGACGGTATTGCTCGAGGCCGAGGGCTACCGGGTCATCGAGGCCGACACGGCGCTGCGCGCGGAAATCGAGAGCCGCAGCCACAAGCCGGACCTGCTGCTGATCGATCTGGGGCTGCCCGACGGCGATGGCATCGCGATCATCCGCCGGGTGCGGGCCTGGTCGCCGATGCCGATCGTCGTGCTGTCGGCGCGCACGCAGGAGGAGCAAAAAGTCGCCGCGCTCGACGCCGGCGCCGACGACTATGTCACCAAGCCGTTCAGCGCCCGGGAGCTGCTGGCGCGGGTCCGCGCCGCGCTCCGGCGCAACGTACGCGGCTCGGAGCAGACGGGCGCGCTCAACCTCGGGCCCCTGCAGATCGATCTGGAGAAACGCGAGGCGCGCGGCGCGGCCGGCGAGATCCACCTCACGCCGCTCGAGTACCGGGTGATCGAGTGCCTGGCGCGCCACCTCGGGGCGATCATCACGCAAGCGCAGCTGATTCGCGAGGTGTGGGGACCGGAGCGCCTCGGGGACAGCCGCGGTCTGCGCGTGTGCATCATGAACCTGCGGGGCAAGATCGAGCCGGACCCGCGCAAGCCGCGCTACCTGGTGACCGAGGCCGGTCTTGGCTACCGGCTGCGCAGCGATGACAGTCCGGGCGGGTAGCGCCGCCGGTCGATGGGGGCGCTTGCGCGCCGGCGGCCGATCCGGGCCGCTCAGGTGAGCGACACGACCAGCTTGGCGCTGTGACTGCGCCAGTGGATCGGAATGACGAAGGCGCGGGCGCCGGGCGACTGTGGAATCTGGGGCTTCTCGCCGGCAAACACGCTCGGCACCGATATGACGAAGTCATGCCCGAAATCGCGCCGCGCGTTGCCCGAGATGGTGTTGGCGACCTCGCCGACCAGATCGCGCATGCTCTCGTGGCTGAAGTCGCTTTCCTGCATCTTCATCAGCAGCACCGTCAGCATCGCCCGCGGCGCGGTGAAGTACACGACGCCTTCGCGCTTGCCGCTGACGTTGATCATGCCGGTGTAATCGTGCATGGCGGTCTCGCCCTCGAGCAGATACGGCGAGCCGATCGTGGCCGGCTGCTGCGCGGCCACTTCGAAGTACCGGGTCGTGCCTTCGACGAAGGTCTTCAGTTCCTCTTCCCGCAGCATGATTAGGTTCCCGGTGCTCGCGTGGCCGTGATCAATACATCAGCTCGGCGATCGCTTCGTTCAGCTGCCGGTCGCTGAACGGCTTGTTGAGGAAACCGTTGGCGCCGCGCTCCATGGCTTCCACCGCCGTGGCCTTGTCCGCGAGCGCCGAAATCACCAGGATGCGCAGGCCGGGCTTGAGTTTCACCAGCCGCGTGATGCATTCGATACCGTCCATCTGCGGCATGGTGAGATCCATGGTGACCAGGTCCGGGTCGGTGCGACGGGCAAGCTCGAGCGCCTCGAACCCGTTGGCCGCCGTTCCCACCACCTGCAGATCGTCGAACTGCTGGGAGCGCTCGATGCGCCGGCGCACGATGTTCGAGTCATCGACGATCAGCAGCTTCACGGGCCGCCGATCGAGGGGAGTGTCGCTGCTCATGCGCGCCGCTTCCCGCCGCTAGGCGACCGCGGTCTGGCTGGGCGCGGGCAGTGCGATCTTGAAGCGCGTGAAACGGCCCGGATGGGTGCTCACGCCGATCCGTCCACCGAGCGCATAGACGGCCTTGGCCACCACGTCCATGCCGGTGCCGCGGCCGGCATCCATCGATACCTCGGCGCGGGTCGAGAAGCCGGGTTTGAAGATCAGCGCCAGGGCCGAGCGGTTGTCGAGTTCGGCCGCCTGTTCCGCGGTGAGCAATTGCTTGCGCACGGCGGCCTCCTTCAGCGTCTCGGGCGAGAGACCGGCGCCGTCGTCCTCGAACACCAGCTCGCAGCCGCTCTCCAGGCGGCGGAACTGCACCCGTACCAGGCCCGTGACGGATTTGGAGCCGGCGCGGCGCACCGCATCCGGCTCGATGCCGTGCACGGCGGCGTTGCGCAACATCTGAATGAGACAGTCTTTGACCGTGGGCAGGTAGGCGGCCGGCACGGCCTCGAGGCCCTCGAGGCTCAGCGTGAACGGCTTGCCGTGATCCTCGGCGAGCTTGCGGGCCAGTCCCTGCAGCGTCGCGGCGAGCTCCTCCGCGCCGCTCGCTCGCTCCCTCAGGCGCAGGATCGGGGAGCTCAGGGTGCCCTCGGGGCTGGGCGTCCCGTCCTTCAGCGTGCTCAGGCGCAGGATCACCTCGCGCACCGCGCGCAGATGAGCCAACAGCTCATCGAGCTTCAGCACCACGGGCAGGAAGTCGTTGCCGGTGAGCTCGCTCTTGCCCTTGAGCTCCTCGACCATGTCCTCCAGATGATGCACGCGCTGGGCGATGCTCATCAGATTCAGCGCCGACGCCTCGCCCTTGATCGAATGCAGCTCGCGCGACAGCCCGGTGAGCTTCCTGCTGAACTCCGCATGGCTGCGCGCAGGCTCCTTGAGGATGGCATTGACGTGCTTCAGGCCCGCGGCGGCGGTATCGAGGAACCCGCCCACCTGCAGCGGATCGGAGTGCAGCATGCTGACCATCATGTCGATCTGCGAGTGGGCGCTCTCCTGGGCCTCGTGCAGCTCGCGCGCCAGCATGACGTTCGAGGTGATGTCCGCGACGGTGCACAGCACGTGCTTGACGCCCTGCGGGCCCACCACGCGGTGGAAGTTGAATTGCAGATAGTGGGTTTCCTTGCCGCCCCGGCCGTTGTCCAGCACCACTTCGAGCTGACCCAACGGGTTGATGCTCTTCATCAGATTCTCGTGCGCGCGCTCGCCCCACAGCAGCTTGATGTATTTCGTGGCGGTGACCAGTGTCGCGGGGGAGACTTTGTCGCGCAACAACTCCTCGAACGACAGGCCGGCGAAGTCCTCGCGGCCGAACAGGTGGGTCAGGGCCTGGGACCAGACCGTGCCGATGCGATAGTCGGCATCGAGCAGGAACAGGCCCTCGCGCACCGTGTGCAGGATGTCGCGGGTCTGCTCCTCGGCGGCGCGCGCCGCCCGCTCGCCGCGACTGCGGGCGAGCTGCAGATAGGCCGCGGCCGCCCCGAGCAGCAGCACCGCCAGCACGCCGACCGACAGCAGCAATCGCAGCCGCGAGGCGGCGCTCGAGGTGCGCTGCTGCAGCGCGGCACTGAGGGCGGCGAGCCGCCGATGCAGCGCCGGGGCGCTGCTTTGCGCAAACAGCTCCGCGCGGCGCACCTGTGTGTAATAGATCTTGCCGCTCACCGACAGCGAGCTGCCGAAATCGGTGTCCGAGTACGGTTCGCCGGAATAAGCGAGCACCGGCGCGAGGACCGGCGTGTAGGCCTTCCAGAGCCGCCCCGCCGCGCGCAGCACGGGCCGGTCCACCCCCGGCCGGCGCTCGAGCGCGGCCAGGTTGCGATCGAACCCGGCCACCGAGTCGGCGAGTTCCTGGTGAACCCCGCCGGTGTATTCGAGCGTGCCGAGCCGTTCGCGCAGCGCCGTCAGCTGCTGGGAGAGCGCCGAGGGGTAGGTCTCGAGGAGGCTCGCGCGCTGCAGCAATGCGACGTTGGCGCGGATTCGTGTGGCGAGCCGGAAGCCGACGATCAGCACCAGCGCCATCAGCGCGGCCAGCAGCGCCCCCGCTGCGGCGGTGAGCAGCCGGCGGACTCGATCAGCGCCTGAGGATTGCATGGGATCCACCTGACTAGTTCGGGAGCACGAAGCGGATTTCCGTGCGCACCGGCACGTTGACCGGCTCGCCGCGGAATTGCGGCCGGGAATAGCGCCAGCGGCGGATCGCCCGTAGCGCCGCGCGGTTGAAGATGGCGCCGGGCCTGGAGTTGATCACCTGCAGCTGCCGGGTACGGCCCTGCGCGTCGACGACGTATTGCACCGTCACCTCGCCCGACAGGCCGCTCGCGAGCGCGCGTTGCGGATAAGCGGGCGCAACGTAGTGTATGCGGTGCAGCTGCCGGGCCACCGCGGCCAGCTGCGCCGCCGTGGGCGCGGCGGGGGGCTCGGCGGCGAGCGCGGTGGGGGCGGCCAGAACCGCGGTGCGCGCGCCCCAGCGGCGCGCCGCGGCAAGATCAGCCCGCGCGGTCGCGCGCTGCCCGGCGCGGGCGGCCGATTGTGCCTGTGCCACGAGCGCGGTCGCCAACCGATCGCGCAGCGCGATGACGTCGGCGCGCTGCACCGGATCGGGGTGGGACGCATCGATCACGCTCAGGTAATACGCGGCGCTGTCGTGCGCAGGGTCGATGAGCGCGCCGCTGGCGAGCCGGGCGCGGGCTTGCGCGAGCAGCCGGTTCAGCCGCGCTTCGGCGGCGTGCGTTTCGAGACGCACGACCTGTTGTTGCACCGAGTCGATCTGCTGCGACGTCGCACCGGCCCAGCGGGCCGCGCTCAGCCACTGATTCTGCTCGGCGGCCTGTCCGGCCAGGCCAGCCTGCCGGGCCTGGCCGATCAGCGCGCCAATGAGCCCCTGCGCGGCGGCGGCGGTGCGCGCCGCTCGGGGCGCGAGCACGCGCAGCTTCGCGAGCGCAGACTCGGCGCTGTGCGCGCCGATGAGCCGGCCGGCGCTGATGCGCCTCTCGAGGCGTTGCGCCAGGAGTTTGACCCGCTCCCCGTGCCGCAGCGTGGCCAGCTGGGCCTGCCAGGCTTTGATCTGCGCGGCCGGCACCCCCCAGCGGAAGGCCTGGGCGATGAGGGCGGGTGCCGCGGCGAGCGTGCCCTTGCTCGAGAGCGCCTGCTCCACGCGCGCGGTCGCGAGTTGGATGCGAAAGGCTCCGATATGGGGATTATCGGCCTCCGCCAGCTGCAACGTGGCCAGCGCGAGCGACGCCCCGGCATATCGGTGGCGCGAGAGATCAACGCCGAAGCGCGAAACCAGCACGTTGGCAACCCGCTGCAGGCCGTTGCGGGCTTCGGCGTTGGTGGGATCGACGGCCAGCACCGAGCGGTAATAGACCAGTGCGTTGGCTCCCTTCGGTGCGGTGAAGTGCCGCTCGAACATCGCCCGGCTGGCCTTGATGAGCAGCTCGGAGACGCGCCCGCGCACGATCGAGGTGTCGACCTTGGGCCGCGCCAGCGCGGCGGACTTCACCGCCGCGGTCCTCTCGGTCCGGGCAGGCGCCACGGCGGCCGGATGAGTGCGCGTCAGCCACCAGAGCGCACCGGCGCCCAAAACCACCACGAGCACCCCGAGCGTCGCGGCGATCAGTGTGCCGTGACCGCCGGCGGGTTGCTCGGGACGGGCGTTGCCCGTTGCGGGGGTCTGTGAGCCGGGGTGCTCGGGTATCACGCGGCGCGGCGCGGGCCGCGGCGCTCGTGGGGACGAGTCGCCTGCCTCGAGGTCCGAGAGCGCCGCGTCGATGACTGCGCTCGTTTTCCCCGTCTGCATCGGCAGCGTCAGAACCGCAAAGACCGGTGTTCCCTTGACCGCAGCCGCCACGGTCTTCTCCGTGCCGGTCTCGGTGAAAACGAGGATCTTGGCGGCCCCGACTCGCCCGGCGGCGCGCTCGACATTGGCGCGAACATCACCGGTTTCGCGCGCATCGATCGCCAGAATCTGGCGGCCACGGGCACCCTCCAGATGCTCGATCGCCACCTCGAGGGAGTCCGCCGGATGGACGCTGGCGCGCCCCCCGAGGATTTCCCCGAGCTCGAGCAGGAAATCGTCGCGCGTGGTCAGCGCGGCCAGATCGGCCGGACGCTGCGCGCCGCTTGGCGTGACGCCCGGGGCGGCGCCTTCGCTGGCGGAGTCACGAGACTCACTCGGTGCGGGATGGGCCACAACCAGTCTCCAGATTCTTTGAGGGTGCCGCCACCGGCGCACGGCCCCCCGGTCCGAGTTTGGCCCTCGACCGCAGGACAGCGCGGCGCGCCAGACTGCGTGGCGTGCTGAACACATCAGACCCGCAGTGGGTCCGGCGTGCAGTGTCGCCGTTCACAGAATTCGAGCGGGTCGGGCGCGCCGGGGCAATCGGTCGGGCAGGACGGGCCCGCGCGGGGCGGGCCGGTGCGCAAGCGCCCAGCGCGGGCCGCAAGCGGGCATGGCTCGGCGCCGCGCGGGAATCTCGACAGCGCCGCGCAGGCGGCCGATGATGGGCCGCTGGGACAAAGTGTGCGCGGCGTCGAAGCCGCGGCGCGTGCCGCCGGCACCGGCGCACCACGGCCGAATGCGGTGTCTTGCGATGCCGCACGGCGTGCCGTGACCCCGGAACGAATCGATTTTGCGGCCGTCTTAGTGAATGCGGGGCAGCGGAATCGCGAGTTTGATCGCGATCGCGCCAGGCGAGGCGTTCACTCCGCGTCCCGACGGACGCAGGCGCAGCACTCACGGCCGCCACTGCCGTTGTCAAACGGGAGGTAAGGGCGATGCGATCACGTGCCAGTTATCCCGACCAGACGCCGCACGGCGCCTGCATCGATCACACCGCGTTCATCGAATCCTTGAGCTCTTTCAGCCGCTTGCATCGCGCGCAGCACTGGGAAGGCACTTTCGGACAGTTTCTTGCCGACATTCTGCCGGCCGCTCCGGCGGCCCTGGCGCGCACCAGCCACGAGTACATCTGGGACATGCTGCGCTGGCACGGGCAACTGGCCGAGGATTCCCGCGCCGCCGAACGGCGTGAGGGGGAGACCTTGGATCCCGGCGGCCGCGCGGGCCCGCAGGAGCCGGCACGCGATGGGCACGCCATCGCGCTGTTCAAGCGCGAGCTGTTCGGTATCGACGAGCCGCTTGCCCGGGGGGTCGAGTATTTCAAGGCGGCCGCCGGGGGCTCGGACGTCGGGCGCCGGCTGCTGCTGCTGCTTGGGCCGCCCTCGGGCGGGAAGTCGACCCTCGCGATTCTGCTGAAGCGCGGCCTGGAGGAATACAGCCGCACCGAAGCGGGCGCGCTGTACGCGATCAAGGGCTCGCCGGTGCACGAGAATCCGCTCAACCTGATCCCGGCGAGCCTGCGGGCCGAATTCCGTGAGCGCTACGGCGTGGCGGTGCAGGGCGAGCTGTCTCCCTGGGCGCGCGATTGCGTCGAGCGCGAATTCGAGGGCGACTTCGTCAACGTTCCGGTGGAGCGGATCTTTCTCTCCGAGGCCTCGCGTTTGGGCATCGGCACCTATGCGCCACACGATCCGACCACCGCCGACATCGCCGACCTGGTGGGCTCGGTGGACCTCGCCAAGGTGGCGCAGATCGGCGACGAGGGTGACCCGCGCGCATGGTCGTGGTCCGGGGCGGTCTATGCCGCCAGCCGCGGTCTGCTCGAGATGATCGAGATCCTCAAGGTCAAGCGGGAATTCCTCTATCTGCTGCTCACGCTCACCCAGGAGAAGAACGTCAAGGTCTCGCGCTTTCCGCTCATTCATCTCGATGAGACCGTCCTGGCGCACACCAACCTCGCGGAATTCCACCGCTTCCTGCAGGAGAAGGAGAACGAGGCGCTGCTCGACCGCATGGTGATCATCAAGGTGCCGTATGCGCTGTCGTACCGGGAGGAAGCGCGCATCTACCAGAAGCTCGTCTCCGGCGCGCCGGCGTTCCGCGACGTGCACCTCGATCCGCACGTCCTGAAGCTCGCCGCGGTGTTCGCCATCCTGACCCGTCTGACGCGGCCGGAACGCGAAGGTCTCGACGTCCCCAAGAAGCTGCGGTTGTACGCCGGCGAGGCGATCGAGGGCGCAACCGAGACCGAGGCGGTGCGGCTGCGCGCGGAGTCCCCCGACGAAGGGCTGACCGGGGTCAGCCCCCGGTTCGTCATCAACGCCATCTCCACGGCCATCACGCGCGGCACGACGCGCAGCCTCACCAGCATGGATCTGCTGCTGGCGCTGAAGGACGGCATCGAGAGCGATGCCCGCATGGAGGCGAAACAGAAGAAGGCGTGGATCGACCATCTGGTCACGGCGCGCAAGGAATTCTACAACCGCTGGGTCAAGGAGGACGTGCATCGGGCGATGTTCGCCTCGTTCGAGGAGGAGGCGCAGCAGCTGCTGGAGAAATACCTCGACGAAGTGGAGGCGTCGCTCGATCACCGGCAGGTCACCGATCCGATCACCGGGGAGAGCCGGCCGGCGGACGAGCGCTTTCTGCGCTCCGTGGAGGAAAAGATAAAGGTGTCGGATTCGGGCAAAATGTCGTTTCGCCAGGAAGTCGTGCGTAAGGCCATGGTGGCCTTCAAAGCCGGCGAGAAGTTCAAGCTCGCCAGCCACGCACGCATGCGTGAGGCGATCGAGCAGTACCTGTTCGAAGAGCGGCGCGACGTGCTGCGGCTGGTGACCTCGGCGGCACGCCCGGACGAGGAGGCGAAGCAGAAGATTTCCGTGGTGCAGCAGCGCCTGATCAGCGAGTACGGCTACGATGAGCACAGCGCCAAAGAGGCGCTGAGTTACGTCACCACGCTGCTTGCGCAGGAGTAGCGGCCGGTATGGGCGGGGACAGCGGTTCGCAGACGCCCACGGATGGGGCCAAATGGTACGAGTTGTTCTCACGCGGCGCCCGTGACTGGCTGCGTCATGATGAGAAGGTCCGCGAGGCAGTGCGGCGGCATCTGCCGCAGGCCGTGGCGGGCGGCGAGTTGATCAGCGGCGGTGCGCGCACGGTGCGCGTGCCGGTGCGCATGTTCGAGCACTATCGTTTCCGGCTGCGCTCGGCCGAGGAGCGCCAGGGTGTCGGCCAGGGCGAGGCCAAGCCCGGTGACGTGTTCGAGGACCCTGGCCGGACGCGTTCGGCCGGCGGCAAGGGTCCGGGCGGGGTGGGCGAGGGCGAGGTGCAGTTGCTGCTGGAGTTCAAGATCGACGATATCGTCGAGTGGCTGTGGGAGGAGATGCGCCTGCCGAATCTCACGCCCCGCAGCGGACCGTCGCAAGAGCAGGAATGGACGCGTCAGGGTTGGGATCGGCGTGGCGCGCGCTCGCGGCTCGATCGGCGTCGCTCGTTCAAGGAGTTGGTCAAGCGCCGTGGAACACCGGGCGCGGTGCCGACGTTCACCGACGAGGATCTGCGCTTTCGGCAGCTCGCCCTGCGGCGCCGGCCGGCCGTGCGCGCGGTGGTGTTCTTTCTGCTCGATGTGTCGGGCAGCATGTCCGAACGCGACCGCCAGCTCGCCAAGTCATTCTTCTTTTGGGCGGCGCAGGGACTGAGGCGCGAGTACCGTACGCTCGAGACGGTGTTCGTCGCGCACACCACGCAGGCCTGGGAGTTCACCGAAGCGGAATTCTTCCAGGTCAGCGGGACGGGCGGCACGGTGGCCTCGAGCGGGCTGCGCAAGGTGAGCGAGATCCTGCACGAGCGGTTCGATGCGCAGAGTTTCAACGTTTATCTCTTTTATGCCTCCGACGGCGACAATGCCGTCGCGGACACCGAGCAGGCCCGGGCCGCGCTTGCGGCGCTCGCGGGCGGGGCCTGTTTCTGCGGCTACGTCGAGGTGGCGGCCGGCCTCTCGCGCCACCTCGATACCGAGACCGGCCGGCTGTTCGCGGATCTGTCCACGGCGGGCGCAAACGTCGGCAGTTGCGGGCTGGCCGATTTCGATGACGTGTGGAGCGCGATCCGGCAGTTCTTCACGGCGCAGGACCCGGCGCGCGCGGCGGGCGGGTGAGCGCCATGGAGTGGCGGGATTACACCGCGCGGATCGAGCAGCTCGCGCGCGAGTCCGGATTGCGTTTCCATCCCGTCGAGTTCGAAGCCGTCCCGGATTCGTTCATGATGGAGCTGGCGGTGTACGGCCTGCCGGTGCGCATGCCGCACTGGTCCTTCGGCGTACGCTACATCTATCAGCTCATCCAGCGGCATATGGGGCATTCGCGGCTGTTCGAGGTGGTCTTCCCCGGCAATCCCGGTCATGCCTATCTCGCCGCCGGCAACGGTCTGGCGGAAAATGTGCTGGTGACGGCCCACGTGTTGGGGCACGCGGATTTCTCGCGCAACAACCTGCTGTTTCAGCGCTGCCAGGGGCAGGTGAGCGAGCGCATCGTCGAGCATGCGGCGCAGCATGCGCGCCAGATTCAACAGGCAATCGACACGCACGGCCTGGAGCGTGTCGAGGTGGTACTCGATGCGGCGCTCGCGCTCGAGCAGCATATCGACATCGATCAGTCCGTGCGGCGGCCGCAGTACCCGCAGTACACCGAGCCGCCGAAGACCCTGGCCGACGATGCCTTCCGCCGGCGCTTCGCGGCGCTGGAGAGCGCGTCGGCCCGCGTGGGCACGCCAGATCGGCGGCGCGCTCCGGTGCCGCCGCATCCGGAGCGCGACCTGTTGTGGTTCGTGGCGCAATATGCCCCGGCACTCGAGAGCTGGGAGCGGGATATCTTCCTCGCGGTGCGCGAGGAATCGTTCTATTTCTATCCGGTGTTCGCCACGCAGATCATGAACGAGGGTTGGGCATCGTACTGGCACGCCCGGCTGCTGCGCGAGGCGGAGTTCATTCCGCAGCAAGCCTACCTCGATGCGATCAAGTGCCACTCCGATGTGGTGCGCCCCGTGGCCGCCGATCAACAGGTCGCGCTCGGGCTCAATCCCTACCATCTCGGTTTCGCGATCTGGGAGCACATCGTTGCGGCCGAGGGCCTGGCGGCGGCCTTCGCCATCCGTGCCGAGGACGACGATTTTGGGTTCATCCGCAATCATCTGACCCGCGAGTTGGCCGCGGAGCTCGGATTGTTCCGCTACCGCGCCCGCGACGGCAGGATCAGGGTGCTCGAGGAGGACGTCAACGGGCTGCGCGAGGCGATTCTCGCGCCGAAGTACAATTTCGGCGCGCCCACCGTGTTGGTCGAGAAGGTGCAGGTGGATGGCACGCTCGAGCTGTCGCACGATCATGCGGCGGATGGCCGCGGCCTGGACCTGGAGCGCGGCCGCAAAGTGCTCGAGTATCTGTACCGCATCTGGCGCCGGCCGGTGCGCTTGCACACCATCGACGCCGAGGGGCGGGCGCTGGAGATCGCCGCGCCGTAGCGCCCGGTGTTTTTGCGCGGCCCGCTGGGCGGGAGTACCCTGCCCCGATCCTCGATGATCCGCGGGGGGCCTAGGCCATGGACCACAGGAACATCCGTAACTTCGCGCTGGTCGGCGCGGCGGGCGCGGGCAAGACGCTGCTGGCGGAAAGTCTGCTGCTGCAAGCCGGTGCGATTCGCGCCAAGGGCTCGCTCGAGCGGGGCACCACGGTGTCGGATTTTGATCCGCAGGAGCGCGCGCTCGGGCATTCCCTCGATCCGGCGGTGCTCACCTTCGAGCACCAGGGCACACGCGTGCATCTGCTCGACACCCCCGGCTATGCGGATTTTCTGGCGCGCACGCTCACGGCTCTGGAGGCCGTGGAGGCCGTGGGCGTGGTCGTGAGCGCGGTCACGGGACCAGATGCCGTGACGCAGAGGCTGATGACCTTCGCCCGTGACCGCGGGCTCGGTCGTCTGCTGATCGTCAACAAGATCGACAGTCGGGAGGCCGACAGCGAGGGGGTGCTCGAGCGGCTGCGCACGCTGTTTGGAGCGGAATGCCTGCCGCTCAACCTGCCCGCCGGGCACGGCGCGGCGGTTCGGGATTGCTTCTTCGCGCCCGAGCCCGGCGCCGTGGATTTCTCGGCCATCGAGGCGGCGCATACGCAGATCGTCGATCAGGTTGTGGAGCTCGATGAGCGTCTGATGGCACTGTATCTGGAGCAGGGCGAGGCGCTGAGCAGCCAGCAGCTGCACGCGCCGTTCGAGCAGGCGCTGCGCGAGGGACACCTGGTGCCGGTGTGCTTCACCTCGGCGGACAGCGGCGTCGGGGTCGCGGAATTGCTCGAGATCATCGAGCGGCTGATGCCCAACCCGGCCGAGGGCACCGCGCCCCCGTTTCTCGCCGGCGAGGACGGTGCGCCGCGGCGCGTCACGGTGCGGCCCGATCCGGATCGGCATGTCGTCGCGCACGTGTTCCGGATAACGGTCGATCCCTACGTCGGCAAGCTTGCCACGGTGCGCGTGCACCAGGGCACGATCCGCGCGGGGAGCCAGCTGTTCGCCGGCGAGGCCCGCAAGTCCTTCAAGGTTGCCCATCTGTACCGTCTGATGGGCAAGGATACCCGGGAGATCCCCGCGGCGATTCCGGGGGACATCTGCGCGTTGGCCAAGGTGGAGGAATTGCATCGCGACGTCGTGTTGCGCGACTCGCACGAGCAGGACCATTATCAATTGAAGCCCGTCGTGTTGCCGCCGCCGATGCAGGGACTGGCCATCGAGCCGGTGCGTCGCGGGGACGAGCAGCGCCTGGCCGATGCGCTGCACAAGCTTGCCAGCGAGGATCCCGGCCTGCGCATCGAGCGGCACTCCGCGCTGAACGAGACGGTGCTTTACGGGGCGGGCGAGCTGCATCTGCGCGTGCTGCTCGAGCGCATGAGCGAGCGCTACGGCGTGCACGTGCGCACCCATCCGCCGAGCATTCCGTATCGCGAAACGATCACGCGCGCGGCCGAGGGGCATTGCCGTCACAAGAAGCAGACCGGTGGAGCCGGTCAGTTCGGCGAGGTGTTTCTGCGCATCGAGGCGCTCGAGCGCGGGGCGGGCTTCGAATTCCTGGACGAGGTGGCCGGCGGAGCGATTCCCGGGCAGTTCATTCCGGCGGTGGAGAAGGGTGTGCGGCAGGTGCTGACCGAAGGGGCGCTCGCCGGCTTTCCGCTCCAGGACATCCGCGTGACGGTCTACGACGGCAAGCACCACTCGGTGGA
>DAHXNE010000080.1 GCA_027366635.1 Gammaproteobacteria bacterium | reverse complement strand
CCCGCCGGTGGCTCTCGGCGATGCCGTACAGCCAGGCGAGCGGCGCCAGCCCCGGGAACGAGCCCCGGGACTCGTACCAACGGCGGTTCAGCCACTGCTGCATAGCGGCTCAGTCGCTGAACTGCAGACGATACAGCTGCGCGTACAAGCCGCCGCGCGCCAGCAACTCGGCATGCGTGCCGCTGTCGACCACCGCGCCGGCATCGAGCACGAGGATGCGGTCGGCCTGCTCGACCGTCGAGAGGCGGTGGGCGATCACGAAGGTGGTGCGGTTACGCATCAGTTGCGCGAGCGCCGCCTGAATATGCCGCTCCGCTTCGGTGTCGAGGGCCGAGGTCGCTTCATCGAGAATCAGAATCGGCGCATCCTTCAGCAGCGCGCGCGCGATGGCGATACGCTGGCGCTGCCCGCCCGAGAGCAGGATGCCCTGGTCGCCCACCAGAGTATCCAGACCCGCCGGCATCGCGGTGGTGAACTCCAGCACGTGAGCCGCCTCGGCCGCCCGCAGCAGCGCCTCCTCGGGCACTGCCCGGCCGAACGCGATGTTGTTGCGGATCGTGTCATCGAACAGCGTCACTTCCTGGGTGACCACGGCGATCTGCTGGCGCAACGCCTCGAGATCGAATTCACGGATGTCCCTGCCGTCGATGCGGATCGAGCCGGTGGTCACGTCGTAGAAACGCGGCAGCAGACCCGCCAGAGTCGACTTGCCGCTGCCGGAGCGCCCGACGATCGCCAGGCTGCTGCCCGCGGGGACTTCGAACGACACCGCGCGCAGCGCCGACCCGGATCCCTGCGCATAGCTGAAACCGACCTCCCGATACTCAACCTCGCCGCGGACGCGCTCGGGCCGATAGTCGCCGGCGCGCACCTCCTGCGGCTCATCGAGCAATACGAACAGGCTCTGCGCGGCGGCCACGCCCTGCTGCAGGGGTCCAAACTGGCTGATCACCTCGCGCAACGGTTGGCCCATCATGCCCAGCGCGGCGAAGAAGCCCACCAGGTTATTGGCGCTCATGCTGCCGTCCACCGCGGCGTGAATCGCCAGTCCGAGCACGAATGCCCCGCCGAGCACGCTCACCAACTGCACCACCGGGTTGGCGAGCCCCGAGGTGAGGATGGACTTCATGTTCGAGCGGCGATTGTGCTCATTGACGGTCTCGAACCGCGCCGCCAGATGCGCCTGCGCCCCGTATACCTTCACCAGGCGCGGCGCCTCGAAACTCTCTTTGGCCAGGCGCGTGACATCCTCCATCGAGTGCTGGATGCGCCGGCCATAGCGACGGAACAGTCGGTTGATCAGCGCGATCAGCCAGATGACCAGCGGTCCCACCACCAGTGAGATCAGTGTCAGCCGCCAACTGATCCAGACCATCCAGCCGATCAGAGAAATCACGATCAGACCGGCACGCACCAGAGTAACGACCGAGCTGGTCGCCGCCCGCCCGACCTGCTCGCAGTTGTACGTCAAGCGCGACAGCAGCGAGCCGACCGCTTGACGGTCATAGAAGGCGACCGGCAGGTCGAGCACCCGCTCGTACACCTCGCCGCGCAAGCGCTTGACCACGGCCCGCCCGGCATAGCCCATGAAATAGGTCTGGATGAGATTGCCGATCCCGCGCACCACGAACAGCACCACCAGCGCGACCGGCAACCACACGATCAGGCCCGCTTGCGGATGATGCAGCAGGCCACCGACTTTCCGGGCGAGCTCGACCAGGGCGCTCGAGCTCCCGGCGTACACCACCCCGCCCAGGATGCCGAGCGTGAAGGCGCCCTTGTACGGTTTCACATAACCAAGCAGCCGCCGGTAGGTGCGCGCCGCTTCACGCTCCTCATCGCCGCGGTCGCGGCTCACGAGCCGCCCTCGGCCCGGGCCTTTATGGTGGCGATGTCGAGCTTGACGAAGCCGAGCTCGCCGAGCACGTCCATTGCCGTGACCACCGATTGTTGGGTCGATCGAGCATCGGCGCGGATCAGCACGGTATCGTTGCGCGTTGCGGCCGGCTCGGCCGCGAGCGCCGCGCGCAGAGTGTCCGGGCTGTTATTGAGTAGCTCGCGGCCGTTGACCAGGTAGTCGCCGTTCTCGGTCACCGTCACCACCACCGCCTTGGGCCGGCCGCGGGCGGCGGGCACCGCGCTCGCGCGCGGCAACTGCACGCGCAGCCGCCCCTCGCGGGTGAAATGCGTCGAGAGCATGAAGAACACCACCAGCAGCAGCACCACGTCGATCAACGACACCACGTTGATTTCCGGCTCCTCGTGGCGCCGCGGATTGAGCTTCATCGACCGCTCAGGAGGAACTGCGCAGCAGCGGCCGGCCGGCCGCCGGCACTCGCGCCGCCCGACCCTCGGGCGAGGCGTCCGGCTCGCCCGCGCCGGATTGCGGGCCGGCGCCCGCCGGGTCGAGGTTCGCGGCCGCCTCGAGGGCATCGGCCATGCGCACGGCGTGCTTCTCCATCTCCACGACGATGCCCTCGACCTTGCCCCGCAGGTAGCGGTAGGCGATGAGCGAGGGAATGGCCACGCACAGTCCCGCGACGGTGCACACCAGAGCCTCGGCGATGCCGCCGGAGAGTGTGCGCGGACTGCCCATGCCGGCAGCCTGAATCGCATCGAACGCGCGAATGATGCCGGTCACGGTGCCGAGCAGCCCCAGCAACGGGGAGATCCCCGCGATCGTTCCGAGGGTGTTGAGGAAGCGCTCGAGCTCGTGCACCACGTGCCGTCCGGCGTCCTCCAGACGTTCCATCAGAATGTCGTGCGGCCGGTGCCGATTGGCCAGTCCCGCGGCCAGCAGCCGGCCGAGGGGCGAGTGCTGCTCCAGGGCGGCGATGACCTTGTCAGTGACTTGTCCGGCCTCGATCAGCTGCCAGACCTTCTGCGGAAGCTCCCGGGGCAACACGCGCCGATCCTGCAACGTCCACAGCCGCTCGAGCACGATCGCCGCGGCGACGATCGAGCAGAATATGATCGGCCACATCAGCGGGCCACCCGCCCGCACGATTTCCCACATCAATAGGCCCCGTTGGTGTAATCCGGGCGCATCATACCGGAGAGCGCCGAGCGCCGATACGCACGGCCGCACCGACCGCGACCGTAACGGCATGGTACAGTCGGCCCGCCATGCTGCGGCGCTCGCTCAAGAAAATTCTGCCCAAACCTCACCACATCCAGCGGCACAAGGTGCTGCGGGTGTTCGGCGACCGGCTGATGGACCCGCGGCTGTGGGCGGTGCACCGGCGCTCGGTCGCCGGAGCCTTCGGCACGGGACTCGCGATCTGTTTCATTCCGCTGCCCATCCACACCCTGACGGCGGGCGTGACGGCGCTGACCTGGCGACTGAACGTGCCGACCATCATCGGGACCATCTTCCTGATCAATAATCCCCTGACGATGGTGCCGATCTACTACCTTGCGTACCGGGTCGGCGCGCTCGCGCTGCGGCAGCCGCCGCAGCGTTTCCACTTTCAGCTGAGCTGGCACTGGGTGCAGTACGGCCTCGGACCGCTGTGGAAGCCGTTCCTGCTCGGCTGCCTGATCTGCTCGGTGCTGGCCGGCCTCGCGGGGTGGCTCGGCCTGAAGCTGCTGTGGCGCTGGCAGGTTACGCGGCATTATCGGACACGCCATCTACGCCACTTGGCGGCGCTGTAGCCGACCGCTCGAGCAGCCGCCCGTCCTCGAGCTCGTAGACTCGATCCATGCGCGCCGCGAGGCGGGTATCGTGAGTCACCACGATCAGACTGGTGCCGCGTTCCCGGTTCAGCTCGAGCATCAGGTTGAAAACCGCCGTGGCATTGGCCCCATCCAGATTGCCGGTGGGCTCATCGGCGAGCACGATCTTCGGCTGCGTCACCAGCGCCCGCGCCACGGCCGCGCGCTGGCGCTCCCCGCCCGAGAGTTGGTGCGGCCGATGCGTGAGCCGCTCCCCGAGTCCCACCCGCTCGAGCAGCGCGCGCGCCTCGGCGCGCGCCTCGGCCACCGGGGTACGGCGCACCAGCAGCGGCATTGCCACGTTTTCCAAAGCCGAGAACTCCGGCAGCAGATGGTGAAACTGGTAGACGAACCCGAGCGTACGGTTGCGCAGCGCACCACGCTCGCGCTCGCTCAACTGGTGGATGTCGCGGCCGTCGATCAGCACCTCGCCCCGGGTCGGACGATCGAGCCCGCCGAGAATCTGCAGCAGTGTCGTCTTGCCCGAGCCGGAAGCCCCGACGATGGCGAGCCGCTCGCCGACGCCCACCGCGAGCGCCACTGCCCGTAGGACCTCGAGCGTGCTCGAGCCTTCCACGAACGTGCGGCTCACCTGCCGCGCCTCGAGCACCGCCTCAGTCATGGCGAAGCGCCTCGGCCGGCGCGGTGCGCGCGGCCCGCCAGGCCGGATAGATCGTCGCCAGCGCGCACAGCAGGAACGCGACGCCGCATACGCGCAGCACGTCGAGTGTGTGCACCTGGGCTGGAAGCTCGCTCATGTAATACACCTTGGGATTGAGAAACTGGGTGTGCAGCACCCGCTCGAGCAACGCCACCAGACCCTGCAGATGGTGCGCGATGAAGATCCCGAGGCCGGCCCCGAGCAGCGTGCCGGCCAGCCCGATCAGCAGGCCCTGGATGGCGAACACCAGCATGATGTTGCCGGGCGCGGCGCCGAGGGTGCGCAGAATGGCGATGTCGGCCTGCTTTTCCTTCACGATCATCACCAGGGTCGCCACGATGTTGAATGCCGCCACCGCCACGATCATCGACAGCATGACGAACATCATCGACTTGGTGATCTGAATGGAGCGGAAGAAATTGACCAGATGATCGGTCCAGTCGCTGACGTAATAGCCGGCGCCACCGAGGGTATAAGCGATGTGGCGCACCTCGGGCCCGGCCCGCCAGGGATCGGTGAACCGCATCCGCAGGCCGGTCACCCGCCCCGCCGGCAGTGCGAACAGCCGCGCCGCGTCGCTGAGATTGATCAGGGCCAGCTCGCGATCATATTGATACATGCCCGAGTCGAAGACCCCGGCGACGCGGAAGCGGCGCATACGCGGCATCAGCCCGGCGGGCGTGGCGATGCCCTCGGGCGCGATCAACACCACCGATTGGCCCGGGCGCACGTGCAGCGCGCGGGCCAGATCGACCCCCAGGATCACCCGATACCGGCCGGCGCGCAGCGCCCGGAGACTGCCCTGCTCGAGCCGGCGCGCCAGCGCCGTGACCCGTGCCTCCTGTTTCGGCAGCACGCCGCGTACCGAGGCGCCGGCAATGTAATCGCCATGGGTCAGCAGCGCCTGCTGCTCGATATAGGGAGCCACGGCCTCGACGTGTCGGTGCGCGAGCACCCGCCGCTCGAGTGAGCGCCAGTGCGCGGTGCTGCCCTGCAGTCCCATCAGAGTCGCATCCGCGGTGACATCGAGGATGCGCCCGCGCAGCACGCTGCCGAAACCATTCATCACCGAGAGCACCACGATCAGGGTGGCCACCCCGAGCGCCAGGCCGCACACCGACATCACGGCCACGAACGACACGAAGCCGCGGCGGTGGGACGAGCGCAGGTGGCGGATCCCGATCAGCCACTCATAGGAGCGGAACATTATCGGCCTACTCGTACCGCAGCGCTTCGGCCGGCGCGACTCGTGCCGCGCGCATCGCCGGATAGACGGTCGCCGCGGCCGTCAGAGTCAGCGCCGCGGCGCCAATTGCCACCACGTCGCTCCATTTCACCACCGCTGGGATGGCCGTGATGTAGTAAACGCTGGAGTTGAAGATCTGAAAGCCGAACGTATGCTCGAGGAAGCCCGCCACGGCATTGACATGGTAAGCCAACGTCAGCCCGAGTCCGACCCCGAGCGCCACGCCGAGCCAACCGATGGTCAGCCCCTGGACGAGGAAGATCGCGAGCACCCTCCCCGGCGAGAGCCCGAAGGTGCGCAGGATCGCGATGTCCGTGCGCTTGTCGGTGACCACCATCACCAGCATGGCCACGATGTTGAATGCGGCCACCGCCACGATCAGCAGCAGGATCAGCGACATCATTATCTTCTCCATGCGGATCGCGCGGAAGTACGCGGCGTTCTCCTGCGTCCAGTCGATGACCTGGAAGCCCTTGGGTAGCCGCGCGCGCAGCCGCGCCGAGATGCTCGGGGCATCGAGCGGGTCGCGATAGCGCAGGCGCAGTCCCTGATCGAGTCCACCGCCGGGTAACAGCGCGCGCACGTCGGCGATGTTGGCGAACACCAACATCGCGTCTTTGTCGGCGAGCCCGATCGAGAACAGGCCGGCCACCGTGAAGCGATGCAGCGTCGGCTGCGGCAGGCCGCCCGGCCCGATCGCGGGGATGAGCAACGTCAGCGTATCGCCCGGTTCCAGCCCCAATTCCTGGGCGATCACCTCCCCGATGATCACCCGCCCGCTGCCGGGTTTGAGCTGGCCGAGCGAGCCGGCAGTGCTCACCTGCCGCAGTCGGGTCACCGACGGCTCGGCCGCCGGATCGATGCCGCGCAGCAGGACCGGCAGCATCTGCGGGGTGCGCACCGCGAGCGCCTGGGACTGCACGAACGGCGCCACGCCCACCACGCCCGGACTGGCGCGCGCCAGCCGCGCAATGCGCTGCCAGAGCGCCGGCGTCGGCGGACTGGCGGTCTCGGCCGAGGGATTGACCACCACGCGCGCGTCGGAATCGAGCGCCAGCAGGCGCTGGCGCAGATCGCTCTCGAACCCGTTCATCACCGACAGAATGACGATCAGCGCCGCCACGCCCACGCAAACCCCGGCCAGCGACGTCCAGGTGATGAATGAGACGAAGAACTTATGCGAGCGGGCGCGCACGTAGCGCCAGCCCACGAACAACGACAGTGGCTGAAACATCGGGCGATTTAACCATATTCCCGGGCGCCTGAGCCGCTTGCGGCGCGTCACAGTTTCGCCCCGCCGTGCCGCTCGCCCGCTTTGACAGAATGCTCCCGGGTGTATAGTCAAAACGGAGGTCAGAACATGCGCACCCGAACTCTCTTGGCAGTACTGATCGCTTGCGCGGTGTGCGCCACGGCGGCGGCCGAAACAGTGGTCGTCGACGGCCACGTGCAAATCGCCCCGACGACGGTGCCGCACCCGCACCGGGGGCAGACCATGCAGCAGGTGGTGCGCATCTTCGGCGCCCCCGCGAAACGCTACCCGGCCATCGGGCATCCGCCCATGACGCGCTGGGACTACCGGGATTTCAGCGTCTACTTCGAGTACACGCGCGTCATCCACGCCGTGGTGCATCCGCCGACGGCGAACTAGCTCCGCGAACGCAATTCAAGTCGCACGACCGCGGTGCCGACAACTCCATGGAGTGGCCGGCGCGAGCCGGGCCGGCCCGCCCCCGGCGGATGTCGGGGAGTGGCGACGCATGGCGGCTGGATTATGGTAGGCTCAGCTTCATCAGAAGAATGATCGGATAAACCCCCGTGGCCTTGGATAATCCTCTCGGCATCGAAGAGCTGATCCGCGCCGGCGCCGTGCGGCGGGAGCTGGCACAGGCGCACCTGCATGGCGAGATCCGCCGCCGCGAGGAAGTGCTGCGCCGGGCGGTGCGCCGCTACGTCTCGCCGCAGCTTGCCGAGCGAATCCTCGAGGACGTCCAGCTGCGCGAGACGCTGCTCTCCGCGGACGACCTGCGCACGCACGCGGTGGTGCTGTTCGCCGATCTGCGCGGCTTCACGAGCCTGTCCGAGCGGCTCGAGCCGCGTCAGGTGGTCCCCTTGCTGAACGAGTACTTCTCGCTGCTCACGGAGATCACGCTGCGCCACGACGGCACGGTTTTCCATCTCGCCGGCGACTGCCTCATGCTCGGTTTCGGAGTGCCGCTCGAGCAGCCCGACAGTCCCGGCCGCGCCGTACGCGCCGCCCAGGAGATGCTCGACTGCTTTGCGCTGCTCGCCGGATCCTGGCACAGCCGCTTCGATATCGACGCCGGTCTCGGTATCGGCATCAATGAGGGCGACGTCGTCGCCTGCAATATCGGCTCGAGCTCATACATGAGCTACACGCTGATCGGCGACACCGTCAACGTGGCGGCCCGGCTCTGCCAGCGCGCGCGCGCCGGGGAAATGCTCTTCTCGCACGCCATCAAGCAGTCCCTGGATGCGCTTGGGGTCGACGTCGGCGCCACGCCCCTGCCACCGATGCAGCTGCGTGGGCGTAGCCGCACCATCGACATTTTCTGCGTGCCGGCTGCGGGGCGCGCTGAGGTTACGGAAGTCCCGGTCGCGGTTTGAACGTTCTCGATCCGCCCGTACCAGGTGCCCTCAGGCGACACCTGCGCTGGCACAACCTACATGGGAGCGCAGCGGCGCTCGCGCTGGCGGAGGCCGCGCGCGCCGACGAAAAGCTCTACGTGGTCGTGACCGACGCGGCGCGGCAACTGCTGCGCCTGAGCGCCGAGCTCGCCTTCTTCGCCGATGCGCGGGTGCCGCGGCTCACCTTCCCGGATTGGGAAGTGCTGCCGTACGATCTGTTCTCTCCCCACCCGGATATCGTGTCCGACCGTCTGCGCACGCTCTACGAGCTGCCGCGGGTGCGCCACGGCTGCCTGATCGTCACGGTCGATACGCTCATGCAGCGCCTGCCCCCCCAGCAATACGTGCAGGCGCGCGCGTTTCAGTTCGCGCGCGGAGAAACACTCGATCTGGAGCCGTTCCGCGCGCGGTTGATCGCGGCCGGTTACGCCAGTGTCGGTCAGGTGCGCAGTCCCGGGGAGTTTGCCGTGCGCGGCTCCTTGTTCGACGTCTATCCCATGGGCGCTCCCGAACCGCTGCGCGTCGACCTGTTCGGCGAGCAGATCGAGGCCATCCGCAGCTTCGACCCCGACACCCAACGCTCGGTGCAGCCCATCGAGCGCGTCCAGCTGTTGCCGGCGCGGGAGCTGCCGCTCGATGCCGAGGCCATCAAAGATTTCCGCCGGCGCTTCCGTACCCGCTTCGAGGGTGACCCGACCCGATCGAGCATTTATCGCGGCGTCTCGGAAGGTGTCGCGCCGGCGGGCGTGGAGTTCTACCTGCCGCTGTTCTTCGAGCAAACCTCGACGCTGTTCGATTATCTGCCCGCCAACGCCGTCATCGTCCGTGATCCGGCCCTGCCGGCCGCCCTCGAGCAGGCTTGGCGGCAGATCGAGTCGCGCTACGAGGACCGGCGCCATGATATCGAGCGGCCGGTGCTCGAGCCCGCGGAGCTGTTTCTCGGGCCCGAATCGCTGGCCACCGAGCTCGAGCGGTTCGCCTCGGTGGTGCTCGAGGGCCCACGGCAGCCGACCGAGGACGGGCAGCGCGTGTTCGCAACCCGCGAGCCACCCGATCTACGCATCGACTCGCGCACCGAACGGCCGCTGGCGCGCCTGGATGCCTTCCTCGATGAACTCGGCGGCCGAGCGCTGATCACGGCCGATTCACCCGGCCGGCGCGAGGTGCTGCTCGAGCAGCTGCGCGCCCACGGGCATCCCGTCGAGCCGGTCGCCGACTGGCCAGCCTTCCTGGCGGCGCGCGCGCCGCTCGCGCTCACCGTGGCGCCCGATCTCGCCGGCCTCTGGGTGAGCGACCCGCCGCTCGCGGTGATCGCCGAATCGCAGTTGTTCGGGGCACGCGCCCCCCAGGAGCGGCGGCGCGCGCGGGCCGCGATCGATCCGCAAGCCATACTGCGCGACCTGCAGGACCTCAACCCTGGCGCACCCGTGGTGCACGAGCAGTACGGCGTCGGCCGCTACGTTGGGCTGCAGCCGATGGAGGTGGCCGGCGAGGCCGGCGAGTTCCTGGTGTTGGAATACCAGGGTGGCGATCGGATCTACGTGCCGGTGCAGTCGCTGCATCTCGTCGCACGCTACACGGGCGCAGCGAACGAAAACGCCCCGCTGCACAAGCTCGGCACCGATCAATGGGCCAAGGCCCGCAAGCGCGCCGCCGAGCAGATCCGCGACATCGCCGCTGAGCTGCTCGATCTGTATGCGCGGCGCAAGGCGCAGCGGGGCGTGAAGCTGGCGGTCGACGACGCCGACTACCGCGCGTTCGCCGCGGCGTTTCCCTTCGAGGAGACGCTCGATCAGTCCCAGGCGATCGCCCAGGTGCTCGCGGATCTGCACAGCGAGCGGCCCATGGACCGCATCGTCTGCGGCGACGTGGGCTTCGGCAAGACCGAGGTGGCCATGCGCGCGGCGTTCGCCGCGGTGCAGTCGGGCAAGCAGGTGGCGGTGCTTGCCCCGACGACGCTGCTGGCGCAGCAGCATCTGACCAACTTCCGCGACCGCTTCGCCGATTGGCCGGTGCGCATCGAAGGCCTGTCGCGCTTCGGCAACGCCAAGGAGACCCGGGCGGCGCTCGAGGGACTCGAGCGCGGCAGCGTCGACATCGTGATCGCAACGCACCGCCTGCTGCACGCGCACACGCGGTTCAAGGATCTCGGGCTGCTGATCGTCGATGAGGAGCAGCGCTTCGGCGTGCGCGACAAGGAGCGCCTGCAGGCGCTGCGCGCCAACGTGCACGTGTTGACGCTTACCGCCACTCCTATCCCGCGTACACTCAACATGGCGCTCGGCGGCCTGCGCGATCTGTCGCTGATCACCACAGCGCCGGCCCAGCGCCTGGCGATCAAGACCTTCGTCATCGAATGGCACGGCCCGACGGTGCGCGAAGCGGTGCTGCGCGAGCTGCGCCGCGGCGGTCAGATCTATTTCGTGCACAACGAGATCCGCACCATCGAGAAGACCGGCGCCGACCTCGCGCGGCTGATTCCCGAGGCGAGCGTGCGCATTGGCCACGGTCAGATGCGCGAGCGGGATCTGGAGCAGCTGATGGTGGACTTCTACCATCGGCGCTTCGATGTGCTGCTGTGCACCACCATCATCGAGAGCGGCATCGACGTGCCGACCGCCAATACGATCATCATCAACCGCGCCGATCACATGGGACTCGCCCAGTTGCACCAGCTGCGCGGTCGGGTCGGGCGCTCGCATCACCGCGCCTACGCCTACCTCGTGGCCCCGCCGCGGCGCGCCTTGAGCGCGGATGCGGCCAAGCGGCTCGAGGCGATCGAGTCGATGGAGGAGCTCGGCGCCGGCTTCGCCCTCGCCACGCACGACCTGGAGATTCGCGGCGCCGGCGAGCTGCTCGGCGAGGCGCAAAGCGGCCAGATGTCCGAAATCGGGCTGGCGATGTATCTCGACCTGCTCGCTGAGGCGGTCGCGGCCCTCAAGGCGGGGCGCGAGCCGGATCTCGAGCGGCCGCTGGCGGCGGCCACAGAGGTCGAAATGCGTCTGCCGGCGTTGCTGCCCGAGACGTACATCGGCGACGTGCACGTGCGCCTCGGCTTGTACAAGCGCATCGCCGCGGCCGAGAGTGCCGATGCGCTCGATGCGCTCAGCGCGGAGATCTACGATCGCTTCGGTCCCCTGCCCGCCGCCGCGCAGCGCCTGTTGCGCGTCGCGAAGCTGAAATCATCGGCCCGCGCACTGGGCATCCGGCGTCTGGATCTCGGTCCTCAGGGCGGCATGGCGCTGTTCGAGGAGCGCACCGCCGTCAACCCGGCGACGCTGGTCAAGCTGATGCAGCGCTCACCGCGCGAATACCGGCTGGAGGGATCGATGAAGCTGCGCATTTCGCGCCCCATGCCCGACGAGGCGGCTCGCTTCGAATTCGCCGCCATGCTGCTGAAACATCTGGGAGGCAAGGCGAGCTAGCTTCGATTAGACTTGTGGGCATGAAGTACCGACTCGCAACGGCACTGCTTGTGCTCGTGGCGCTCGCCTGGACCCTTCCGGCCGCCGCGCGCGGCGCCCCCCCGCTGCAGGCACACCCGGGAATCAGCGCCCATCCCGCCGGCGCGAGCACCAATGCCCCCGCGGCCAAGCCCGCCCAGTACCATCGCGAGTACTACGTCGAGATCATCGTGTTCCGCGCGCTCACGGCGCTCGGCAGTCCCGAGGACTGGCAGGCCGAGCTCAACATGGCGCCGACCGTCAGTGGCGGGGAGGCGCCGACCGGCACCGGGGTCGGTCATCTGGTGCGTATCGAGCCCCCCTCGGCATACCAGCTCGATCCCATCTGGCAGGCCCTGAAGCTCAGCGCCGACTATCATCCCGTGATCCACTTTGCGTGGATTCAGACGGCGAGCGACTGGGGCACGCACGCGGGCTTCAACCTCAGGGAGCTCGGCGTCCATGTGCCGGGCCTGCGCGGCCTGATCTACCTGGAGCGCGGGGTGTATCTGCACCTCGGTCTCACCCTCGATTACACCATGCGGGACCCGCCGCCGGGGCTCCAGGCTGCCCCCGGCACCACGTTCGTCATGAACGAGACGCGCCGGGTGCTGTTCTATCAGCGCAATTACTACGACAATCCGGCGTTCGGCGTGATCGCCCTGGTGCTGCCGGTCAACGCGCAGCAACAGCACGGCGGCTGACCCGCTGCGTTGGCCGGACTCGTTGGCGGATGAGCCCGCGCCCGACCTGAAGCGGCGCACAAGCAGGAGCACAGGCTGGCGGACCGGGGGGACCTCGGGCAAGCCGCTCGCTCAGGGCCGCGATCGCCGCAGCGCTCAGGAGGCGGGTGTGCGGGCAACGCTCGTGCTGTCAGCGCGCCGCGGCAACGCCAGAAAGGCCGCCGACAGCAGCACCACCAGGCGTACCGTCCCGCCGAGATAGGGCGGTAGCGCCACCTTGCGCACCGCCTCGAGATACAGCACCACCGTCACCAGCCCGCGCGGAGCGATCCAGGCGAGAGAAGCGGCAAACTGCCGCCCCGCCGCCCGCAACAACGCGTAGCGCACGCCATACGCGATGACCAGAATCACCGCGCCGGCGACCCACGAGCGCAGCACGGTGAAGTCCACCAAGTTGGTGGCATAGCCGAGCAGGAAGAAGAAGAACCCGCGCACGGCGAAAGTCAGCTCCTGGACGAGCACCTTGAACTCCCCGACCGTCGCCGGAGAAATTTTCTCCGCCACTGCGCGCAGCGCCGCCACGCGCTCGATCGCCGTCTTATTGTTCAGCATCAGACCGAACAGCAGAACCATGATCAGCGGCGAAAGGTGCAGCATCTGGCCAGCGGCATACAGCGCGAACAGCCCGGCGAGCAGCGGAATGTAGCGCACGTGGGCGCGCGCACGCGTTGACACCAGCACCAGAGCCAGGGAGCACACCACGGCCAATATCAGGGAGAGAATGCCGCCGCCGGCGAGGTCGGTCAGAAATCCGCGCAGCGTGCCCGCGGAATTGACCAGCGCCACGAAAACCAGCACCCCAAGGATGTCGGACACGGAGCTCTCGTAGACGATGAATTCACGGGTGTGCGGCTCGAGGAGCTGGCTCGCCGGAATGGCGATGGCGCTGCTCACCACCGCGAACGG
>DAHXNE010000050.1 GCA_027366635.1 Gammaproteobacteria bacterium | reverse complement strand
GCCGGCAGGTGTTGGCCGAGTTCGCCGGGCCGGACGTTCCGGTCTACTGCGATGCGCCCGACTCGCCCCGCCGCTGGACGGTGGCGGAGCTGCTGCCGGCCGGGTTCCAGGCCGCGCAGCTCGGCGGCAAGCGCTGATCGGCGGTGGCGATTCCGGCCGAGCGAGCCGGCGTGGGGTCGCAGTGAGGCCGGGTGGGCGGCGGGGAGCATCCTGTGAGTACCGAGCTTCTGTTCCGGGAGGATGCCTATCTCGGGACCGCCACGGCGCGGGTCGTGGCGGTACATGCGCGCGGGATCGAGCTCGATCGTACGATCTTCTATCCGCTCGGCGGCGGGCAGCCGGGGGATCGCGGCGTCCTGGTGCGGGAGGATGGCGAGCGCATCGCGATCACCGATACGCGCCACGGCGAGGCGCCCGGCAGCATCGTGCACATCCCGGTGCCCGGGGGCTCCCGCCTGGAGCCCGGCGAGCCCCTGACGCTGGAGCTCGACTGGGAGCGCCGCTACGCGCTGATGCGCCTGCACACGGCGCTGCATCTTCTGTCGTGTGTCATCGTCGCCCCGGTATCAGGCGGCAACATCGCGCCCGACAAGGCGCGTCTCGATTTCGACATCGACATGAGCGGGCTCGATGCCGAGCACATCGCGCGCGCGACCAACGCCCTGATCGCAGCGAGTGTCGCCACCGAAACGGTGTGGATCAGCGCTGCGGAGCTCGACGCGCAGCCCGAGCTGGTGAAGACCATGAGCGTCGGCCCGCCGCGGGGCGTCGGCCGCGTACGGCTCGTCAGGATCGCGGGCATCGATCTGCAGCCGTGCGGCGGCACTCACGTGCGCAACATTGCCGAGATCGGCGGCATTCGCGTCACGCGCATCCGCAACGAAGGCAAGCACAACAAGCGCGTCGAGATCGTGCTCGCCCCGGAAACCGGCGCGCCCGGAATTGATTGAGCGATTCCTGCGGCGTCGGGGCCGGCAGGCCGGAACGATTCTGCGGACAGCACGCGAGCTGCACTTTGGGCGACCGCAAGCCTGTACGCGCGTCAGTGACGAGCGCAAGGACTGAAGTCCGCGTCTGGTGCCGCAAGCCCCGCTCGTCAGCGCCGGAGTGGGGGGGAGAGTCCGGCGGCCCTGTGGTCGATCTTATGCTGAGGATATCGGCGGCCGCGATGCCTGTGGCGCATCACGCGATCGCGCAAATTCGTCCGGCTCGAGTGCTCCGCGGGGCTTTGGCGTTGACTTCGTGCCTTCGACTTCAACTTGACTTGGGTGGTGGTCTCGTTAGCATACCTTATTCTTGAACGTTTACACGTTGGGATGTGTCTTGTCAACGAGCATACGCGATGTCGCGGTGCGTGCCGGAGTGTCGATCGCGACGGTATCGCGGGTCATGAATGGTTCCTCGCTGGTGAAGCGCGAGTACCGCGAAGCGGTGTTGCGGGCCGCGCGACAGCTGAACTACGTGCCGCACGCGGTGGCACGTGCGTTGATCACGGGGCGATCGCGCACGATGGCGGTGGTGCTGCCCGACATGCATGGGGAGTTCTTCTCCGAGCTGATCCACGAACTCGATCAATGCGCGCACGCTCATGGTCAGAATTTGCTGGTGGCGAGCTTGCACGGCGACCTTGCCGAGGCAAGGAGGGTGCTCGGGCTGCTGCATGGGCAGGTCGATGGCGTCATCCTGATGGTGCCGTTCAATGACGCCGCCGAGCGCCTGGCAACGGTGCCGATCACTGTTCCGACGGTACTGCTGAATGCTCCCGCGCCGGTCAATGGCTGTCCGACGCTGACGGTGGACAACGCAGGCGGTGCGCGCCAGGTCGTGCGGCATTTCGTGTCGATGGGGTATCACACCATGGTGCACATCGCCGGTCCGTCGGGTAACTTCGACGCCAGCGAGCGCGCGCGCGGATTCCGAGCAGCGGTGGCGGAGGCGGGCTTGCCGGTACATCGGGATATCCCGGGGGATTATTCGGAGCGCTCCGGCTACCTGGCGGGGCAGCTCATTGTGAAGTGCCCGAAGCGTCCACGCGCCGTCTTTGCCGCCAATGACAACATGGCGGTGGGCTGCCTGGAGGCGCTGACGGAGGCTAATGTGCGAGTGCCTGAGGACATTGCCGTTGCTGGGTTCGACGACGTACCCATCGTGCGGTTCACGCGGCCACCATTGACCTCGGTGCGCTCCCCGATTGCGCAACAGGGTATCGAGGCGTTCGAGTGGCTGATGAAAGCCGTCAACCGCAAGCCGGACGAGCCGCCTCCGGCGGCGCCGCGCGAGCAGTCCGTGCCGACGACCTTGATCGTTCGTGGTTCAACCGACCCGCGAGCGCCAACGCGGTCAAGTGCACAACCGGGCAGATGAAGGCAGTGTTGAGCCGGGCGGTACGGGTTGCGGTGCTCGGCGCGGTGATTGTTGTTTGCGCCGGGTGCGCGCACACCCCGTGCGGACTGACCGTATGGGCGATCGGTTCCGAGGCGGGGGCGCTCGAGCGGATGGTGCCCGGCTTCGAAGCGAGCCGTCCCGGGGTCTTGGTCTGTGTGCAGCAGCTGCCATGGAGTTCCGCGCAGGTAAGGTTGCTTTCGGCGGTCGCGGCCGGCGACCCGCCGGACGTTGCCCAGGTCGGCGACACGGACCTGGCGACACTGGTCGCCCTGCATGCGCTCAGGCCGGAGCCGCGCATCGCCGGCGATTTCTTCCCGGCGGCGCTGCGAGTTGCTCGGTTCGACGGTGTTTCTTATGGTGTGCCTTGGTATATCGACACGCGGCTCCTATTTTACCTCCCGGGAATTTTGCGGCGGGCGGGATTCGCCCGCCCGGCCCGGACCTGGAGCGGGTGGGTGAAGCAGATGCGCGCGGTGCAGCGGATCCTGCATCGCGGGCAGTACGCGCTGCTTGCCCCTACCAACGAGGCGGAGTTTCTTGAGGTCCTCGCCCTGCAGGAGCCCGCCCCGATGCTGCGTGATGGGGGCCGGTATGGCAACTTCGCGAGCGCCTCGTTCCGGCGGGCGCTGTCGTTTTACCGGAGCTTGTATGCGCAGCACCTGGCGCCCCGCATCAGCAACCGCCAGCTCATCAACCTGTGGTGGGAAATGGCTCGTGGGGACTTCGTGTTCTACGTCTCGGGCCCCTGGAACATCGGAGAGTTCCGGCATTTCCTGCCGCCTCACGACCAGGACTTGTGGATGACCGCGCCCATGCCGGGTCCGGACGGCCCGGGCGTATCGACCATCGGAGGATCGGACTTCGTGATCTTCCGCGCCTCGGCCCATGCGGAGCTGGCGCGCCAGTTCATCCGCTACATGCTGGCGGACAAGCAGCAGCTGCGACTTTACGAGCTCACGGGCGACTTGCCGGCGCGGCGCGGCGTATGGCACCTGCCACCGCTCGCGGCCAACACAAAGTTGCGCGCGTTTCGCGCGCAGCTGAATCGGGTACGTCCATTCATTGCGATTCCGGAGTGGAACGAGATCATGAGCGGCATGCGTCGGATGGCCGCACGAGTGGCCGCCGGCGATGCGTCGGTGCGCGGTGCGACGCGCCGGTTCGACCGTACCGTCGACGGGTGGCTCGCGGCACGCCGTGAACTGCTGGCGCACGCGCCCCCATCGAACGCGGCGTCGGCGGCTCGGCGCACCCGTCCGTCGGAGGCCCGATGACGGGCAGGCGCCCGTCCGGCGTGCTGTTCGTCCTGCCGGCGCTGGTCCTGCTCGTAGTGTTTGTCTTCATCCCGCTGGTCGGCGTCTTGGGCCTCAGCCTGACCAACCTCGATCTGTACTCACTCGCAAATACCGCGAACCTGCATGCAATAGGCGCCGAAAATTACTTGCACCTGCTCCGGGACCGACGGGCGTGGCAGGCACTTGCGGCCACGCTCGCGGTGGTGGTCGTGGGGGTGCCGGCGACGCTGGTCCTGTCGCTGATCTCGGCGCTGATGATTGAATCGATTGCGGAACGATGGCGCGGGCTGTTCCGTACGGCGTTATTCGTGCCGGTGGTGTGCTCGACGGTTGCGATCGCAATCGGTTGGCGGTATCTGCTCAACACGCGCTTCGGTCTTGTCAATCACCTGCTGCGAGTGCTGGGCCTGGGCGCTCCCAATTGGCTCGGCAATCCGCACCTGGCGATTATCGCGATCACGATCGTCGTCGTGTGGAAGGGATTCGGCTACGGAATGATCATCGTGGCGGCGGCGCGCCGGGAGATACCCGAGGAGTTGTACGAGGCCGCCCGCATCGAGGGCGCGGGCGTACGGCAGCGCCTGCTGCGGATCACGGTCCCGATGCTTGCCCCGACGCTCGGCCTGCTCGCGTTGCTCGATGTCAGCGGCTACTGGCAGCTGTTTGCCGAGCCCTACGTGCTGACGCGGGGCGGTCCGCTGGGCAGCACCACCAGTTTGCTGCTGTTGATGTATGACCGTGGATTCCTCTGGTGGCGTTGGGGGGCGGCGAGCGCGATTGCGGTGGTGCTGACGGCGATGATGTGGATGTTCGCCTGGGCGCAACGTCATGCCCGAGCCGACTGGCGTGGCGAGTGACATGGGGGTTCCGACCCGCATGGCGCGCGCTGGCGCGTATCTCGGTCTCGCCGCGCTCGCGGCTGTCACGCTTTTTCCGCTGCTGTGGATGGCATCGATCGCGCTGATGAGTGCGCCGCAAGCGGCCGCCGGCACGCCGCCGCTGTGGCCGCAGCATCCCACGCTCGCCAACATAATCAACGTAATCAGCCAGCAGCATATCGGAACGTACTTCTTCAACTCGCTGGTCGTCGCCACGGCCACGACGGTGCTGTCGGTCCTGGTGGCCGGATCGGCCGGGTACGCGCTGGCGCACGTCGGGTTTCGCGGCAGACGCGTGGTGTCCGGGCTCATGGTGTTCGGCGTGCTGATTCCCACTCAGGCGCTGGTGCTGCCATTGTTCGAGATGTTCCGCGAGGTGCACCTCGTGAATCACTACGCGGCGCTGGTTCTGCCGGTGGCCGCGAACCCGGTGGGCATCCTGCTGGTGCAGGCGTACATGCGGGGAATTCCGGCGGAAATCCTCGATGCGGCACGCATCGACGGTGCGAGCGAGTGGCGCATCTTTCGCTCGGTCGCGGTGCCGCTGATGGCGCCGATACTTGCGGCGGTGAGCGTGCTGGTTTTCGTGGTGAGCTGGAACGAGTTCATGTGGCCGATGATCGCGATGCAGCAGGAGAATATGCAGACGTTGCCGGTGGCGTTAGCGGCGATCGATCGTGAACACTACCAGAACATCGGATTGATGGCCGCGGCAGCGACCATCACCATGTTGCCGATGGTTTGCGTATTTGTGGCGTCGCAGCGGTATTACTTGCGCTCGGTGATCGCCGGAAGTCTCACGGGCTGACATGGCGACTGTGGAAATCGAGCATGTCGATAAGGTCCGGCCTGGCGGCCAGGCGGTGCTGCACGATGTATCCTGCGCGGCGCGCGACGGTGAGCTGCTGGCGGTGGTCGGACCTTCTGGATGCGGTAAATCGACTCTGCTGCGCCTGGTTGCTGGCCTCGAATCGGTCACGGTTGGTGTGATCCGTATCGGCGGGTGCGTCGTCAACGATCTGCCACCGCAACGGCGCGACGTGGCAATGGTGTTCCAGAGCCACGCGCTGTATCCGCACATGACCGTGTACGAGAACCTGGCATTCGGATTGCGCGTGCGGGGCACGGCGCGCCGCGAGACTGACCGGCGAGTCCGACAGGTGGGCGCGCGGCTGGGTCTCGAGGCGATGCTTGAGCGCTATCCGCGCGAGCTGTCCGGGGGCCAGCGGCAGCGCACGGCGCTTGGGCGGGCCATGTTGCGGGACGCGGCGGTGTTCTTGCTCGATGAGCCGCTCTCGAGCCTGGATGTACCGCTGCGCGCCGAGATGCGCCGTGAGCTGGCCGAGTTGCACCGCTCCCTCGGGACCACCATGATCTACGTCACCCATGATCAATCCGAGGCGTTGTCGCTCGGTCAGCGCATGGTGGTACTGGCCGGCGGACGTGTGCAGCAGATTGATACGCCGGTCGATGTCTATCGGCGGCCCGCCAACCGCTTCGTGGCAGGATTCGTCGGCTGGCCGCCGATGAATTTCCTCCGGGCCGAGTCCCTTGCGGACATGGTGGGCGCGCCGGCCGGCGAGGCTGGAGTGGAATACGGCGTACGCCCCGAGTGTTTTGCGGCGCAGCCCGGCGGTCCCGATGATGTGCAGTTCACGGGGCGAATCGAGCGGATTGAATCGCAGGGCGGCGAATGGTATCTGGAGCTGGCGCTTCGGTGCGGGCGGGTACTGGTGCGTTTGCGGCTCGAGCAGGCGCTGACGGTCGGCGAGCCGCTGCGGCTCTGGGTGAGACGGGCGGATCTGCACACCTTCGACGCCACGACAGGGCAGCGTGTAGAGTCGTCAGGACGCTGACCGGGCCGCGGCTGGGTGCGGGCCGCGTGATCGGTGGTTCGTGCAGGCGATTACCGCAAGGGTATGACAATGCGTCACAGCGCCGTGTCCGGCCAGCGCCGGAGGCGCGCGCGTCGTCTTCTGTCGAGACATCCCTGCGGCCGAGCAATATGTCGATGTCATCGGATGATCTGAAACACGCTGGCGGGCGCAGCCGCGCTCGCCGGCGCGACATCGGTCTGTGTCCGGTTCGCCCAGTGGTATCATGGCCGGGGCCACAGCTCGGTCGGCAACCCAATGCCCCACCCCATACTCGAATGGCACAACGTCGATGCGCGAACGTTTCGCGAGCAGATCGTTCCCGGTAATCGACCGGCGGTGCTGCGCGGCCTGGTGGCCGCTTGGCCCGCGGTCGCCGCGGGGCGCGAGTCGGCGCAAGCGATGGCGCAGTACCTGTCGGGTCTGGAGCAGGGCGGACCCGTGCCGATCCTGACGGCTCCAGCGTCGATCGGGGGCCGATTCTTCTATCAGGACGACCTGCGCGGCCCGAATTTCCAGCGCCGCCAGGCGCCGTTGTCGGCAGGAATCGCCGCGCTGCTCGCACATCTGGTGGATCCAGATCCTCCGGCCATCTACCTGGAAGCGGCCGAGGTACGGGAGTGTCTGCCGACTTTCGCGAACGCCCAGCGGCTGGAGCTGCTCGATGCGTCGGTCGCGCCGCGGATCTGGATTGGCAACGCGGTCACCGTTCAGACCCATTACGACCTGTACAGCAACATTGCCTGTGTGGTCTGCGGACGGCGCCGCTTCAGTCTGTTTCCCCCGGAGCAGCTGCCCAATCTTTACCCGAGTTCGCTGGATGTCACGCTGGCGGGCGTGCCGGTGAGCATGGTCAGGCTCGATCGACCCGACTACGCCCGTTATCCTCGATTCCGGCTCGCGCTCGAGCACCTGCAGGTGGCCGAACTCGGGCCGGGCGATGCACTGTTCATCCCGTACGCTTGGTGGCATCACGTCGAGTCGCTGACCGCTTTCAACGTGCTCGTCAATTACTGGTGGAACGACACGCCGCTGCCGCTCTCGCCCATGGACAGCCTGCTGCACGCCACGTTCGCGCTGCGCGGTCTTCCGCTCGAGCAACGCCTCGTATGGCGGGCCCTCTTCGATTACTACGCATTCCGCACCAGCGGCGATCCTCTGGCGCATTTGCCGCCGACACTGCGTGGGCTGATGGGCGCACAGGACGCGCAGGCCCTGCAGACCGTGCGTGCGCTGCTGCTGCGTTCGCTCGGCGGGTCCTGAAGCTTACCGGGCGTCACGCTCGAGATCGGCACGGGCACTCCGGCCATCGCCAGCCCGGAAAGTGCTTCGCCGGCACCGGTCGCACGCCCTTGCCGGCCAGGGCCCCGGCAAAGTGAATCCTAAGTTCTTGAGGTAATACCGGGGAGCGGTGGGGCTGGCTTTTTGCGCGAGGGGGCGGTATAAGGTCTGGCATGAAGGATGCCGAGACGGCCATTGAGCTCTCGCGGGTGCAGGTGCGCCTGATCGTCCCCGGGGAGCGCGCGACCTGGGATGAGTTGATGCGCGAGCATCACTATCTGGGGTTGAAGGCTCTGGTGGGGCGCAGTTTGCGGTACGTGGCGCAGTACGAGGGGCGGTGGCTGGCGCTGCTGGGGTGGGCGTCTGCGGCGCTCAAATGCGCCCCGCGCGATGCGTGGATTGGCTGGTCGGGGGCGCTGCAGTGGCAGCGTCTGCGGCTGATTGCCAACAACAGCCGATTTTTGCTGCTGCCGGGACCGCGGGTGAAGAACCTCGCGTCGCGCATCTTAGGGCTGAACCTGGCGCGCTTGAGCGAGGACTGGGAGCGTGTGCATGGGCACGGTCTCGTGCTGGCCGAGACCTTCATCGATCCGAGTCGCTTTGCCGGCACTTGCTACCGCGCGGCCAATTGGCTGGAGCTGGGCGCCACGCGCGGCTTTGCCAAGTCCAATCGCACCTATGTGCAGCATGGAGCGGCGAAGCGGATCTGGCTCTTCCCGCTGCATCCGAAGGCCGCCGAGGTGTTGTCGGGTGCCTGGCCGCATCCTGATCTTCCCCAGCCGGACCGCACGCCCATGATGACCCTGACCGATGCACAAGCCCAAGAGCTGCTG
>DAHXNE010000027.1 GCA_027366635.1 Gammaproteobacteria bacterium | reverse complement strand
CTGTCCATGTCGGCGAACAGCCGATCCCGGCCGAGCGCCGGCAGGGCATCGGCCAGCAGCACCTGCAGGTAGCATACCGCGCACTCCTCGACGTCATCGCCGCCGGCATCGGTGTCGAGGCCGGCGCGCCGCGCCGCGCTCATGCAGATGAAATGGCAGGCTTCGTGCAGGACGGAATGGACCGGCGTGTCCAGACGCGCATACAACCTATTGCCCAGCAGGCCCGCTTCGCACGTGCCCCAGTAGGAACCCGGAATGGGCTCGGCGCGCTCGACGGCCGTCAACAACAGCCCGTAGCGCTCGAGCAGCGCGCCGACGCCGTCGCGCCCGACGGCCTGCAACGTCAACACCTCGGCCGTCACAGGGCGGCCAGTCGGCGCATGACGATGTCGGCAAGCTCACGCCCCATGGCACCGGTGAGGATGGTCCGCTCGTGCTCGTCGGCGAGCACCAGGCTTTCATTGAACGTATACGAGCGCTTGGTCGTCACCGTCTGCCGCGGCAGCAGCGTCTTGCCGGCCGCTTCGACCGAGAACCGCACCGTGTAGGTGACCCGATACTCGGTGGGCCGGTCGGCGGCCGAAACCGACAGCACCCGACGCTTGACCGACTGGCGCACATGAATCACCGCCGAGGCATGCTTGCGGTCCTGGGTCGGATAGGCGCCGGAGGCGAGCAGATCACGGCGCAGGCTCTGCACGAAGTCGCTCTGCTGGTCGCTGGCCGCGATGTATGGACGGTGCATGACCGCCGGCAGCACCCGAGGTCCTTGCAGGTGGAATCCGCATCCTGCCAGCAGCGTCGCGGCGGCGAGCGTGACGGTGACGGCGAGCGCGCGGCAGCGGGTCATAGCGGGTCTCCGATGGGGTTCAGACCACGATGTTGACGAGCTTGCCCGGCACGATGATCACTTTGCGCACTGGCTTGCCGGCCACGAACCGATCGACATGCTCGGCCCCGAGGGCCGCCGTCCGTACGTCGCTCTCGGCGGCGCCCGCGGCCACACGGATGCGCCCACGCAACTTTCCGTTGACTTGGACCACCATCTCCACGGAGTCCTGCACCAGCGCACTCGGGTCGACCTCGGGCCAGCGCTCCTCGACCACGGCGCGCTCGTGGCCGAGCGCCTGCCACAGAGCATGGCACACGTGTGGAACGATGGGCGCGAGCACCCGCACGATGATCTCCAGCGCCTCGTGCCGCGCGGCACGGCCCGCCGGCGTCGCATCGTCGAAGCGGCCGACAGTGTTCAGCAGCTCCATGCAAGCGGCGATCGCCGTATTGAAGTTGTGACGGCGGCCGATGTCGTCGGTCGCTTTGGCGAGCGCCTGATGCGCCGCGCGCCGCAGTACGCGCTGTGGCTCGGTCAGCGCCGCGCCCACTCGATCTGCCGGCAGACCGGCGCGCACGTGCTCGTAGACCGCGCTCCACAGCCGGCGCAGAAACCGCGAGGCCCCTTGTACGCCCTCGTCGGACCACTCCAGGGTCTGCTCCGGAGGCGCGGCGAACATCGTGAACAACCGCGCCGTGTCCGCGCCATAGCGCGCGACCAGCCCTTCCGGGTCGACGCCATTGTTCTCGGACTTGGACATCTTACCGAGTCCACCGTATTCGACACGCACGCTCTCACCCTCCCGGGTGAGCGCCGCGAAGATCTCCGCGCCGTTCGCATCGCGCCGTACGCTCACGTCGGCGGGATTGAAGTACCGCCGTCGTCCATCCGCGCCGGTGCACGAGTAGATGTGGTTGAGCACCATGCCCTGCGTGAGCAGATTGGCGAACGGCTCCCCGACACCCACCAGGCCCAGGTCGCGCATCACCTTGGTCCAGAAGCGCGAGTACAACAGATGGAGGATGGCGTGCTCGATGCCGCCGATGTACTGATCGACCGGCAGCCAATAGGCGGCGCGCCCGTCGACCATGGCCTCGGCCTGATCCGGGCAGGCGTAGCGCATGTAATACCACGAGGAGTCGACGAACGTGTCCATCGTATCGGTCTCGCGCCGCGCCCCCCGGCCGCAGCGCGGACACTGACACTCGTAGAACGCTGGTGACTTCGTCAGAGGATTGCCGCTGCCGTCGGGCACCAGATCCTCCGGCAGCGTGACGGGTAGCTGCTCGTCCGGCACCGGAACTTCGCCGCAGTGCTCGCAGTGAATCAGCGGAATCGGGCAGCCCCAATACCGCTGGCGCGAAATGCCCCAGTCGCGCAGGCGATACTGGACGCGCTTGCGACCCAGGCCCCGCCGCTCGAGCGCCGCGGCGATGGCCGCCACGGCGGCCTGGAACGGCAGTCCCGAAAACTCGCCGGAATCGACGGTGATGCCGTGCTCGCCGTAAGCGGCGATCCACGGGGCCGTCACACGCTCGTAGGCGCCTCGCTCGGAGCGCACCACCATCGCGACGCGCAGGCCGTTGCGGGTCGCGAACTCGAAGTCGCGCTCGTCGTGCGCCGGCACGCCCATGACCGCGCCCTCGCCGTAGCCCATGAGCACGTAATTGGCGACCCAGACCTCGATGGCCTCGCCGGTGAACGGATGCAGCACGTGCAAGCCGGTGGGCAGTCCCTTCTTCTCCTGGGAGACCACGTCCGCCTCCATGACGCTGCCGCGACGGCACTCGTCGATGAAGGTGGCCAGCTCCGGTCGACTTGCCGCCGCGGCGAGCGCCACCGGATGCTCGGCGGCGACCGCCATGAACGTAACGCCGAACAGCGTGTCGACGCGCGTCGTGAACACCTTGAGGGCGCCGTCAGCGCCGAGCGCGGCGCGAGTGTCCGGCGCGTAGGGGAAGGCAACTTCACAACCCTCGCTGCGGCCGATCCAGTTCGACTGCATCAGCTTCACGCGCTCGGGCCAACCGGGCAGGCGCTCCAGATCACCCAGCAGCTCGTCGGCATAGCGCGTGATCGCGAGGTAATACATCGGGATCTCGCGCTTCTCGATCAGCGCCCCGGTGCGCCAGCCCCGGCCTTCGATGACCTGCTCGTTGGCCAGCACGGTCTGATCGACCGGATCCCAGTTCGCCACGCCCGTCTTGCGATACGCGATGCCCCGCTGCAGCATGCGCAGGAACAGCCACTGATTCCACCGGTAGTAGGCCGGATCGCAAGTCGCGATCTCGCGGCTCCAGTCGATGCCGAAGCCGAGCATCTTGAGCTGCGCGCGCATGTGCTCGATGTTCTGGCGAGTCCAGCGCGCCGGCGGCATACCGTTGCTCATGGCGGCGTTTTCCGCCGGCAGACCGAACGCATCCCAGCCCATCGGCTGCAGCACATTGCGGCCCTGCATGCGCATGTAGCGGGCGATCACATCGCCGATCGTGTAGTTGCGCACGTGCCCCATGTGCAGCCGCCCGGAAGGATACGGCAGCATCGACAGGCAATAGAACTTGTCCTGGCCGGCCTGCTCGCGAGCCTGAAACGTGCCGTGCGTCTGCCAATAGTGCTGCGCGGCACGCTCGACGGCGGCCGGGTCGTAGGCTTCATCCATCGACGGACGGGGTGAGTTCTGGTTGGTCATCGCTATGGCTTTGGAGGGGAGCGCGCGGCGCTTCAACGCCGGCCCATTGTACGGCGGTCAGCGATCAGCCGCAGCGCGAGCGCCGCGGCCAATACGAGCGCGGCGAGGATCACCGCGAGCCCGTTGCCCACACGAGCAAAGGGTGTCATGCCCTTCATGGGCGTGACACTCGAGCGCAACACGTAGGGCACGTCGACGGGCGCCCGGGCGATCACCTGCCCCTGGGGTCCGATGACGCCCGACACCCCGTTGTCGGTGGACACGATCATGTACCGACCCTCTTCCTGGGTGCGCATGCGCGCCATCTGGAACTGCTGATAGCGCGCCGAGGTGTTGCCGAACCACGCGTCATCGGTGACGTTCACCAGCGCGTTCGCCTTCGGCAGCATGCGCAGCATGTAGCCACCGTAGGCGACCTCGTAGCACACCGACGGCCCGAGCTCGAGCCCCGCGACCGGCAGGGGCCGCTGATGGGCGGGGCCGGGCGTGAAGCTCGAGTACGGCAGGTTCATTTCCTTCAGCCAGCGGCGCACGAAGCGCGGCACGGGGAAGTACTCGGCGAAGGGCACCAGGTGGCGCTTGGAATACCAGCTCGCGCGTCTGCCGAGCGCCAGGATCGAGTTGTAGTAGCGCCCCGAGGACGACTCACGCAAAACGCCCATCACCAGCGCCGATCCGTGCCGGTGCGCGGCGATGTCCAGGCGCTGCACGTACGGGAACAGATTGTTGACCAGGTCCGGCAACGACGATTCCGGCCAGACGATCAGACGAGCGCCGAAAGCCGACTCGGTCAGGCGCTGGTAGCGCATAAGGATCCGATGGATATGGGAGCCGTCCAACTTGTCCCGCTCCGAGACGTTCCCCTGCACGATGGCGACCGACACCGGCGGCCCCGAGGGGTGAGTCCAGGCGACCCCGCCGAGCGCCGTTGCCACCACCCAGGGGACGATCAGAATCGCGACCGCCGCAATCCGCACCCGGCCGGTACCGCGCACCAGCCCCACCAGGGCTCCGGCCCCCAGCAGCACCACCAGACCGATCCCGTAGACACCCGCCAGCGGCGCCAGATGCGCCAGCGCCGTGTCGGTCTGCGTGTAGCCCAGCGAGAGCCACGGAAAGCCGGAGAACAGCCAGCCGCGCAACCACTCGAACAACAGCCAGAGCGCCGGTGCAGCCAGCAACCAGCGCACCGGACCGGACGGAAAGAAGCGCACCACCGCATAGCCGGTGAGCGCGTGATAGAGGGCCATCAGGCCCATCAGCGCCAGCGCCATGCCCAGGGCCAACCATAACGGCGCCATCAGGTGCAGGCTGGAGTACAGCCAATAGGTGCCCGCGGCGAACATCCCGAAACCGAACCAGAACCCGAGCCAGGCGGCTTGTCGCGCACTGGCGCGCTCCCACAGAAGAATCAGGACCGCTGGACTGATGAAAGCCAGCGGCCACCATCCCTGCGGGGCGAATGCGCAGGCGAGTACAGCGCCACTGCCGAGCGCGAGCCCGTGGGGCCACAGCGCCGCGACCCGTTGGGCACGCGCATTGACAGCAGTTCGAGTCGCCACCGGGACCCGTTCCTGCTCAGGCTCGCCATTCAAGTCGCTGTCTCCGTGTCGTGCGGCCCGCTGACGCCGGCCGGCAATTGCACCCGCAGCGCGTCGATGCGGCGCCGGTCGGCACGCGTGATCCGAAATTCAAATCCGTTGACGGTCACCGACTCGCCCCGCCGGGGCAGCCGTCCAAATTGACGCATCAGCAGCCCCGCCACCGTCTCGAAACCCTGCTCCTCGGGCAGGCGCGCGCCGAAGTACTCGTTGAATTCGTCGATGCGCGTCACGCCGCGCACCAGGTACTGCCGATCGGCTTCCTTGCGGATATTCTGGTCGTCCTCGACGTCGAACTCGTCGTCGATCTCGCCCACGATCTGCTCGATCACGTCCTCGATGGTGATCAGCCCGGCCACGCCCCCGTACTCGTCGACCACGATGGCCATGTGCTGGTGGTTGCCGCGGAACTCCTTCAGCAGCACATCGAGCCGCTTCGACTCGGGGACGAAAACCGCGGGCCGCATGTATTCGCGGATGTCGAACCGCTGACCGTCCTCGGCGCCGCACAGCCGCAGCAGATCCTTGGCGAGCAGGATCCCCGCGATGTCATCGCGGTCCTCGTCGAGCACCGGGAAGCGCGAATGTCCCGACTCGACCACGACCGGCAGAATATGGGCGACGGGGTCGTCGCGCTGCACACAGACCATCTGGGCCCGCGGCACCATCACGTCGCGGGCGTGCATATCCGACACCGCCAGCACGCCCTCGATCATGCTGAGGGCATCGGCCTCGAACAAGCCGCGCTCGCGCGCCTCGCGCAGCAATTGCAACAAATCCTGCCGGTTGCGCGGCTCCGCGGCGAATGTGCGCCACAGCCGCTTCAGCCACTGGCGAGTTTCGCCGGAATCGCTCACGGCACGCTCCGATACGGGTTGGCAAACCCCAGCCCGCGCAGCACCCGGATCTCGCGCCGCTCCATGCGGCGCGCGTCCACCTCGCGCTCGTGATCGTACCCGATCAGATGCAGCGTGCCGTGCACGACCAGGTGCGCCCAATGCGCGCGCACCGGCTTGCCCTGCGCTCGCGCCTCCGCCCGGACGACCTGGGCACAGATCACCAGATCGCCGAGCGGGCGAGCGCGCGCCTCGGCAGGCACGGGGGCGGCGGGAAAAGACAACACGTTGGTCGGCCGATCCTTGTTCCGGTAACGAGCGTTGAGGCGGCGACTCTCGGCAGGCCCCACCACGCGCACGCCCAGCTCCCGGCCCGCGGCGCGCCGCCCGAGAGCGCCGGCGACCCAGCGGGCGAAATCCCCGTTGCGGGGCGCCCAGCCGCGCACCCGCCTTTGGACTTCGATGCACAGTCGCTGCGGGTCCTTCGCATCGGCCGGTAGCATCAGGCGGGATCTCCCGGACGCGTTCCGTGGGTTCGCGACTCGTAAGCTTGAACGATGCGCTGCACCAGCGGATGGCGCACGACGTCACGCGCGTCGAACAACGTGAACGCGACGCCATCGACCCCGCGCAACACCTCGGTCACGTGGCTCAAGCCCGACTGGCGTCCGGCCGGCAGGTCGGTCTGCGTCACATCGCCGGTGACCACCGCCTTGGAACCGAAGCCGATGCGGGTCAGAAACATCTTCATCTGCTCGATCGTGGTGTTTTGCGCCTCATCGAGAATGATGAACGAGTCGTTGAGCGAGCGGCCGCGCATGAACGCGAGCGGCGCCACCTCGATGACATTGCGCTCGATGAAGCGCGACACGCGGTCAAAGCCGAGCATCTCGTACAGCGCGTCGTACATCGGCCGCAGGTAGGGATCGACCTTTTGGGTCAAGTCGCCGGGCAGAAAGCCGAGCCGCTCGCCGGCCTCCACCGCCGGACGCACCAGCACGAGGCGGCGAATGGTCTCGGCCTGCAGCGATTCGACCGCGCAAGCGACCGCCAGATAGGTCTTGCCCGTGCCCGCCGGCCCAATGCCGAAGGTCAGGTCGTGCGAGTGGATATTGGCCAGGTACTGCCGCTGATGGTGGCCGCGCGCGCGCACGCCGCCACGCGGCAGACGAATGCCCGGATCGGCACGCTCCCCCTCCGTGGGTCGGCCCGACTCATGCTCGCGCAGGGCGAGATGCACGCGCTCCGGCGTGACTTCCTGCGCATCGGCCAGCTGAAACAGCTCGCGCAGGGTCTGCTCGGCGCTGTCGGCGCGCGCGCCGAGCACGCGGAAGCTGTCGCCGCGGCGGCGGATCTGGACGTCGAGCCGCGCCTCGAGCAGGCGCAGATTCTCATCGAGCGGGCCGCAGAGGTTGGCGAGCCGCGCATTGTCCGCCGGCTCCAGCGCGAACTCTCGCAGCGCGTCCGGGACGGTCACTGGCACAAGCGCCCGCGCAGGCTGTGCCGCAGGGCCGCGGTCACCGCGACCTCGATGTATCGGCCCATGAGTTCGGCGGGTCCGGCGAAATTGATCCACCGGTTGTTCTCGGTGCGGCCGGCCAGCTCGCGCGCATCCTTCTTGGCGGGGCGCTCCACGAGCACCCGCTGCACGGTGCCGACCATGGCCTCGCTGATGGCGTGCGCCTGGTCCTCGAGCTGCGCCTGCAGCCTGCCGAGGCGCTCGAGCTTCACCGCCTCGGGCGTATCGTCCGCCAGTGCGGCGGCCGGCGTACCGGGGCGGCGGCTGTAGAGAAAGCTGAAGGACTGATCGAAATTCGCGTCGCGCACCAGCGCAAGTGTAGCCTCGAAGTCGCGCTCGGTCTCACCGGGGAAGCCGACGATGAGGTCCGTCGAGATGCTGATGTCGGGCCGCACCGCGCGCAGCCTGCGCACCTTATCCTTGAATTCGAGCGTGGTGTAGCCGCGCTTCATCGCCGCCAGCACCCGATCCGATCCGCTCTGTACCGGCAGATGCAGGTGGTTGGCGAGCTTGCCGACGTGGGCATACGCCTCGATGAGGCTGTCGTCGAACTCCACCGGATGCGAAGTTGTGAACCGGATCCGCTCGATCTGCGCAATCGCCGCCACGTGGTGAATGAGCGTGGCGAGATCGACCTCGGCGCCGTCGTTCATCGCGCCGGCATATGCGTTGACGTTCTGGCCCAGCAGCGTGACCTCGCGCACGCCTTGTTCGGCGAGCCGACGAACCTCGGCAAGCACCGACTCGAAGGGCCGGCTGAGCTCCTCGCCGCGCGTATACGGCACGATGCAGAAGCTGCAGTATTTGCTGCACCCCTCCATGATGGAAACGAACGCCGAGGCGCCCGCCGAGCGCGGCGCGGGCAGGCGATCGAATTTCTCGATCTCCGGAAAGCTCACATCCACCTGCGCCCGACCGGTGCGGCGCAGCTCGGCGATCATCTCCGGCAGACGATGCAGCGTCTGCGGGCCGAACACCAGATCGACGAACGGCGCGCGCTGCGCGATCGCCTCGCCCTCCTGGCTGGCCACGCAGCCCCCGACCCCGATCAGCACTTGCGGCCGCTGCGCCTTCAGCCGTCGCCACTCGCCCAGCAGCGAGAACACCTTTTCCTGCGCCTTCTCCCGCACCGAGCAGGTATTCATCAGCAGAACATCGGCCTGGGCGGGATCGTCGGTCGGCGTGAGACCCACGCTTGCACGCAGCACGTCCGCCATGCGGGCGGAGTCGTACTCGTTCATCTGGCAGCCGAAGGTCTTGATGTAGTAGTGCCGGGACATCGGATCTGGGTACGGGACGGAGTGATTCTAAAGCTTGCGATCGCCGGCCGCACGGGGCCTGGGAGTCGGTCTCGATGCAATCGATTATTCTATTATTTTTCAAAAAGTTGTGCCCGGCCGCGCGCCAGCCGGGATCCAAGCGCACCGCCCGCCCCGGGTCCCGCGCGCCCTGCCGGACCCCAGAGTTTCCTGATTGAGCCCAAATTTGGCTCGGCGCCGAGTTCATTGGGCTGTTCCTGACCGCACAGACACGACCTCAGTCCCGAGGCGCCTTTCGATCTGAAGTCTGTGCCGCCGGATCGGAACTGCAGATCGCCCTCGCACCCGAGCGGGATACGACTGCCGATTCACCAACCATAGATTTCCCGGCTCGCAGTCCGCTGCGTGCCTTACGCGACTCGCGCCCCCGGTTTTTCCCATTCCGGAAAACCTGCGCCGTTATATTCCGAGGTCAAGATCGCCCCAATTCATGTCAGTGAGAAAATTATTGGGCAGCGAAGTCTGGCCCGGACGGAAGCAACACTTATATTGAAAACGCAGGCTTCAACAGCGCAGATCCAATGGTACAACTCACTGCACGCCGCGGCGCGCTCAAGCATTCGGCGCGCACAATCCGCGGCACGCACTATGGTCGGCTGCGGATTCCCCGAGGAATCCGCCTTCTCTGCATCAAAGCCGACGCATCGATGGGATGGTTGGACAAGCCGCGGATCTCGTCATGTCATTCAGTTCAGTCATTGGCGCCTCTTGATGCACATCAATGGCAAGTACGCGCGCTGTGTGGTGGCGATATTTTCGACCGTAGGATTCGACTGCGGCATAGGCAAGCACAAGACAAAGGGAAACTTATTCAAAAACATGGAGCGGCAGCGGCGCACACGCATTCGGTGCACGGCAGGCCGGGCCGAATTGTTTGGATGGCGACGAACAGATTGTCGCCTTCATGCCATGCCAGGCGTTCGTTCGCTGCCATTGCCGTTGCCGGAAGTTCTCGGCGCCAGGAGGATTGACCCGAATGATCAACCCGAACAGCGCAACAAAAAACCTCGGAATTTAAGTCTTCCGAGGTTGGTAGTTACAAATAAAAAAGTAGTCGCTAGAACGGTATGTCGTCGTCAAAATCCGTCCCTTCGCCCGAGCCGCCGCCGGAAGACTGAGGAAATTCCGAGCTCTCCCGGGCCTCCGAGCTCGCGCCGCCGCCACTGCCAGGGCCAGGGCCAGGGCCCCCGCCGCCACCGCTGGAACTGCCGCCGCCACCGCCCCGTCCGCCGAGCATCTGCATCTCGTTGCCGATGATCTCCGTCGAATAGCGCTCGTTGCCCTGCTTGTCCTGCCACTTGCGGGTGCGGAGGCTGCCTTCGATGTACACCTGCGAGCCCTTGCGCAGGTACTCCGCGGCGATCTCGGCCAGGCGCCCGAACAGCGCCACCCGATGCCACTCGGTGCGCTCCTGCTGCTCACCGCTTTGCTTGTCGCGCCAGGACTCGGTGGTCGCGATGCGCAGATTCGCTACCGAGCTGCCCGAGGGCATGGCGCGAGTCTCGGGGTCGGCGCCCAGGTGACCGATGAGAATGACCTTATTGATACCACGCGCCATGATCTGTTCCTCCGAAAGGTTCGGCATTGTAGACGGGCGTGACTGCCCAGCGGAACCGGATCTGCCTGCGGGATCGTGCAATTTCGCCCCACCGCGCAGGCCGGTTCGGCCGGATCCCGGCCGGGAAGGCGCGCCGATCGGCGGGCAGCGCGTAAACTGAGCGGCTATGCAGGAAATCCGCATCCGCGGGGCGCGAACCCACAACCTCAAGAGCATCGATCTCGATCTGCCGCGCGACCGGCTGATCGTCATCACCGGCCTGTCGGGCTCCGGGAAATCGTCGCTGGCCTTCGACACGCTCTACGCCGAGGGGCAGCGGCGCTATGTCGAGTCGCTTTCGGCCTACGCGCGGCAGTTCCTGGCGGTGATGGAAAAGCCCGATGTCGATCACATCGCCGGGCTCTCGCCAGCGATCGCCATCGAGCAGAAGGCCACCACGCGCAACCCCCGCTCGACGGTCGGCACGGTCACCGAGATCTACGACTATCTGCGGCTGTTATTCGCCCGCGCAGGGATCCCACGCTGTCCCGACCATGGGCTCGACCTCGAGGCCCAAACCGTGAGCCAGATGGTCGACCAGGTGCTCAAGCTGCCACCGAGCACCGCCATTGCGCTGCTGGCGCCGCTCGCCGCGGACCGAAAAGGCACCCATGCCGAGGCGCTTCGGGATCTGGCGGGCCAGGGATTCATGCGGGCGCGCATCGACGGGCGGATCTACGAGCTCGATGCCGCACCCGAGCTCGATCCGAAGCGCAAGCATACTGTGGAGGCGGTCGTCGACCGGATGCGGATCAAGTCCGAGGCCGCTCAGCGCCTCGCGGAGTCGTTCGAGACGGCCTTGAGCCTCTCGGGAGGGCTGGCGCGGGTGGTACGCCTGGCGGACCCCGCCCGCGATACCGAGCCGCAAGAGCCTGAGGAGCTGGTGTTCTCGAGCCGGCATGCCTGCCCGATCTGCGGTTACAGCGTACCGCCGTTGGAGCCGAAGCTGTTCTCCTTCAACAGCCCGCTCGGCGCCTGCCCCGTCTGTGACGGTCTGGGCACGCAGCAGTTCTTCGATCCCGAGCGCGTCGTAGCCCACCCGGAGCTGTCGCTGGCCAGTGGCGCGGTCCGCGGCTGGGACCGCCGCAACGCGCATTTCTCCCAACTCATCCAGTCCCTTGCCCGGCATTACCACTTCGACATCGAGACCCCGTGGGCCGAGCTTCCCGAGACCGTACGCCACGTCCTGCTGCACGGCAGCGGCACCGACTCGATCCAGATCAGCTACGGCGCCGGCGGCGCAGCGGCGAGCAAGCGCCAGCCGTTCGAGGGCATCCTTCCAAACCTCGAGCGGCGCTACCGCGAGACCGAGTCTTCCGCCGTTCGCGCGGAGCTATCACGCTTCCTCGGCATACGCACCTGCATCGAATGTGGCGGCACCCGGCTGAACCGCGCGGCTCGCTGGGTCTTCGTCGGGGAACGGAACCTGCCGCAGCTGACCGCGCTCAGCATCGAGCGCGCCCTGGAGTACCTCGGCAGCCTGCAGCTGTCAGGCTGGCGCGGCGAGGTCGCCACCCAGATCGTGCGCGAGGTGCTCGCGCGGCTGCGCTTTCTCAGTGACGTCGGACTGAGCTACCTCACCCTGGATCGCAGCGCCGAGACCCTGTCGGGCGGAGAGGCTCAGCGCATCCGCCTCGCGAGCCAAGTCGGCTCGGGATTGACCGGCGTGATGTACATCCTAGATGAGCCCTCGATCGGGCTGCATCCGCGCGACAACCGCAGGCTCCTGGCCACCCTGAAGCGTTTGCGCGATCTCGGCAACACCGTGATCGTGGTCGAGCACGACGAGGAAGCGATCCGTGAGGCCGACCACGTGGTGGATATGGGCCCGGGGGCCGGCGCGCATGGCGGGCAAGTGGTCGCCGCCGGCACCCCGGAGCAGATCCAGGCCAACGAAGCGTCCCTCACCGGCCAATACCTCAGCGGGCGCCGCCGGATCGCGGTCCCGCCACAGCGGTCCGGTCGCAGCGCGCAGCGGCAGATCCGCATCCGCGGCGCATCCGGCAACAATCTGCGCGGCGTCGATGCGGATATTCCGCTCGGTCTGCTCACCTGTGTCACCGGGGTATCGGGCTCGGGCAAGTCGACGCTGATCATCGACACGCTGTTCAATTACGCACGCGCACACCTCGGCGGCGGGGGTGGCGCTCAGGCCGCGCCCTGCCAACGCATCGAAGGACTGGAGCAGATCGAGGCGGTCATCGATATCGACCAAAGCCCCATCGGCCGGACGCCACGCTCGAACCCGGCGACCTATACCAACGTGTTCGCCACGATCCGAGAGCTGTTCGCCGCGGTCCCCGAGGCCCGGGCGCGCGGATACGACGCAGGACGCTTCAGCTTCAACGTCAAGGGAGGGCGCTGCGAAGCGTGCCAGGGCGACGGCCTGCTGCGCGTCGAAATGCATTTCCTGCCCGATGTGTATGTCCCGTGCGACGTCTGTCACGGGCAGCGCTACAACCGCGAGACGCTGGACATCCGATATCGCGGGAAAAATATTCATGAAGTGCTGCAGATGACCGCCGAGGAAGCGCTGCAGTTCTTCGCGAACGTGCCGACGATCGCCGCGAAGCTGAGCACACTGCGCGACGTCGGGCTGGCGTATCTGCACCTTGGACAGAACGCGACCACGCTCTCGGGCGGCGAGGCGCAACGAGTGAAGCTCTCGCGCGAGCTCGCCAAGCATTCGGCCGGGCGCACGCTCTACATTCTGGATGAGCCAACCACGGGATTGCATTTCCACGATGTCGCGCAGCTGCTGCAGGTGCTGCTGCGACTGCGGGACCAGGGCAACACGATCGTGGTCATCGAGCACAACCTCGATGTGATCAAGAGCGCCGACTGGCTGATCGATCTCGGACCCGACGGCGGCGAGGAGGGCGGACAGATCGTGGCATCCGGACCGCCCGAAACGGTGGCGAATGATCCCACATCGCATACAGGCGCTTGCCTGCGCCCGCTGCTGCAGGCCCGCAGCGCGCCTCGGGCGGCGCGTGGCTGAGGCTTTCGCTACCGCAAAGCGCACGGCTCGAGCGAGGTGCAAGCACCTCGCTCGAGCCGTGTGAAGCAGAAGTCAAACAGGGCTTACGCCCCGGGGAACAACCGCTTATTTCATCTTCTTGGGGCTGCCCGCCGGAGGCTTGGTGCCGCCCGCCGGAGGCGTGGTGCTGCCGCCACTGCTGGTGCCGGAAGAAGACGGCTCGGTCATGCTGCTGCTGCTGCTGCTGCCAGCGGCCGGAGCGCTGCTGCTGGTTGCCGGCGGCGTCGCGGCCGGAGCAGTGGCCGACTGGTTGGACGGCTGCTTGGCGCAGGCGGTCAGCAGCATAGCGGCGGCAAGCGCGCTAAGAGCAACTTTGGTTTTCATCGATAGTACCCCGGTGGAATGAGCTTGAGAGGTAATGAACAGCGTTTGAACGAGTTATAGTCGTTCCGCGAGCCCTTGGCGGGCCGCGCGGACCCGTATCTTATCGGTTCGGGATTCGATTTGAAACCGCCCCCCTGTCGCGGGGTGACGACATGGCGGGATGATCTGCGGCAAACCCCGCCGATCAGCGTCAAGCGCGTGTGATGCAACGTCCTGAGTCCTGAGCCCCGAGCTCGGCGGCATGGCGGCCGAAATGGCCCGGGATGGGCGGACACCCTACAATCCAGGTTCCACCGGTTGTCGAGTCTGCAGCCATGGCCGTACCGCATCTCACGGAATCCCCGCCAGTCGCCGACACGCTCGAGGACCTGTTCGGCTCACACCTCTCAGGGGTATGCCGGCGCACTGCCGCGGCGCTGGAGTCATGCGGCTATCGGAGTCTGCTCGTGCACTCCGGCTCGCTTCGACCGATATTCCAGGACGACCGGACTCACCCGTTCGAGGTGAATGCCCCCTTCAAAGTGTGGACGCCCCTGTCCGATGTGCCCGATTGCTTCGTGCACTTCGTGCCGGGCCACCGCCCCCGCCTGCTCTTTCACCAGCCGACGGATTATTGGTACAAGCCGGCGTCACTCCCCGAGGGGTGTTGGACCGGCAATTTTGAGATCCTGCCGTGTGCGGATCTGCAGGCCGCCCGCGCGGCCTTGCCGCAGGACCTGAGCCATACGGCCTACCTGGGCGAGGACTTTGGCGGGCTTGCCGGTTGGGCCGGACTCGCGCTCAATCCCCCGCGACTGATCCGCCATCTGGATTACCACCGGGCCGTTAAGACCCCCTATGAGCTGGCCTGCCTTCGAGCCGCAAACCGGCTGGGAGCCCGTGGGCACCGGGCGGCCGCCCGGGCGTTCGCCGCCGGCGGCTCGGAGTTCGACATCGAATTGGCGTTCCTGGGCGCCTGCGGCCAGCGTGAGCAGGAACTGCCCTACAACCCGATCGTTGCCCTGAACGAAAACGGCGCGGTCCTGCACTACCAGGTCCTCGAGAAGCGCCGGCCCGCGCAGCACCACTCGCTGCTGATCGATGCGGGCGCGGAATTCGCCGGCTATGCCAGCGATATCACTCGAACGTACGCCCGCGAGAGCGGCGAGTTCGCCGACCTGATCGGACGGATGGACAGGCTGCAGCAAACCTTGTGCGCCGCAGTCAGAGCAGGCGTGGACTGGCGCGAGGTGCATCTGGACGCCCACCGGCTGACCGCCGAAGTGCTGGCGGAGACCGATCTCATCACCTGCTCGCCCGAAGAGGCGCTCGACAGCGGGATTACGTCGGTCTTCCTGCCGCACGGTATCGGCCATCTGCTGGGCCTCGAGGTGCACGACGTCGGAGGATTCATGCGCGCACCGGACGCGGACGACATCGAGCGTCCAGAGAATCACCCTTACCTGAGACTCACGCGTGCGCTGGAGCCCGGGTTCGTCGTCACCATGGAGCCCGGCCTCTACTTCATCGATCCGCTGCTTGCGGCCGCCCGCGCCGACTGGCGAGGGCCGCTGATCCACTGGTCGAGGGTCGAGTCGCTACGCCCCTATGGCGGGATTCGCATCGAGGACGATCTGGCGGTCACGACCACCGGCTGCGAGAACCTCACCCGCGCGGCGTTCGGCGCCGAGAGCTGACCTTGGCGCGCAGCCCGGCGATTGGGGGCAGCCCCCCGCGCGGGACGTCCCCGGCGCCGCGGTGAATGCCGGCGTCGGGCGTCTGGCCGTGTCAGCGCTTGGCCAACAGGTCGCGAATCTCCCCGAGCAGCTGTTCGGACTTCGACGGCGGCGGCGGCGGCGCGGGTGCGGCCGGCGCTGGACGACGCACGCGGTTGATCACTTTGATCATGGCGAACAGGGCAAGCGCAATCAGCACAAACTCGAAGATCGCCTGGACGAACAACCCGTACTTCAGCAGCACCGGCTTGCCGGCCGTGCCTGAGCTGAGCACGAACGCCAGTTTGCTGAAATCCACCCGACCGACGACCAGGCCAAGCGACGGCATGATGACGTTCGCGACCAACGAGCTGACGATCTTTCCGAAGGCGCCGCCAATGACGAAGCCCACGGCCAGATCGATGACGCTGCCCTTGATTGCGAATTCTTTGAATTCGGACAGAAGACTCACGGCACCCCCTCCCTCAGAAGTGTGCGTGAGGCGAAGCGTAGCCGATCCACCGATCGGCCGCAAAAGCATGCAGGGCGAGAGTCGCCCAAGCAGCGGCTCGCCCTTGTCGACCCTACCGCAGCCTGGAAATCAGGCCGGCGTCGCCTTGCGCCGCCGTGGGGCCTGCGCTTCGCCCGCCTCGGCAGCGGCAGCTTCAGTCAGCTCGGCCTTGGGGGCCGCCGCCTTGCGTCGAGTCTTCTTCTTGCTCTCGGCCGGCTCCTGCGCGAGGGTCTCAGCCGTCACCGGCCCGTCGACCAGCCGCATCAGCGCCATTGGGGCGGAATCTCCCGGACGGGGATTCATGCGCAGAATGCGGGTGTAGCCGCCCGGGCGCTTCTTGAAGCGCGGGCCCAGGTCGGTGAACAGCTTCTCCACCACCTGCTCATCGCGCAGACGCGCGAACGCCAGGCGGCGATTGGCGTCGCCATCGGTCTTGCCGAGCGTAATCAGCGGCTCTACGACCCGGCGCAGCTCCTTGGCCTTGGGCAGCGTGGTGCGAATGGTCTCGTGACGCAACAGCGAAACGCTCATGTTGCGCATCAGCGCATGCCGGTGCGAGCTGTTACGGGACAGTTGCCGGCCAGTCAGGTGGTGGCGCATTGCGGGAAATCCTTAGATCGTGTGTTCTTCGCCGTGCTTGAGGTTCGCGGGCGGCCAGCCGTCGAGCCGCATGCCGAGCATCAGGCCATGACTGCGCAGCACTTCCTTGATCTCAGTCAGAGACTTCTTGCCCAGATTCGGCGTACGCAGCAGCTCCACTTCGGTGCGCTGCACCAGATCGCCGATGTAGTGGATATTCTCGGCCTTGAGGCAATTGGCGCTGCGTACCGTGAGCTCGAGCTCATCGACCGGGCGCAGCAGGATCGGATCGAACTGCATCTCGGTGACCTTGGCCGCAGTCTCCTCCTCGCCCTGCAGATCGACGAACACCGACAGCTGGTCCTTGAGGATGCCCCCGGCGCGCCGAATCGCCTCTTCGGCGTCGATCGTGCCGTTGGTCTCGATATCGATCACCAGTTTGTCCAGGTCGGTACGCTGCTCAACGCGGGCCGCTTCCACAGCGTACGTTACACGTCGGACCGGAGAGAACGATGCGTCGAGCTGCAGACGGCCGATCGGACGGGTCTGCTCTTCGAAGGCCACGCGAGCGGCCGCCGGACGATAGCCGCGGCCGCGCTCGACACGAAGCGTCATGCTCAGCTCGCCCGCCTGGGTCAGATTGGCAAGGATCAGCTCGGGGTTGACGACATCGATATCGTGATCGACCTGGATATCCCCCGCCGTCACCGGACCCGGACCCTTCTTGTGCAGGCGCAGCTCCGCGCTGTCGCGGCTGTGCATGCGGATGGCGACCAACTTGAGATTGAGCAGGACGTCCACGACGTCTTCCTGCACACCGGCGATGCTGGTGTACTCGTGCAGCACCCCGTCGATTTCCACTTCGGTGATCGCACTGCCGGGCATGGACGAGAGCAGGACACGCCGCAGCGCATTGCCGAGCGTATGGCCGAAGCCGCGCTCGAACGGCTCGATCGTGACGCGTGCCTGGCGGGGCGCGATGGGTTGTACCTTCACCACACGCGGCTTCAAGAATTCTGTGACGGATCCCTGCATTGCAGTCTCACCTTGCCGACCCTAGGCCGACGCAAATCGAAAACGTGGATGCGGCGTACGCCGGCCGGGGATCGCCCGCCAGCGGCGCGTCCAATTACTTCGAATACAGCTCCACGACCAGGTTTTCGTTGATATCCGGCAGGATGTCGTCGCGGCCGGGCGGAGTCTTGAATACCCCGCGAAACTCCTTGTCGTTGACTTCCACCCACTCCGGCAGCCCAACCTGCTGCGCGATGTTGATGGCGTTCTGAATGCGCAGCTGTTTGCGCGCCTTCTCACGCACCTCGATGGTGTCGCCGGACTTGACCTGATAAGAGGCGATGGTCACCGCGCGCCCGTTGACGTTGACGCTCTTGTGGCTAACCAACTGGCGCGCCTCGGCGCGGGTGGCCGCGAAGCCCATACGGTACACGACGTTGTCGAGCCGGCACTCGAGCAGCCGCAGCAGGTTCTCGCCCGTGGCGCCGGCGCGCCGCGCCGCCTCGGTGTAGTAGTTGCCGAACTGACGCTCGAGCACGCCGTACATGCGGCGCAGCTTCTGCTTCTCGCGCAGCTGCAGGCCGTAGTCGGAAAGACGAGTGCGGCGCTCCCCCTTGACGCCGCCCGGCGGCACGCTGAGCTTGCATTTGCTCTCCAGGGATTTGACACCGCTCTTGAGGAATAAATCCGTGCCCTCGCGGCGTGCGAGTTTGCACTTGGGACCGAGATATCGCGCCATACTATGATGCTCTTAACGTCTGGGCTCTTGCAGGTGGGAGAAGCGATCAGACTCTGCGCTTCTTCGGCGGACGGCAGCCGTTGTGCGGGATCGGCGTGACGTCCGCGATGCTCGTGATCTTCAGTCCGCAGCCGTTCAGGGCCCGAACCGCCGACTCCCGGCCCGGCCCGGGACCGCCGACACGCACCTCGACGTTCTTCACGCCGTGCTCCTGCGCCGCCGTACCGGCCTTCTCGGCCGCCACTTGCGCGGCGAACGGCGTGCTCTTGCGCGAGCCGCGGAACCCGCAGCCACCGGCCGTCGCCCAAGACAACGTGTTGCCCTGGCGGTCGGTGATGGTGATGATGGTGTTGTTGAACGAAGCGTGCACGTGCGCGATGGCATCGAGCACGTTCTTGCGCGCCTTCTTGGGCTTTTTGGCGGCGGCGCCGCCCGATTGCTGCTTTTGCTCAGCCATGATTCAGGACTCTCCGCTCAGGCCTTGCCGGGAGGTGCATTGAGCTTCACCGCCTGCTTGCGCGGGCCTTTACGCGTTCGGGAATTGGTACGGGTGCGTTGGCCGTTGACCGGCAGGCCGCGACGATGACGGATGCCGCGGTAGCAGCCCAGATCCATCAGCCGCTTGATGTTCATCGAGATTTCACGCCGCAGGTCGCCCTCGACGGCGAACTTGGCGATCTGGCTGCGGATCGCGTTGACCTCGGCCTCGGTGAGGTCCTTGACCTTGGTGTGCGGGTCGACACCCGCAGCCTGACAGGCGTTGCGGGCACGGGAGGGCCCGACGCCGTAAATGTGCGTGAGTCCGACCCAGGTGTGCTTGTTAAGCGGTATGTTGATGCCGGCTATGCGTGCCATATTGCTGTACCAAAGCCGCGGGGAAAACGCGGCAGTTTAACCAAAATTCGTGCCAATTTCCACTCATGGCCCCTGTCGTCGGCGCTCCTGAACGAAGGAGTCCCTTCGCGCTCGCCGGCCGGGCCGGGGGAGCGAGCTGAGCCCGCCTCGCCGTCGCGACGCGTCGCGGCCGCAATGCCGGTCTGCTTTGAAGACACGCCGCGAGTCTTCAAAGCAGACTTACCCCTGCCGCTGCTTGTGACGTTGATCCGAGCAGATCACATACACCACGCGCCGGCGGCGCACGATCTTGCAGTTCTTGCAGATCTTCTTGACCGAGGGTCTGACTTTCATGATGCGCTCCGCGCAGTCTCGAGGGCGGGCCGCAGCGGCCCGCAGCTTGGGATGGCGCCGTACGCCGTGAAATACCGTCTCATGGTCCGCACGCCCGCTCTCATCCGCCCTGGCCGGACCGGCCGTAGCCGAGCAGGTTCGCCTTCTTCATCAGGCCCGGGTAGTGGTGCGACATCAGGTGGGCCTGCAGCTGCGCCATGAAGTCCATCACGACAACGACGATGATCAGCAGCGAAGTGCCGCCGAACTGAAACGACACGCCTTGCTGGCCCTGCAGCAGGACCGGCAACAGGCAGACCGCGGTCACGTACAGCGCGCCCCACAGGGTCAGGCGGGTCAGCACCTTGTCGATGTACTCGGCGGTCTGCTGGCCGGGCCGGATGCCCGGGATGAACGCCCCGGACTTCTTCAGATTGTCGGCGGTCTCACGCGAGTTGAACACCAGCGCCGTGTAGAAGAAGCAGAAGAAGATGATCAACACGCCGTACAACACCATATACAGCGGCTGGCCGAAGCCCAGTGCCGCGGCGACATCCTGCATGACGCTGGCGATCCCGCCCTTGCCGCCGGCGCCGAGGAAGCTGGCGATGGTGGCGGGAAACAGCAGGATGCTCGAGGCGAAGATCGGCGGAATGACACCCGACATGTTGATCTTGAACGGCAGGTGGCTGCTCTGACCGGCGTACATGCGCCGTCCGACCTGGCGCTTGGCGTAGTTCACGGTGATGCGCCGCTGGGCGCGCTCCATGAACACCACGAACGCGGTGGTGGCCACCACGATGACCAGCAGCGCCAGCGCGAACGGACCCTGCATCGCGCCCGAGCTGACCGCGTCGGCGGTACTGCTGATCGCGCCCGGCAGGCCCGCGACGATGCCCGCCAGAATGATCATGGAGATGCCGTTGCCGATGCCGCGCTCGGTGATCTGCTCGCCGAGCCACATCAGAAACACCGTGCCGGCGGTCATGGTGAGGGTGCCGGAGATCAGGAACGGCCAGCCGGTGACCAAGGTCATGCCGCCCTTCTCGAGCATGCCGGCAGCCGCAAACGACTGGAACAGCGCGAGGCCGACCGTGCCGTAGCGGGTGTAATCGGTCATCTTGCGCTGACCGGCCTGGCCTTCCTTGCGCAGCTCGATCAGGCTCGGCACCACCATCGACATCATCTGGATGATGATTGAGGCCGAGATGTAGGGCATGACGCCCATGGCGAAGATCGACAGGCGCGAGAGCGCTCCGCCGGAGAACATGTTGACGATGCCGAGAATCGTCCCGGAACGCTGCTGGAAGAAGCGCGCCACCTCCACCGGATTGATGCCCGGGACCGGGATGAAGGTCCCGATACGATAGACGACCATGGCGCCGAGCAGGAACAGCACGCGCGAGCGGATGTCCCCGAGGCGGGCCGCTTCGCTGAGGGCAGCAGCCGGATTGTTGAGCGAGTTCGCCATGATCTGTTCCCGGTCAATCGATAGCTTACGCCTCGATCGTACCCCCGGCGCCCTCGATGGCGGCGCGCGCGCCGCGCGTCACCGCGACGCCCTTGAGCGTCACCGCCTTGTCGAGCTTGCCCGAAAGCACGACCTTGGCGCGCTCGGCTCCCGCCGGCACGATCCCCGCCTTCTTCAGCGCATCGAGGTCGATCACGCCGCCGGCCTCGAGCTTGGCCAGCTCGCTGAGGCGCACTTCGGCTCGCGTCGCCGCCATCTTCGAGCGAAATCCCACCTTCGGCAGCCGGCGCTGCAGCGGCATCTGGCCGCCCTCGAAGCCGACTTTGTGGTAGCCGCCCTTGCGGGCCCGCTGGCCCTTGACGCCGCGGCCGCAGGTCTTGCCCTGGCCGGCCGAGGCACCGCGCCCCACGCGCAACCGCGGACGCTTGGCACCGGCGGCAGGCTTCAGTGTATTCAGTCGCATGCTCGAACTTCCTCTCAACCCGTTCGCTCGACCGCGAGCAGATGCACGGCGGTATCAATCATGCCGCGATTCTCAGGGGTGTCGGCCACCTCAACGGACTGGTACGGCCGGCGCAGGCCCAGGCCCCGCGCGGACGCGGCGATGCGCGCACCTTGGCCGTGCAAACTTCTGACGAGCGTAACCTTGAGCGATTTGACTTGCTGGCTCATGTGCTTCAGCCCGTGATCTCTTCGACGCTCTTGCCCCGCTTGGCCGCAATGTCCTCGGGCGAGCGGATCTCGGCGAGCGCCTTGACGGTGGCGCGCACCACGTTGATCGGATTGCGCGAGCCGTAGCTCTTGGCCAGCACGTTGCGCACGCCCGCGCACTCGAGAACCGCGCGCATGCCGCCGCCGGCGATGACTCCGGTACCGTCGGAGGCCGGTTGCATGTACACGCGGGTGGCGCCATGAATTCCTTTGACCGCGTAGAACAAGGTGTTGTTCTTCAGCGCCACGTTCACCATGCTCTTGCGGGCCTGGGCCATCGCTTTGGAGATGGCGACCGGCACCTCGCGGGCCTTGCCGAAGCCGAATCCGACGCTGCCGGCCCCGTCGCCTACCACGGTGAGCGCCGTGAAGCCGAACTGGCGGCCGCCCTTGACGACCTTCGCCGTGCGATTGACCGCGACCAGCTTCTCGACGAACTCATCGGCCGATTGACCCTTATCCGATCTTGCCATAGGTGCACCTGACCTCAGAACTCGAGGCCCGCTTCGCGGGCCGCCTCGGCGAGCGCTTTGACGCGCCCGTGATATTGAAATCCCGCCCGATCAAAGGCCACCTGGGTGACACCCGCCGCACGCGTGCGCTCGGCGATCGCACGCCCGACGGCCTTGGCGGCTTCGACGTTGCCGGTGCCCTTCAGGCCCGCTCGCATCGCCTCCTGCACGGTCGAAGCGCTGGCGATCACTTTGGCGCCGCCCGCATCGGTGACCTGCGCATAGATATGCCGGGGTGTGCGGTGCACCGTCAGCCTCGCCAGACCGAGATTGCGGATGTGCTGGCGAGTCTTGGTGGCGCGGCGCAGGCGCCGCTCCTTTTTGCTCAGGATCATTTCTTTTTCCCTTCCTTCAGGGAAATCTGCTCGTTGGCATAGCGAACACCCTTGCCCTTGTACGGTTCAGGCGGACGAATGTCGCGAATCTCGGCGCAAACCTGGCCGACCTGCTGACAATCCGCGCCCCTGACCACGATCTCGGTCTGGGTCGGCGTCTCGATGGTGATGCCCGCGGGGACGGGGAAGTTCACCGGATGAGAGAAGCCCAGGGTGAGATTCAGCACCTTGCCTTGCACCTGAGCGCGAAATCCGACGCCGACCAGCTCGAGCTTCTTTTCATAGCCCTTGCTGACACCGTGCACCATGTTCGCAAGGTGAGCCCGAGTCGAGCCGGCGTGCGTGCGCGCCTCGTTCGGGTCGTTGTACTTCACCTCCAGGCGCTGATCGGCCTGCACCACCGACACACCGGTAGCGAGGCTCAGGCTGAGGGTGCCCTTGTTCCCCTTCACGGTCACCATGCCGTCGCCGATCGTGGCCGTGACACCCTGCGGTAACGGAACCGGAGCTTTGGCGATTCTGGACATACAGTTCAGTCTCCGATCACGCGACGATGCACAGCACTTCGCCGCCCTGACCGATCGAGCGTGCCTGCCGGTCGGTCATAACACCCTTCGGAGTGGAGACGATCACCGTGCCCATCCCACCGAGCACCTTCGGCAGCTCGTCTTTGCCGCGATAGATGCGCAGTCCCGGTCGGCTCACCCGCTCCAGGCGGTCGATCACCGGACGGCCCTCGTAATACTTCAGGCCGATGGTCAGCGTCGGTTTGCCGCTTTCGGCATCCAGGTGGTAGTCGGCGATGTAGCCCTCGTCCTTCAACACCTGCACGATCGAGGTCTTGATCTTGGAGGATGCAAGCCGTACCTCGCTCTTGCCCGCCGCCTGGCCGTTGCGGATGCGCGTCAGCAGATCGGCAATGGGATCAGTCATGCTCATGGCAGGTCCCTCACCAGCTCGCCTTGGTCAGACCCGGGATCTCGCCGCGATTGGCGACCTCACGGATCTTCACGCGCGATAAACCGAATTTGCGGTAGACGCCGCGCGAACGCCCCGTGATCGCGCAGCGGTTGCGGCCGCGCGAAGGACTGGCGTCGCGCGGAAGCATCTGCAGCTTCGCTTGCGCGACCGCTCGCTCCTCGGGCGAGGTTTTGGGGCTGCGGATCAGCTCTTTGAGCTGAGCGCGCTTGGCCGCGTATTTTTTCACGATCTTGGCGCGACGCTTTTCGCGCTCGACCATGCTCGTCTTCGCCATAGGCGTACCAGTTCCTCTTACTTCCGGA
>DAHXNE010000005.1 GCA_027366635.1 Gammaproteobacteria bacterium | reverse complement strand
GACTGTCCCAGGATCTCAACCGCCGGATACGAGTCGTAATCGGTCAGCGTCGGCGTGGCCGTCAGCCACTGCGCATGGACGAAGTTCGACAGCGGAATCATTGGCGGATTCGAGCCGCTCGAGCTGCTCGGGCCATCGATGTAGAAGTCATGCAGGCTCTCAGGGCTCATCCGGTACGGAGCTGCGGCTTGCACCAGCACCTGCTCCACACGCCCCTGGTAGATGAATTCGTCCGCAAAGACCGGCGCCAGCATCAGTTGCAGCGTCTGATAGATCTGCTCGGGCGATACGCCCATCGATTCGGCCTCGACCCTGTCGACGTGCAACATCAATTCCGGCTGCCGCGGCAAGCTGTTGACGTGCACATCGTAGAGTTCGTGATTCTTGTCCGCCTTGGCGAGCAGCGTGTGGACCGCCGCGGCCAGTGCCGGGCGCCCCAGGCCCGCCCGGTCTTCCAGGTAGAAGTCGAATCCGCCAAACTGCCCCAGGCCCGGGATGGTTGGCTTGTTGACCACGAAGATGCTCGCTCCGTGGATATTCTTGGCCGACTCCCTGTTGGCCCAGCGGATGACCTGAAACGCCGATTGTTGGCGCTGGCTCCACGGCAGCAGATGGATGAACGCCCGGCCGGCGCTCTCGGCATTGCCGGCGAAGCCGCTGCCGGCAACCTGGAAGACATCGTGAACCGCCGGGTTCTTGATCATCATCCGGTAGAACTGCTGCAGTACCGACTCGGTGCGCTGCAGACTCGCGCCCGGGGGCAACTGAATGCTCGCCATGATGTCGCCCTGGTCTTCCTCGGGTACGAAGCTGCCGGGGAGCTTGACGAGCACGAACAGGCCGAGCGCGACGATCACCGCGAAGGCCGTCATCCACCGCGGCAGGTGGGTGACCGAATGAAACACCCGGCGCACGTACGCCGCGCGCGTGCTTTCGAACATTCGGTTGAAGTGTCTGAACAACGGGTTGTCCAGGCGCTTCGGGTGCATCAGCGAGGCGCACAGCGCCGGAGAGAACGATAGCGCCAGGAAGGCGGAGAACACCATCGAAATCGACAGGGTGAGCGCGAACTGGCGGTAGATGACGCCGGTGCTGCCGGTCTGCAGCGCGCTCGGGATGAATACCGCTGCGAGTACGAGCGTGATCGCCACGATCGCTCCGGTGATCTGGCTCATGGCTTTGCGCGCGGCTTCCTTCGGCGGCAGATGCTCCTCGCGCATGATGCGCTCCACCGCCTCGACGACCACGATGGCGTCATCGACTAGAATGCCGATGGCCAGCACCATGGCGAACAGCGTCAGCTGGTTGATCGAATAGCCGAGCGCATAGATTCCGATCAGGGCGCCCGACAGCGCCGTCGGCACTACCAACATGGGGATGAGGGTCGTGCGCACGCTCTGCAGAAAGATCAGCATGACGACGAACACGAGCGCGAACGCTTCGGCGATCGTGATCAGCACGTCCTTGATCGCCGCGTTGATGAAGATCGTCGAATCGACCGGCGCGAACCAAGTCACACCGGGCGGAAATGTCGCCTGCAGCTGGCGCATCCGCGCCTTGACCGCTCGCATGACCGTCAGGCTGTTGGCATCGGGCAGTAGCTGTATGCCGAAGGCGGCCACCGGGGTCTTGTTCACCTTGGTGGAAAAATCATAGTCTTGCAGACCGAGCCCAACGTCGGCGACGTCCTTGACGTATACCGAGGTTCCGTCGGGATCGGTGCGCAGCAGTATGTTGCCGAACTGCTTGGGCGAGTCGAACCAGCCCTGAGTCGTGACCGTGGCGCTGATCTGCTGACCCGGAACCGCCGGTGCCGCGCCGATCGAGCCGGCGGCAATCTGGATGTTCTGGCCCTGGATCGCCTGCAAGACCGAGGTGGCCGACAGGCCGTAGGCATGCAGCTTGTTGGGGTTCAGCCAGATCCGCATGGCGTAATCGGAGCCGAACAGAGTCGCCGAGCCGACGCCGGAGATGCGCTCGATCTGGTCGAGGACGTGTGCGGCAACCCAATGATTGAGAGCCGGCCGATCCGGGCCTCCTGGAGCCGAGCGCAGCGCGATCACGCCCAGGAAGCCGGCGCTGGACTGGTTGACCTGGATGCCCTGCTGGGTCACTTCGGTGGGTAGCAGCGGCTCGGCGAGCGACACGCGGTTTTGCGTTTGCACCTGCGCGATGTTCGGGTCCGTTCCGGTCGCGAAGGTGAGGGTGATCTGCGAGGAGCCATAGCTCGATTGCGCGGTGAAGTACAGCAGGTCGTTGATGCCGGTCAGATCCTGCTCAATGACCTTGGTGACCGTCGACTCGACGGTGCTCGCGTTCGCGCCGGGATAGCTTGCGTTGATCGTCACCTGCGGCGGGGCGACCACCGGGTAGGAATCCGTGGGCAGCCGGCTGAGGGCGATGCCGCCACCCAACAGAATGAGCAGGGCGATGACCCAGGCGAAGACCGGCCGGTCGATGAAGAATTGCGGCACGTCCTGCTCCTAGTGTGCCGAGGCGCGTGCGCTGGGAGTCGCTTGGATAGTGACCTTGGCGCCGGGACGGGCCCGCAGGACCCCGGAGACGATGACTCGATCGCCGTCGACCAAGCCGTGCGAGACGATCCAATCGTTGTCCAGTGTGCCCTCGGTCGCGATGCTCTTCTTGGCGACCGTGCCGTCGGGCGTGATCATCAAGACATACGCGTCGCCGGCGGCGCTGCGCTGGACGGCGGCTTGCGGGATCAGGAAGGCATGGCGCGCCGTCCCGACCGAGAGGCGTACGTTCACGAACATTCCCGGCAGCAGTGCCTGCTTGGGGTTGGGAAGAATGGCGCGCATGGCGATCGTGCCAGTGGTTGGGTCGACCGTGGCGGCGCGGAAGTCGACGGTGCCCGGTTGGCCGTATGGCGTGCCATCGGGAAGGATCAGTTGCACTTCGGCATGGGAACCTGCCGGCTTGACCAGGCCTGCTTCGGCGTCGGCGTCGAGGGTTTCCTGCTCCGTGGCCGGCACGTTGAAGTTGACGTAGATAGGATTGATCTGGTCGACGGTGGTGAGCAGGGTCGGCGTGCCCTGTCCGACCAGCGCGCCTTCAGTGACTTGCTGCTCGCCGGCGATCCCGGCGATCGGGGACGTCACGTAACAGTAATCTAGGTTGATGCGCGCGGACTGCACGTTCGCCTGCGCCTGTTGCACGAGCGCCGCGTCGGAGCGGTAGATTGCCTCGTCGGAGTCGAGCTGGGCCTCCGACACCAGATGGGCTTTGATGAGCGCCTGATCGCGCCGCACGGTGACCCGGGCGTTGATGTAGTTGGCGCGTGCCTGCGCGAGCGTGGCGAGCGCGGCATCGAGCGTTGCTTTATACGGGGCCGGATCGATCTGGAACAGACGCTGGCCGCGCCGGACCTCGCTGCCCTCGGTATACCAGCGCTTCAGCAACACGCCGGCCACTCGCGCGAGCACGTTGGCTTGGCGGTAGGCGGACAGCCGGCCGGTGAATTCGCGCGTCAGCGGCACTTGCTGCGCCTTTGCCGTCACGACGGTGACCACCGGAGGCGTTGCCGCGGCGTGGTGTACGGTCGAAGTGCCGCAGCCTGCGAGCAAAGCCGCCGTCAGCGCCAGCGACGCCACGCTGGCCGGCCGCACGGTCCTTCGCAGTGCGCAGGCGCAATTCTTCACACTTCTTGACAAACCGATCTCCGTGGGCAAGAGTTAACGTCGCAGCTGCCAGCCACAACCGTGGCCGCGGCTTCATGACAGGGACGCAGGCGCTAGATCGGTTAGTCTAGTCGATAGCTGCCCACGCAATCCAGGACGGAATCGGCGGAGCATCGGGATTTGGCGGATCATCTCCCGCGCCTCAATGGACGTCCCTGTCCGAGGTCCGCGCGGCGGGCGCGCCGGGGAGTGTCAGTGTGACCGGCCGCGGGAAGAGCGCACGAGTTGCGGGTAGAGGGTAAGCAGCGCCTCGGTCACGCCGTTGGTCCAACCGAAACCATCTTGCAACGGGTATTCCCCGCCGCCGCCCGGCAATTCTCGTTCGACGTTGTATTTTTCCACCAACTTGCCGGTGTGCGCGTAGACGCGCCGCACCGTCGCGATCCAGCGGCGTGCGATGGAATACGCGAGGCGGCGGTGGCCGTAATGGCGCAATCCCTTGATGGCGATCCACTGCAGCGGCGCCCAGCCGTTTGGCGCGTCCCACTGCTGGCCGGTCACGACTGTGGTGGTGACGAGCCCGCCGCGTTTCAGCAGCCGCGCGCGCGCTACGGCGGCGACCGAGTTGGCCTCATGGGCGTCGGCCAAGTGCACGAACAACGGATAGAGGGTGGCGGCCGTGAGTTCGCCGGTGCGCCGATCGGTGTGCCAATCGTAATCGGAGAAGTACCCCAGACGCGGATCCCATAGGTAGCGATCGATAGCGCGGCGGCGGCGGCGTGCCCGGGCCGCGAACGCATGGGCGCACGCCGGCTCGTGCGCGGCGGCGCAGCCGCGCGAGATCGCCCGCTCCATGCCATAGAGCAGGCTGTTCAGATCGATGGGCACGATGTCCGTGGTGCGGATGGTCCTCAAATGATGCTCATCGCCGAGCCAGCGTGAGCTGAAGTCCCAGCCGCTCTCGGCCGCGGCGCGCAGGTCGCGATAGACTCGCGCCGGCGGCCGGCCGGAGGCCTTCGCGGTCAACACGTCGTCCCGATACGATTCGTCGCGCGGGGTGTCGGCGCTCGACCAATACCGGTTGAGCAGCGCGCCGTCGGGCATGTCGACGACATTGCGGCGCGCCTGTCCGGGGTGCAGTCCGGCCGCGCCCCTCATCCAATAGGCGTACTCGCGTTTCAGTTCCGGCAGGTGATCGGCCCAGGCGTGCGCCGGGTCGCGCGGGTCGAGCAGAGCGACCATCAGGTAGTACACGGGCGGCTGCGATCGCGACAGATAGAAGGTGCGGTTGCCGTTGGGGATGTGACCGTAGGTGCGGATCAGGTAGGAAAAGTCGTCGACTAAGTCCCGCGCGTTCGCCATGCGCCCATCGGGAATCAGCCCCAGCATCGTGAAGTAAGAGTCCCAGTAATAGAACTCGCGGAAGCGCCCACCGGGCACGATATACGGCTTGGGCACGTACAGGAGCGAGGAGTACAGCGGTGGCACGGTGGCCGGCCGCCTCAGCAGGGGCCACAGCAACGCGATATGCGCACGCAGCGTCGGCGCCGGCGGTACGCGTGTCCGATCCGGCGGGGGCAATGTGAAATTCCGCTCGACAAAACGCCGTAGCGCGGCGCGTGTGCGGGGATGGCTCTTGCGGTAGCGGCGAAGGATCACGCTCGGGGCGGCTTTCGGCACCGCATCCACGAAGGTCATGCCATCGGGGAAGATCGCGTCCATCTGAACGCGAACGAACAGGGGACCGAACAGTTGAGCGGGCGTCGGGTTCGCCCAGTTTGCCGGGGCCGCGTGGGTCAGCGACGCGGACGCGAAGGCGAGCAGGCCGATCAGTAGCGCCACGCGCCACGACCGTCTATCAGTCCGAAATTGCATAGATCCAGGTCTCGGTAGTTCGCAAGTGTGATGCCTGGCGGCTGCAGCGGCCACTAGGCGCCCGTAGAAGCCAACAAATTCAACTGGTTAACCGGTCGGGTGTTTGAGTCGCCAGCGTGAAAGGGCCCGAATCGTGACTCCCCCTGCATCCGTCTCGCATGACTTGAACACCGTTGCGCCTAAATTCTTGATCGGAGGCGCTTGCCGCTTGTCAGTTCCTCATGACATCGATACCATAATGATATCGATGTCATATGGGTCTTGCAATACTATCCGCGTCCTCGGGGGCAGGCTGTCAGAGGAGCCGTAACATACATGCGCAGTCGATCGTCTTCGTCTTCCCGTAAGGCACGGGCCACGCTCGCCTTTCTCGGCAGCATTGCGCTCGGTTGCGCGGCGGTGGCCGCGGCACCTGCGCCCCTGACATTCGCGGTTCATCAGGGACGCTTCTTCAATTCGTTTTATCGACAGGGACCCGTCGCTGGCGATCTGGTGCTGCGCTCCGGTCCGCATCCTCGGCTCCTTTTCGCTTTTCCCGCGGGCGACAGCGGGGTCGGTGTGTGGTTCGCGCGCACGCCCCATTGGGCCCGCTGGCATCTGATCGGGGCCCTGCGCCCGGTCCGGGCGCATGACCGGCGCGGCCGACCGCTCTACGGCCTCTCGGCCGTGGTCCAGCTGACGGGCAATCCCATGGTCCAGGTGCATCAGGCCGTGCTCTCCAGTATCCGTGTGCTGCGCAACTACAATTCGCGCGGCAAGCTGCCGTCGTTGGTCGAGACGGCGCCGCATGTTCGCGGCCAGACCATCATGTGGGCGCGCCAGAGACTCGACGGCGCGGTGAGCTATCGGCTCTCGCTCAAGGTATTGCAGGGCCACCTGCGCGGCACACGCATCGTCGCCGACCGCCGCGGCGTGATCCGCCTGGCGGTTACGGGTCTGACCGGCGAGCCGCCGCTGACGCCGCTGTCGGGGCGGCAGCTGCTGCGTCATCCCCATGCGGGCAGCGTCGCGGCGCGCGATACGCTGACCTTCCTAGCCTATCGCCAGAAGTTTCTCGCCGGGTCATGGCGGTTCGACACGTATTTCGGGCGCGACACGCTGATGAGTCTGCGCCTGCTGATGCCGGCGCTCACTGCCGGCGCGATCGACGATGCGCTCGACTCGGTGTTCGAGCGGCTCTCGCCGCACGGGCAGGTGGCGCACGAGGAAGACATCGGCGAGGAGGCCGTGCTGTGGAATCTCCGCCATCACGGCGTGCGCTCCGCCGCTCCCCATTACACGTATTTGATGATCGATGAGAACTACATGCTGGCGCCCGATGTGGCCGCGTGGCTGCTCAGTCCGCGGGAACGGGTGCGGGCGGCGGCGTACCTCGCCACTGCGGTCGGCGGCCCGAAGGCGCGACACGGCACGCGCGGTGCGGCGCTGGTCAAGAATCTGCAGTTCGTATTGCGCAGCGCAGCGCCCTTCGCGCGCGATCCGGTGCTGGGACACCTGATCGGGCTGAAGCCCGGCGAGCCGGTCGGGGATTGGCGCGACAGCACGGACGGCCTGGGTGGCGGACACTACCCATACGACGTCAATGCCGCCCTGGTCCCGGCGGCGCTCGATGCAACCGCGCGGCTCTACGCCAGTGGGCTGCTTGCGCCATATCTGCGGCCGGCCGACCGCGGGCTGTTCGCGCGCGCTAGGCAAATGGCGCAGATCTGGGCCAAGGACGCTCCGCGGCTGTTCGATGTGACGGTGTCGCATGCGCAAGCCGTGCGCGACGTGGCGAGCTACGCCGCGGCACAGAAAGTTCCGGCGCGCGCGGCGCTGGCCGCATTGGGCGCCGGTCCGGCGCGCTTTCCGGCACTTTCACTCGACATCGGGGGACAGGCCGTTCCGGTCATGCAGTCCGATGTCGGCTTCCTGCTCCTGTTCGGTAAACCCGCCCCGAGCCAGCTGGCGCACCTGGTCAACACCTTGATGCGGCCGTTCCCCGCCGGACTGATGACCGGTGCCGGCATGGTGGTGGCCAATGCCGTATTCGCCCCCCCGGCGCTGCAGCGGGAATTCACCCGGCACGCGTATCAGGGCGCCGTGGTCTGGTCGTGGCAGCAAGCGCTGTTTGCCGCCGGGCTGGCCCGGCAGCTGCGCCGCACCGATCTGCCGGCCTCGGTGCGCTCGAGCCTGCACGCCGCGCAGCGAACGCTGTGGCGGGCGATCGAGGCGACCCGATCCATGGCCAATACCGAACTGTGGTCGTGGACGTATTCCGGCGGCCGCTACCACATCCGGCCGTTCGGCTCGGCGAGCTCGGATGCCACCGAAGCGGATGCCGCGCAGCTGTGGAGCACGGTCTACCTGGCCATCAAGCCGCCTCGCGGCATGGCGCATCTCAATCGGCCGGGAACGCGACCGCGACCGTGAAGCGTCCCGCGACGCTGCTGTGCGCGCTGCTGCTGGCGGCCGCGGCGGGTGTGCCGGCGTTGGCCCACGGCGGCTTCAAGCTCAGCGTGGGATTGAACGGGTTGCCGAGTTATTTTCCCGGCTTGCTCGGCAACGGCTACCTGGCCACGCTTACCGCGCCACGCGGAACGGACCCCACGCGGACCTACATGGTCGGCCTGATGGACCGCACCAAAGGGGACATCGCCCGTCCGGCATGCCTGCCGGGCTGGAATGCCATCGACTTCAACGCGGCGCCGGCCGGCGATCCACGCGGGTGGCTCAATCGCGCGACGCTCGACTCGGCGCACTTCACAGGTTATCGGCAGACCTTGGATCTGCATGATGCGACGCTCACGACCCACTATCGTTATGTCGAGGGCACGCGAATTACGGCGATCCGCGTCGTCAGCTTCGTCAGCCAGCGGCAACCGAATCTGGCCATCACGCGCCTGACGTTCACGCCGCAATACAGCGGCGAGGTGCGATTGTCATTCCCGCTGTCGATTTGGAAGGAGCATACGCCGCGGTTCGCGCTCGCGCGCCTGAGCGGTTCGCAGCTGCAACGAGCACTGGCGGCTCACGGCCTGTCGCTCACGCCGCACCCGCCCGCGACCGCGGACCGCGCCGCGCTGTGGTATCCGGGGTATGTGGCGGTCGCGCGCACCGGCGGCAGCGCGCGCCAGCGTGCCCTGTGGCTCGAGGGCCGGGCCGCAAACAGCTTGGCGGTCGCCATGGCCGCGGTCATCGCCTTGCCCAGGGACGCGCCGGGGCGTGTCCTCGTCATGCGACGCGGCGTCACTCATCTGGCGCTCGAGGTCAGCCTCCGGGTTGAACGAGGCCGGACCTACTCGGTCACCAAATATGTCGTGATGTCCCGCTCCGGTTGGGGCGGCAGTGTCGCGACCGCGGACCTGCGCGCCGCTTTCCATGCGCGCGCCCAGGGATTTGGCCGGCTGCTGGCGCAGCAGCGCCGGGCATGGCGCGTGCTGTGGCGGCCGGACATCGTGATCGACGGCGATGCGCGGGCGCAGCAAGTGGCGCACTCGGCGTTGTACTACCTGCTGGTGAGCACGACGCCCGATACGGGCTGGGCGGTCGGCCCCTGCGGCCTGACGACGTGCTACGCGGGGCACGTCTTCTGGGACAGCGACACTTGGGTATACCCGGCCTTGCTGCTGTTGCATCCGCGCCGAGCCCGCTCGCTGCTGACGTTTCGCGAGCGGACGCTGGCAAGGGCCGAGGCACGGGCGCGCGCCCACGGCTACTCCGGCGCGATGTATCCGTGGGAGTCCGACCCCTACAACGGGACGGATCAGATACCGTACTCGGCACACGTGCTTTCCACGAGCGAGATCCATGTGAACTCGGAAGTCGCCATCGCGCAGTGGCAGTACTATCTGACGACGCTCGATCGCCACTGGCTGCGCGTGCAGGGCTGGCCGGTGATCCGCGCCGTGGCGCGATTCTGGGTCAGCCGCGCCACGTGGAATGCGCGCCGACATCGCTATGACATTCTGCACGTGACCTCGGTCGCGGAGTCCGAATCGGACATCCCCAATGACACGTTCACCAATCTCGGGGTCGCCGAGGCGCTGCGGATCGCCGACCATGCGGCGCGCATTCTCGGGGTGCGTCCCGATCCGCGCTGGCGCCGCATTGCGCGCGGGCTGTACATCCCGATGGCGCACGGGGGTACGCACTATCTGCCGTTCGGCACGGCCAAGCCGGGCGGTAAGAATTTCGGCGCCGGTCCGTTGCCACTGTTGTTTCTGCCGGCGCTCGATGTGCGCATGCCGGCGGCGCTGCGCCGCGGCACCTATGACTACGCAGTCCGCTCGGCCTCGCCCGCGACCATCGGTGGCTTCAGTATGGGAATCATGCCGTGGGTGTCGGGTGCGGTCGAGGCAGGCGCGGGCGGCGCGGCCGCCGGCAGGTGGCTGCAGTTGTTCATCACCGGCGGAACGCTCAAGCCCCCCTACAACGTCCGCACCGAGACGGCCGCCAACGAAGTGGGTCCATTCCTGACCGGATCGGCGGGGTATCTGCAGAGCCTGATCTATGGGCTGACTGGGCTGCGGATCCGCAGGGCCGGTCTCGTCGGCGCCTATCCGCCTGTACTGCCGCCTGGCTGGCGTTCGCTCGAGCTCGAGAACGTCACGTTCCGCAGCCGGCGCTTCGATGTCGTGCTCGAGCGTACAGCGACCGGCGGGGTACGGCTGCGGAAACTTCCCACGCACGCCGCGCGGCCCCATTGAGCGCGCGCCGAATGTCCTGAGATCGATTCGCGGAGAGGTTCACCATGCCCGATCCCGTTCGCATCCGGCGCAGCTTGCGTGCGCGGTTGCGGCCCGCCGCCGTGCTCGTCGCGGCGCTGCCGCTCGTGGCCTGTTCTCACCGGGTCCAACAGAACGGTCCGGTCATCGTGGCCGGCAAGGCGCGCTTCGAATTCCTGACGCCTTCGCTGGTGCGACTCGAATACTCGCCCACCGGGCGGTTCGTGAATACGCCCTCGGTGGTCGTGCAGAAGCGCGTCTGGCCCACAGTCGCGGTGCACACGCGCCGCAGCGGCGGCTGGCTGATCGCCTCGAGCCGTGATGTCACGGTGCGTTATCGGTTGCACTCCGGGCGCTTCAAGCCCGGCACGCTCGAGGTGGCGTGGCGCAACCGCGGCGGCGCGGTGCATAGCTGGCATCCCGGGCAGTCCAACGCCGGCGATCTCGGCGGCCTGACCGACTCTCTCGACAACGTGAGCCAGGCGAATCTGGTGCCCGGACGTCACGGCCTGGAGAGTCCCGTGCACGATCTGATCCCCGGCATCGATGTGTGGCTCGCACGCGCCGAGCCGGGCCTGCTCAGCCGCTCCGGCTACGGGCTCATCAATGACAGCGGCACACCGGTGTGGAACGCCGCTCACACGTGGATCGAGCCGCGCCGACCGCGCAACGACCAGGACTGGTATCTGTTCGCATACGGCGCGCACTATCGCCGCGCGTTGCGCGAGTATGCCGAGCTGTGCGGGCCCGTACCAATGATCCCGCGCTATGTGCTCGGTCCGATGGTCACCGACATGAACTTCGAGTATTTCCCGGGGTCCGCCCAGGTCCACAGTGCACTCTTCGCCCGCTACGGCGAGCAACACATCAAGCGGGAACTGACCCGTTTGCGGCGGGATCACATTCCGGTTGACACCCTGGTGCTCGATTTCGGCTGGCATGACTACGGCTGGCAGGGCGGCTACGACTGGGATCCGCTCATTGCGCATCCGCACCGATTCATCCGCTGGCTGCACGCGCACGGCTTGAAGCTCGCGCTCAACGACCATCCCGGCTATGCCAACACGCGCGAGAGCGATCTGTCTTATCACGACAGCCAGGCCGGGGAAGTGCTGCATGACCTGGGACGTCCACTGCCGCCGCGGCCGACGTTCAATCTCGATCTGGGACGGCTCTGGCGCTTCAGCCCGGGTCCCTATGCGCCCGGGTCCGCTGGCCGCGGGGCTCGCTGGCGCCCGATCCGCGTGGGCCTAAGCTGGCAGGCGCAGGGGGCGCACGGGCTCAGGGGCATCGGCTGGTATCGTGCCCGGGTCCGGTTGCCGGCACACCTGCCCGCGCATCTGTATCTGTATCTCGGCGGCGTATCGGGTTCCTACCGCCTGTTCGTGAATGGCAAGCCGGTGCGGCACGATCATGTGCAGTGGCCGCAGCGCCGGACCTACGCCGACGTTTCCTCCGCGGTCCTCGCCGGGGCGGTCAATCGATTCGTGCTGCGCGTCGAGTCCGGGCCCGAGGGCGGCGGTTTGGCGTTTGCCCCGACCGATCTGCGCAACGTTCCGCCGCCGCCACCGATCCGGTTCAACTTGGCCAAGCGGCATCAGGCACTGGTTTTCATGCGCGATCTGCACGCCCCGCTGATCCATGCCGGGGTCGACTTCTGGTGGATCGACGGCGGCAGCGGGGCGGCGCGCATGTCCGGATTGAATCCTCAGCTGTCTCAGCTGTGGACCAACGAGATCTACTATGACGCGCAGCAGCGCGAGACGGGCCGGCGCGCCTTCATCTTGGCGCGGTACGGCGGCTGGGGGAGCGAGCGCTACCCGGGCTTCTTCACCGGCGACACTTACTCGCAGTGGCCGGTGCTCGCCTACGAGGTTGCCTTCTCGGCACGCGGCGGCAACGAGTTGATCGATTACATCAGCGACGACATCGGCGGGTTTCACGGCGGCAAGATTCCCTTCGCGCTCTACGCACGCTGGATCGAATTCGGCGCGTTCAGTCCCATTCTGCGCATGCACAGCGCACACGAGAATCCGCTGCAGGGGAATCTGCGCATGCCGTGGACGTACGGCGCGCGCGGCGTCGCCTTGATGCGCAAGTATTTCACGCTGCACACCGAGCTCATCCCGTATCTCTATACCTATGCGTGGCTGGCTCACCGCCGCTCCGTCCCGATCATGCGGCCGCTATACCTCGAGGGCGTTCCGGCCGCACAGGCTTACCGGCATACGCGCGAGTACTTTCTCGGCCATGACTTGCTGGTCGCGCCGGTACTTGCCGCGAGTGGCATGCGCACGGTGTACCTGCCCCCGGGCCGGTGGATCGATTTCTTCACCGGCCGGCGCTACGCCGGTGCTCAGACGTTCACGGCCCGCTACCCTGTTGATCAGACTCCGGTGTTCGTACGCTCCGGCTCGGTCATTCCGGAGCAGCAGCGTAGCGCCTACTCCGACGCCAAGCCGCTCGATCCGCTGGTGCTGCAAGTCTACGGCTCTGGTGACGGACGGTTCGATTTGTATCAGGATGACGGCGTCTCGCTCGATTACCTCAAGGGCGACTATGCGCTGACACCGATCGTCTACAGCACCCATGACGGCATGCATCGGCTGGTGATCGGCCCGACGCGCGGTGCGTTTCGGGGCCAGCTGCGCGCGCGCGCCTATGCGCTCGATATCCATGCGGTTCACCGGCCAGAGTCCCTCGCGGTCGACGGTCACGATGTCGGGACGTTGCGCTGGACGAGAGCGACCGGCACCGCACGTGTGCTGTTGCCGAGCCACAGTATCCGCAGCCGGGTGACTGTCACGTGGCACTGAGTCCGCAGCGCGGTGGATTGACACTCGAACCCTAAACGGCGGGGCGCCAGGCGGTGCGACGTTCGCCGGCTGTGCGACCCGCTTCACCCTCACCATGGCGTTGCAGTACCCGCGGCCGCGGGCGCCTGCCGAGAAGGAGCCGCAGCGGATCGGGTACTGCGAGAGCTTCCAGCTATTAATAAGCGCTGGATCGGGGCTCCTGCCCCGCCCAGCGCCGTTGCGCCAAAAAGCGTGGTTTTTGGCTCAACGTCCGCCACCTGCGGCGGCGGGGCACCTCCCTGTGCCTGTGACCTTGCGGGAACGCTTCATGACTCGGGGTCGACCGTCAGTCGATGGACAACTATCGAGATCGCCTTCTTATTTGCGGCCTGAAGGCCAGAGGTTCACGGCGTGGTCGGGGATAGCCGCGGCACGGCGTCGAACGCCACGGTCAGCCGGGGCTGAGGGCTTTCAAACGGCACGGTACCGTGCCAGAAATACGACGGAAACAGCACGAGCATGCCGACGGCGGGGCGCACGGTGTATTCGGAGTCGAGGGGTGGCGTCGTGATGATGCCTGGCTTGCCGAATGTGAGCACGCCTTCGTCGGTATCCCCATCGGCCATGATGTCCGGCAGCTGCAGATAGAACGCCGAGGAAATCCATCCTCGGGGATGGACGTGACTCATGTGGAAGCCGCGATTGCGCAGCCGCACCGACCAGCTGCCGTTGAATCGCCAGCGACCGCTGTTGCGCCGCCTGAGCGGGTCATCGCCACGGCCGATGTGCTCGAGATAGCGGTTAATGGGCGCGTCGAACGCCTGGAAGAGCGCGCGGATCGGCGCATCGGTGCTCAGGGTGAGGTCGCGGGTGGTCTCCGTGCCCTGGCGCAGCGACTGGAAGAGAAGCGCGTGGCCTTGCGGGTCGTGCAGGCGGTTGAGACTTTCCGTGAGGTCCGCGAGGAAGCTCGGCACATCCGTCCAGGGCGCCGGCGGCTCGATCGGCAGCGGTATGATGAGGTGCTCGTAGTCGCACAGCTGCGCATAGCGGGCATCGCCGAGCAAACGCAGTGCAGTCGTCTGCAGCGCGATGAGATATTGATTGTCCGGCGATTGCGCCAGCAGCGCTTCGCAGTTCTGCAACGCGCCGCCGGCGTCCCCCACACCGAGCTGGGCCGCCGCGCGCAGATTGCGGGCGGGGGCGCTGTCGGGTAACAGGCGCAGCGCCCGCTCCGCGAGCGACAGTGCCTTTGCGGGATCGAAATCAAGCGCTGCGAGTCCTGCGCGTACCAGCAGCACCGGCGGCGCATGAGGGCGCTCGGCCCGCGGACCGAGACACTCGTAGGCAGCCCGGGCCGCGCCCGCGCCCTGCAGGATGGCCGCCTTGGTGGCCCAGAGCCCATCGTCGTCGGCGAATCTGCGCAACGCCTCATCGAGCGCTTCGGTGGCCTGGGCGAGATCGCCCGTGCGGACCCAGATGGCCTGGGAAAGGCTGGAATGCGCCTCGGCCAGGCGCGGCTCGAGCCTCAGGCAGTCGCGTAGTGCCGCCTCGGCGGCCTCATTGTCGCCTTCCGCCATCAGACTCTTGGCGTACGTCAGGCACAGTGCCGCGGTTCTGGAGCCGCGCGCGAGCGTCCGGTGCGCGATCTGCCCGGCCTCGGCATGGCGCCCCGCCGCATTCAGCGCGATCGCCAGCGCTTGCGCGACCGCGGGGTCTTCGGGCGCCGCGGCGGCTAGGTTACCGTAGACGGTGAGCGCTTCCGCCTGCCGGCCGAGCGCGATGAGCGCATTGACGTGCTGCGTGGCGAGCTCCGGGTCCAGCCGCCTGCCCGTGCACAATGGGGCCGCCACCGCCAGTGCCCGCGCCGGGCGGGCCGTGTTGTTGTAGTAGCGGGCGAGCGCCAGGGCCGCACGCGGATCCGCCCGGCTCCCCTCGATGGCCCGCTGCAGCACCGCCTCGGCTTCGACGCCCCGACCGCTTGCCAGCAGTAGTTCCCCGAGCGTCGTGTAGGTCGGTGTCCAGGCTGGGTCGATCTCGAGCGCGTGCCGCAGCAGCCTCTCGGCACTGATGCGATCCCCGAGCGCGAGCTTGGTGCCCGCGAGAAGCCGTTGCGCCTCGGCGAACGAGGGGTGGGCTGCGACGATCGTCTCGAGCCGATCGTGGGCGGCATGAAACTCGCCACTCTGAAGCTGCGCGCTGACGGCGCGCATGGCCTCGAGGACGGAAGCCGGAACGGACACGTGTGATCAACCCCGAGAAACCGGACGACTTGACCGCGATTGTCGCATGGGATGGTCCAGGCGCGCAGCGCAAGCGTCGCGCATGCTTTCCCCCGCCAGCCGCGCGGACCCGAAGCTGGCGCCCGCCCGCTGTCGAGCAGTCATGGTCGTTATGCAGATCCGCGTCGGGTTGCAGTCCTGCCGACCGTCTTCCGGGGACGAACGCCACGCCGGAGGAGATGACGCGCTGCGCCGACCTCGACAATTGCGAGTCATAGCGGCTCGACGAGCCGGTATTGCTTGTCTGCGCCGCGACGGCCGCCGACCGCGATACGTCGCGTATCCTTTGCGTCCGACGGTTGCCCTCGATTCTGTCCTGAGCGGCGGCTGGCGCGCGCGATGAGCGCGCGATGAACCAAAAAACGGCCTCTCCCCTCGCGTTGCCGCGAGGGGAGAGGGACCGTGGCGTTACCAGTAGTATTTCGCCATGATGCTCACTTCGCGGCCGTAGATCGACCGCCCCATCCCGACGTCGTTCTGCACCGTGTTGCCGCCGAATCGGGCGTTGCCCTCGGTCAACCCAATCTGGTTGGTGAGATTCCTGCCGAGCAGGGTGAACTCCCAATGCGCCCCCACTACGGCATTGACGCCCGCGTCCAGGGTGTAATACGCGGGCAGCGGCGTCAGGTTGGTGGCGCCCTGGTAGCGTATGGCGACACGCTGGTAGGTCATTTGCTCGGTCAACGATCCCCAGTTGAATGACTGGGTGTCGCTCGGCGTCAGTCGGAACTGATAGCGCGGAATGCGCCCCAGCTGATCGCCGTTGATCGAGCCGCAGACAAGCACGCCGGTGATGCTCGTGTAATCGTAGCAGCCCTTGAAGTTCTGGTAGTAAGCGTGTTGAAAGTTGCCGTTGATTCCGATCCGAAAGGTTCGCAGAGCTTCGATGTTGCTGTCGGCAAACGGCGTGACGCTGCCGACCAAATTCACGCCTATGGAAGTCGAGCCGTAGACGGATCCCGGGCCGATGGGTACGCCGTCGATATTCGAGGGCCGGTACGCGATTCCCGTGAACGACTTGTGGTAGGCCGACATGCTGAGGTACGCCCAGCGATTCTCAACCTTGAACCCGAGCTCCTGGTTCTGCACGATTTGCATGGGCGCTACGGCCGGACAGCCGCCGTTGTTGCAGCGAACATCATCGAAGTTGCTGAATAGCACGCCGTTATTGACGCGCGCATACGCGCTCATGTGGCTGTTGAACTGGTAGTTCACGCCCACCGAGAACGTCGGCATGGTGTTGTTTTCATGACCGTACGACCACGTGCCGTTGGGCAGACTGACCGCGGCGTCCCACAGATCGTACTGGGTTCCCAGTTGAACCGGCGAGGTGTTGCTGGTCTGCTGGTCCATGTTGATGTGCTCGAGACGAACGCCGGCCTGCATCAGCCACCGGTTGATCTTCCAGGAATCGGAAAGATAGACGGCGACGTTCGTGGCCTTGCCCTGTTCCAGGATGTTGTAGCCGCCCGGGGGATCATAGATGCCCTGCGGGCTGGTCACCTGGTAGAGGTTTCCGCCGGCGGTGGCCGACAGGATGATCGGCGACGCGTTGGGGGTATTTGTGATCAGTACGTCGTTGCCTAGCGACCAGTTGTCGTTGTCGGTGTAGTAGGCGGCATACACACCGCCGGTGAGGATGTTGCCGTCGCCGAGGTTCTTGTCGACGCGGAATTCATCCTCCAGGTTCATGATCTTCTTCTGTACGTACCAGACCTCCTCGGGGAGCACGTTCTGCGCGGGGTTCGCGACGGTGCCGTTGGGCATGCTGGCCACGATGTCGCCAGGGGTCAGCATGCTCGGCAATGGTATCGGAGAGCCCGAGGAGCCCAGGCCGGAAATAAACGATGACAGCGTCGTCGGATTACCGGCGTTGACCAGCGCGTGGGTCGGGACACGGCCGCCGTCGAATATGAAGTGGTTGTTGATGGTCCAGCCGCCGTGGAAGTGCTCGTGGAATGCCGATCCCAAGTAGCTCAGGTCGGCGCCGCGACCATCGCTGATATTGTCGTTTTCGAAGCACTTGCAGGCCGGGTCGGCAACCTGGAAATTCTCCAGCTGGTTGCTGTCGTAGGTCGAGTCGAGCTGGTTGAATCCGGGATAAGTCGAAACCTTACCGTTGCGGATGATATAGGGCATGTCCGCGACCCACAGATTGTGGTCGTGCAGAGTTCTAGCCCAGAACATGATCGAGCCATTGGAGAAGGTGTGCTTCAACGTGGCGGTCAGCTGCCCGCCGATGTTGGCGGGATATTGCGGATTGCGCACGCCATTGGATTTGCGGTAGAAGCCGCCGATACTGTAGTACCAGCCGTGGGTGATCTCGCCGCTGGTGAACGCGTCGACACGCTCTTTGCCCTGGAAGCCGTAGGTGAGGGCGACCGAGCCCTTCTGGCGCCTCGAGCCGGTGCGCAGCAGGAAGTTTGCGGTGGCGCCGGGCTGGCCGGGGCCGAAGATCACACTGGGTCCGCCCTGGACGATTTCGACGCTCTTGACCGTGTCATCCATGCGGATCAGCGAGCTGCTGTCCATGAAGGACAGATAGGGCGCGCCGTACAGGGGCATGCCCTCGATCATGGTGGTGAAGAACGGCGAGTCGCCGCCGGTGAGCGGGAATCCGGGGACGTCGATGTTGGCGCCGGTTTGCCCGCCGGAGGCTTCCGGCCAGATGCCGGGCGACATTTTGTACATGTCGGCCACGCTCGTCGGTGCGGCCATCTGAATCTGATGGCGGGACAACGCCACGATGTTGTAACTGGCATCCAGTTGCGTTACCCGCATCGCGGTGGCGGTGACCAGAACCTGCTGCAGCGGCTGCGACGGCGGTGCGGCGATCGCGGCCGACGCGCTCGGTGCATTGGTGGTCGGTGTCTGGGCGAGGGCTGGCGATGCGGCGAGGACCGCAACTCCGCCGAGAATGCCGGCAACGACCGCCGCTACGCTGTGTGGAGCGGCCATCCTGCGCGCGGCGTGCGTCACCGTCGGACGCGGGGCTGGCCGGACGCCCGGGCGGGCATCTTTCTTGTTCGGGTTCATGCAAGATCCTCCTCTGGACATTTGAAAACCGTGAATCTGGATCAAGGTGTGGGCGTACGCGCAGGGAAGTGGGTGGCTGCGAATGTTTGCGCGCGGATCGAGCGGCAGACCGTCAGGTGTTGGGTCCCGAGCGGCCGACCGTCAGGCGTAGGGTTTCGAGCCGCCGGATGTCGGTCCGGCTGCTGGGTGCGCGCGGCAGCCGGCGGCTGCCGTGATCGAGTTGCCGGCGGCAGATGCGTTCTCGCGCCTGACTCGGTGACGCGGGGTGGCTTCGGAATCGACAGTAACTATTGCAGGCACGGCAAATCCCCCCCAAAAAAGACCGCTGAAGCGTCGACGTCATCGCCAGTACGAGCGATGACATCGATATCAAGTGATCTGGCGCAAATGATATCGATGTCATGTTCGCGATGCAAGCGCCTGTGGTGCGTACCCTAGCGCGCGCTCACTGTGCAGATGGGCTTAGGCGCCGAATTGTGGTGGAAACGCAACGAGGCGCGGGCCGCGCTCGAGCATTGAAGGCCTTCAGAGGCTCCTGTCTTCTCGTATCAATACGTGCGAGGGGCCCGCGCCGGTGTGCGGAGGGGGGTGCGTAGACCCCCCGGGCGGCACCTCAGGCGATGAGCGCCTGGGCATCGCCGGGTTCGCGTTGGGCGCGGCGCCGCTCCTGTTCGGTCAGGTAGCGTTTGCGGATGCGAATCGCCTGCGGGGTCACTTCGACCAGCTCATCGTCGGAGATGAACTCAACGGCGTACTCGAGGGATAGCTCGATCGGCGGGGTGAGCAGGATGGCCTCATCCTTGCCGGCCGCCCGGATATTGGTGAGTTTCTTTGTCTTGATGGGGTTGACGACCAGATCGTTGTCGCGGCTGTGGACGCCGACCACCATCCCCTCGTAGAGCTTCTCGCCCGGGGACACGAACAGTCGCCCACGTTCCTGCAAGTTGAACAACGCGTAGGCGACCGCTTCGCCCTGCTCGTTGCTGACCAGCACGCCGTTGCGCCGCTCCGGGATTTCGCCCTTGACGGGCGCGAAGCCGTCGAAAATGTGGCTCATCAGGCCGGTGCCGCGCGTGAGCGTCATGAACTCGCCCTGAAATCCGATCAGGCCGCGGGCCGGCACACGATACTCGAGTCGTGCGCGCCCGTTGCCGTCGACCGCCATGTCGGTCAGCTCGGCGCGACGCCGGCCGAGAGCTTCCATGACCGCGCCCTGGTTGTCGTCCTCGACATCCACCGTCAGCGCTTCGAACGGCTCGTGCACCGCGCCGTCGACCACGCGGGTCAGCACCTGTGGTCGGGACACCGCGAGCTCGTAGCCCTCGCGGCGCATGTTCTCGATGAGGATGGTCAGGTGCAACTCGCCGCGGCCGCAAACCCGGAACATGTCCGGCGAGTCGGTATCTTCCACCCGCAAGGCGACATTGCTCTGCAGCTCCCGCTGCAGCCGCTCGCGCAGCTGGCGGCTGGTGACAAACTTGCCTTCCCGTCCCGCGAACGGCGAGGTGTTGACTTGAAAGTTCATGGCGAGCGTCGGCTCGTCGACGTGGATCGGCGGCAGTCCCGCGGCGGTTTCCGGATCGCACACCGTCAGGCCGATGTTCACCGCTTCGATACCGGTGACCGCGACGATGTCGCCGGCGCGCGCCTCCTCGACGGCATGGCGCTGCAGGCCGGTGAAGGTGAGCACCTGGGCGATGCGCGCCGTGCCGCGTTCTTGCGCGCCGTAGCGCAGCGCCACGTTTTGGCCTGGACGGATCACGCCGCGGCGGATCCTGCCGATGCCAATGCGCCCGACATAGCTGTTGTAATCAAGCGTGGAGATCTGCAACTGCAACGGCAGCGCGTCGTCGGCCGCGGGCGCCGGCACGTGCGTCTGGATCGCCTCGAACAGTACGCTCATGTCCTCGCCTGGAGCGGCGTGGTCGGTGCCCGCGCGTCCCTGCAACGCCGAGGCATAGATTACCGGGAAGTCGAGCTGCTCGTCGCTTGCGCCGAGCTTGTCGAACAGTTCGAAGGTCTGGTCGACCACCCAGTCGGGGCGGGCGCCCGGCCGGTCGATCTTGTTCACCACCACGATGGCTTTCAGACCGAGCGAGAGCGCCTTGCGCGTGACAAAGCGGGTCTGGGGCATCGGACCGTCGACCGCATCGACCACGAGCAGCACGCCGTCCACCATCGACAGGACCCGCTCGACCTCGCCGCCGAAATCGGCGTGCCCCGGCGTGTCGACGATGTTGATGCGCGTGCCGCGGTATTCGATGGCGCAATTTTTGGCGAGGATGGTGATGCCACGCTCGCGCTCCAAGTCGTTCGAGTCCATCATGCGCTCGGTGAGCTTCTCGTGGGCGGCGAACGTGCCGGATTGTTTGAGCAGGCAATCCACCAGGGTGGTCTTACCATGATCGACGTGCGCTATGATGGCGATGTTGCGGATGGGTTGGCTCATCGAGAATGGGTCGAACAGACCGTCGGCTGACAAAGACCGCGAATATTAGCACGGCGGCGGAATGGGTTGGCCGGCATTTCGCACGGTCCCTCGCGCACTATCATCCCGCCGCGCTCAAGCTTGCCGGATATTTCAGGGGATCCGATGCGCCCTGTGTCCTCGACCGACCATGCCTGTGACGCGCTGATCATCGGTGCGGGACACAACGGGCTGGTATGCGCGGCGTATCTGGCCGCTGCGGGCCTGCGGGTCACCATCCTCGAGCGGCGCGCCGTCGCCGGCGGAGCGGCCGTGACCGAGGAGTTCCATCCGGGGTTCCGTAACTCGGTGGCGGCGTACACGGTCTCGCTGCTCAATCCCCGGGTGATCGTCGATCTGGAGCTGGGCCGCTACGGCCTGCGCATTCTCGAGCGGCGCCTGGCGAATTTTCTGCCGACCGTGGATGGCCGGTACCTCAAGATCGGCGCAGGCCGCACGGAAGAGGAAGTGGCGCGCTTTTCGGTGCGTGATGCGGCGCGGCTGCAGTCCTATTCGCGGCGCATCGAGGCGATTGCCGACGTGCTGCGCGAGCTGGTGTTGCAGGCGCCGCCGAACGTGCGCCAGGGCAGCTGGCGCGAAGCACTGCCGGAGCTGTTGAGCGTGGCCCGCCTCGGCGGACGGTTGCGCCGCCTCGACATGCCCATGCGGCGCGAGCTGCTGGCGCTGTTCGCCGGTTCGGCCGGGGATTACCTCGACGGCTGGTTCGAGAGTGATCCGATCAAGGCCGTCTACGGCTTTGATGGTGTCGTCGGCAATTACGCCAGTCCCTACTCCCCAGGCACAGCCTACGTGCTGCTCCACCATGCTTTCGGCGAGGTGAACGGCCACAAAGGCGCATGGGGACACGCGGTCGGAGGCATGGGGGCGATTACCCAGGCCATGGCACAGTGCTGCGTAGCGCGGGGCGTCAAGCTGCGCCTCTGCAGCCCGGTGTGCGAAGTACTGGTGGAGGGCGGCCGGGCGGTCGGCGCGCGCACCGAGGCGGGCGAGACGATACGCGCCGCCGCGGTGATCGCCAACGTCAATCCGAAACTGCTGTACCTGAAGCTGCTCGATCCGGCGATTCTGCCGACGGACTTCCGCGCGCGAATCGAGCATTGGCGCTGCGGCTCGGGCACGTTCCGCATGAACGTGGCGCTGTCCGAGTTGCCGCAGTTCAGCTGTCTGCCGGGGCGCTCGCCGGGCGATCACCACACGGCAGGCATCATTCTGGCCCCGACGCTTGCCTACATGGAGAGCGCGTACTTCGATGCGCGCGCCCAAGGCTGGTCGCGCCGGCCAATTATCGAGCTGGTGATTCCCTCGACGCTCGATGACACGCTGGCGCCGCCGGGCGCGCACGTGGCCAGCCTGTTTTGCCAACACGTTGCGCCGCATCTGCCCGACGGGCAGTCATGGGACGCGCACCGCGAGGCCGTGGCGGACCTGATGATCGACACCGTCGCCGCGTATGCGCCGAATTTCAAGCGCGCGGTGCTCGGCCGGCAGATCTTCAGCCCGCTCGATCTGGAGCGCACCTTCGGGCTCATCGGCGGCGACATCTTCCATGGGGCGCTCAGCCTCGATCAGATGTTCTCGGCCCGGCCGATGCTCGGTCACGCGCGCTATCGAGGCCCACTGCCGGGCCTGTACATGTGCGGCTCGGGCACGCACCCGGGCGGCGGCGTCACGGGCGCGCCGGGACACAATGCCGCGCGCGAGATTCTCGCCGACCTCAGGGGCCGGCGATCCGCCGCGCGCGTTTTCGCCCCGCCTCGCTAGTATCCGGCGCCGTCGGCCGTCCGGCTGCTGTCCGAGGACCTCCCTATTTCTTCCTGCGCAGATTGCGTTGCATGCGCCGGTAGTCGATCGGTTGGATCGTGTCGATCATGCAGTGAAATCCGCGGGCGTCGTCGACGAAATTGAAATGCGCCTGAACCACCCCGGCATGGCTCGTTACCGCGATAGTGTTGGTGGACAGCAGATTGGGGCAGGGCTTGTACACCGTGAGCAGATAGACCGTATTGATGTTCGTCCAGAACGCCAGTTTGTGCGGCGCCAGGGCCGTCCATCGATGATACTGAGTCAACCACGTGAACTGGTTGATCGGCTTGCCCGCGTAGGCCTCATAGCGCTCGAGCCGTGCGGCCTGCCGCCTGGTGAGGGGAATCGTCTGCGCGCAGGATGCAAGCAATACCGCCGCCGCGGCGCTCGCCACGACCCAACGGCTTAACGGCTCACTCATGGCTCGCGCTCCGTTACATCCTACTTCCTGGCATAGCGTGCGGCCTTGCTGTCGGTTGACAGCGACGCCTGCTGGTTTCGCTGACGGTACCGCTTATTCTGGCGTGAACACGACCATCCCGAGCGGTGGGAGCCGCAGCGTCAACGAGAATGGCCGGCCATGTGAGGCGAACTCGACCGCGTCGCTTGCGCCCATGTTGCCGACGCCGCTGCCGTCGTACACGGGCGCATCGCTGTTGAGGCGCTCGAGCCATCGGCCACCGAACGGCACGCCCGTTCGGTAATGCTCGCGTGGCACGGGAGTGAAGTTGCAGACGATCAGCGCCACGTCGCGTGGTCCTTGTCCACGGCGCAGAAACACGATGACACTGTCATCGGCATTGTCGCAATCGACCCACTCGAAGCCTTCGGAGCTGAAGTCGCGCGCATGGAGGGCCGGAGTCGTGCGATACAGCCGGTTGAGGTCGCGAACCCAGCGTTGCAGACCGGCGTGAGGCGCGTGCTGCAGCAGCTGCCACTCCAGGGCTTCCTCGTGCCGCCATTCGCTCCACTGGCCGAATTCCCCGCCCATGAACAGCAGTTTCTTGCCCGGGTGGGTCCACTGGTAGCCGTACAGCAGGCGCAGATTGGCGAAGCGCTGCCAGGTGTCGCCGGTCATCTTGCCGATCAGCGAGCCCTTGCCGTGCACCACCTCGTCATGGGAGAGCGGCAGAACGAAGTTCTCGTTGAATGCGTACCACAGGCTGAAGGTGATCTGGTTGTGATGGTACTTGCGATACACCGGATCGGTCGCGAAGTACGCCAGCGTGTCGTGCATCCAACCCATGTTCCACTTCATCCCGAAGCCGAGCCCGCCGAGATAGGTCGGCCGCGAGACCATGGGCCACGCGGTGGACTCCTCGGCGATGGTGTGGGTGCGCGGATGATCGCGGTAGACGGCGAGATTCAGTTGCTTTACGAATTCGACGGCGTCCAGATTCTCGTTGCCGCCGAAGCGGTTGGGGATCCACTCGCCGGCGCGCCGGCCGTAGTCGAGATACAGCATGGAGGCGACCGCGTCGACCCGCAGCGCATCGATGTGATAGGTTTCGAGCCAGAACAGCGCATTGCTCTGGAGGAAATTGCGCACTTCGGAGCGGCCGTAGTTGAAGATCGAGCTATCCCAGTCGGGATGGTGTCCCTGCCGCGGGTCGGCATGCTCGTACAGGTGCGTGCCGTCGAAGAATGCGAGTCCGTGCTGATCGGCCGGGAAGTGCGAGGGCACCCAGTCGAGGATGACGCCGATGCCGCGCTGGTGCAGGTGATCGACGAAGTACATGAAATCCTGCGGTGTGCCGTAGCGGGAGGTCGGCGCGAAGTATCCGGTGACCTGGTAGCCCCAGGACCCGTAGAAGGGGTGCTCCATCACCGGCATCAGCTCTACGTGGGTGAAACCCAACTCCAGGACGTGATCGGCCAGCGCATGCGCGAGCTCACGGTAGCTCAGGGACCGGTTTCCCTCCGCGGCAACGCGCCGGAACGAGCCCGGATGCACCTCGTAGATCGACCAGGGCGCATCCAGTGCGTTGACTTGGGCGCGATTCCCCAGCCATTGGGCATCGGCCCATTCGTAGGCCAGGTCCCAAACCACCGAGGCGGTCCGCGGCGGGGTCTCGCAGCGAAAGGCGAAGGGATCGCTTTTCGCGACCGTGTAGCCCGCGTGGCGCGAGATTATGTGATACTTGTAAAGTGTCCCGCTGCCGATGTCCGCGACGAATCCCTGCCAAATTCCCGACGAATCGGCGCGCGGCGTGAGCCGGTGCTCATCCGGGTTCCAGCCGTTGAAGTCGCCTATCACGGCGACCGAGGCCGCGTTGGGGGCCCAGACCGCGAAATGCGTGCCCGCCGGGCGCGAGCCGTCGGCCGGCAGAATGTGCGCGCCGAGCTTTTCATAGGCGCGTCCATGGGTGCCTTCGCGAAACAGGTAGATGTCGTGTTCGGTGAGCAGCACCCCGGGAGTGTAGCAACTGCGTGATGTCGCCGCCCGTCGTCATAGGCCACCGCGGCGCCAGCGGCGAGCTGCCCGAACACACGCTGGCGGCGTATGCGCTCGCCCTGCGCCAGGGCGCTGACGCGCTCGAGACGGATCTGGTGATGACCCGCGACGGCGCTTTGGTGCTGCGCCACGAAAACGAGCTCGCTGCGACCACCGATGTGGCGCGGCATGCGGCCTTCGCGGCGCGCCGGGTCACCAAATCCATCGATGGGCGGCCGGTGACCGGCTGGTTCAGCGAGGATTTTACGCTGCCGGAGCTGAAGACCCTGCGCGCGCGCGAGCGCATTCCCGAGCTACGGCCGCGGAACAGCCGCCTCGACGGGCAGTTCGAGGTCGCCACGCTGCATGAGCTGCTGCAGTTGCGCCGCCATGCCGAGCGCGAGCGGCACAACCGTACTGCGGCGCTCGGGTTTGCGCCCCCGCCCCCTATTGGACTCTATTTGGAGCTGAAGCATCCAACCCATTTCGCCGCCTGCGGCCTTTCCATGATCGAAGCGTTGCTCGGGGTGCTCGCGGCCGAGTTCGGCCCGCGCCCCGAGGCGGGGCTGTTCATCGAGTGTTTCGAGACCGGAATTCTGCGGGCGCTGGCTGCGCGGACGCGTATTCCGCTGGTGCAACTGATCGAGGCCGAGGGCGCGCCATACGACTGGGTTGTGCGCGGCGCGTCGGGCGTCTTCGCCGATCTCACCATGCCGGCGGGTCTGGCCCATATCGCCGCCTATGCCTCGTGCATCGGTCCGGAGAAATCTCTGGTGATCGGCCGCGATGGGCGTGATCAGCTCGGCGAGCCCACGGCGCTCGTGCCCGACAGTCATGCGCAGGGCCTGCGGGTGATTCCGTGGACGTTTCGAGTGGAGAACACGTTTCTTCCGGCCGAGGCGCGCAGCAGCGCCTCGGCGGCCGATCACGGTGATCTGGCGGGGGAGCTGCGGCGATTTCTCGCCGCCGGCATCGATGGATTCTTTACCGATCATCCCGCGATCGGCGTACAAGCTCGCGACGCGTTCGCGTCAGTGGCACACCGCACTCCGCCGCCGTAGCGCTCGAGCTTGCATTCGAACCGGCGGCCGGGCTCATCCGGCCTCTTCCCGGTGAGGGCCGACCGATTGCCTTATACTATTGAAATGTGGGAGAACCAGGCCCATGACCGAAATCGCTGATACTTTCGATTCTGCATTCACGAAGGCCGTCGATCTGGGCAACAAGATCGCGGACAAGGATCGGGACGCCGATCTGTGGGATATCGCCGATGGACTGCTCGCCGGGGCGCTACAGTATTGGCTGTACTCCCGCCAGCCCTGTGGCGACCCCCGCTGCCAGGACTGCCTGCCGATCAGTACGGCCGAGGGGCGGATGGCGGAGCTGAAGCGGCTGATCGAGCAATTGGCCGCCGAGAGCGAATACTTCCATACCCCGACGGATTCGAACGCCGGTCGCGCATAGCGGCCGTGCCCCGGCTCCGGACCGGGCGAAAATTGTGCTTTTGACTCCGTTCTGAGCTACGCGAGCCCGATGAACATGCAGCCTGCGACGCTGATCGAGACCGACGTACTGATCATCGGAGCCGGACCGTGCGGCCTGTTCCAGGTCTTCGAGCTCGGTCTGCTCGGCATCGGCGCGCACGTGGTCGACTCGCTGGGTCACCCGGGCGGCCAGTGCACGGAGCTCTATCCGGACAAGCCGATTTATGACATTCCGGCGCTGCCGGTATGTGGGGCGCAAGAGCTCGTCGATCGGCTCATGCAGCAGATCAAGCCGTTCAATCCGTGGTTCCACCTGGGCCAGGAAGTCAGCGGGTTCTCCCGGCGGGAAGACGGTCGATTCGATGTGCGCACCGTCGCCGGCACGCACTTCAACGCCGGTGCGGTGGTGATCGCCGCGGGTGTGGGCTCGTTCCAGCCGCGCCGGATCGGACTCGAGGGCGCGGAAGCGTTCGAGGGAGCGGCCATTCAATATCGGGTCAAGACGGCGGCCGCGCTCGAGGGCAAGCGCATCGTGATCTTTGGCGGCGGCGATTCCGCCCTCGACTGGACGCTCGAGCTGGCGGGGAAGGCCGCGAGCCTGGCTCTGGTGCACCGGCGCGCGCAATTCCGCGCCGCGCCGGCCTCGGTGGCGAAAATGCGCGCGTTGGCGAGCACCGGCAAAGTGAGCCATTACGAAGCGCTGCCTCATTCTCTGCGCGTCACGGCGGGTCGTCTGACCGGGGTGTGCGTGAAGCGGCCCGATGGGGCGATCGAGACGCTCGAGGCCGAACAGTTGCTGGTGTTCTTCGGACTGCATCCGAAGCTCGGGCCGATCGCCGAGTGGGGCCTCGAGCTCGAGAAGCGCGCGCTGCGGGTCGATACCGAGAAATTTCAGACCAGCGTCCCGGGGGTGTTCGCCGTGGGGGATATCAATACCTATCCGGGCAAGAAGAAGCTGATCCTGTCGGGCTTTCACGAGGCGGCGCTGGCCGCCTACGGCATCCAGCACCACTTGAATCCGCAAAAGCGCCAGTTTCTTCAGTACACGACCACCAGCCCGATCATGCATCAGCGGCTGGGCGTTGCGGACTGAGGCGCGCAGCGCAGCCGAGGCACGCCAATGGACCCGCGACTGGCCGATCTGATCCGACTCCTCGATCTGGAGCGTTTGGAAGTCGACCTGTTCCGGGGCGAGAGCCGCGACATCGGCAGTCCGCAGGTCTTCGGTGGTCAGGTGCTCGGTCAGGCGCTGACCGCCGCCGCGGCCACGGTCGAGGGGCGCATCGTGCACTCCTTGCACGCGTACTTCCTGCGCCGCGGGGACTTCAACGCGCCGATCGTCTATCAAGTCGACCGCAGCCTCGACGGGCATTCCTTCAGCAATCGCCGCGTGGTGGCTATCCAACACGGCGCGTCGATCTTCAACATGGCGGCATCGTTCCAGATCCTCGAGGAGGGCTTCGAGCATCAGATCGAAATGCCGTCCGTGCCGCCGCCGGAGTCTCTTGCGGATGCCAGCCAGCCGCCGCCGCAGTTGCTCGAGCGGCTGCCGCAGGGTGTGCGCAGCTTTCTCGAGCGGCCGCGGCCGTTCGAGTTCCGCCTGGTGCAGCCAATCGACTTTCTCACACCCAGGCGCGCCCCGCCGGCGCGTCAGGTGTGGTTTCGGGCGGTGGACAAGCTGCCCGACGACGAGGGTTTGCACCGGCGGCTGCTGTCCTATCTGTCCGACTACTTCCTGCTCGATACAGCGACGCTGCCGCACGGCCTGCCTTCCTTCAGCGGCGCGCTCGTCATGGCGAGCATCGATCACGCCATGTGGTTTCATCGTCCTTTGCGCGTGGATGACTGGTTGCTCTACGCGGTGGAGAGCCCGAGCGCATCGGGCGCGCGCGGGTTTGCTCGCGCCGGGGTCTATGCCCGAGACGGACGGTTGGTGGCGAGCACCGCGCAGGAAGGGCTGGTCCGCATGCGCAAGCCGGGCAGCTAGGTCCGCGCAGGCGCGCGTCCCGCTCGGCGCGCAGGCGTCAGGTATGCGCGACGGATGCGCTGTGACGGGCGGGGGATCCGGCCTTGAGCGCGCGCACCGCCAGAAGGCCGGCGAAGGTCACGGCGTTGAGGAACAGGACGTCCAGCAGGATGCCCGGCGTATAGGCCTGCAGACTGGCGCCCACCACCAAGGTCACGGCGATCAGGATGCCCTCGTACAGGCCGAGTGCGACGGCAAAGACCGTCACGATGCGAATCGCGCCGCTGGTGCGGCCCGCGGCGGCGGCGGCCACGCCCGTTGCGGCCAACAGAGCGCCGCCGACGGCCGCTCCCCACCCGAACGCGGAGGGTACGGCGGGGAAGTGCAGCGCCGTGAATCCGATTACCTCGATGGCGAGCCAGACCATTGCCACGGACAGCAGCGCGGCGCGGCGGCTCTGGCGTAGGGCGCAGATCGCCGCGAAGGCGACCAGCGGCACGGCGCACCCGAGGACAGCACTGAACAGCACGGCTGTCCCGATGAATACCGTGAGCCAAATGAGCCGGGTCGGCCAGGAGGGAAGCGCTGATTCGCGTGTCTGCATGATGTCTCGATCGTGAACTTCATCGGCAGGGCGGTCCGCGCCCACTTTCCTCGGTCCAGCCATCGCTGGGCGGTACCGCGGCAAGTTGCGGTTATTGTACCCCTCGCAGCCGGAGTCGTCAGCGGTTGCCGCGCCCCTATCGCCCGTGCCTGCTTACGGCTGCGCGCCGGCTCGCGATCCAGCCCTCATCGGCGAGATTTGCCGCCGACACGCTCGACAGGATCAGCACCAGCAGCGTCGTCGTATGCGACAGATCGGCGTGCAGCTCGAACCACGATGCGCCGAGATTGAAGGCCGTGAGCAGCGCTGCATTCAGGCGGATCGAGAAAGGCGTGCCGCGCTGGCCGCCGCCTGCCGGGAACAGCAGGCCGAACGGCGCGCCGGCGCGCCGCGACAGCCGCAGAAAGAGGCTGATGGCGCCCATGCCGAGCAGAATCGGCAGTGCGGCATGACCGGCCGCCCGGGCGCCCGCGTGCAGAGCGTAGCAATAGAACGGTACCGGCCAACTGGCCAGCGCCGCGAGCACCAGCGCGCCCTGCGGGCCGCGCCCACTCGTGGCTCGATTCACCGCAACACCTTGCCCGGGTTCAGGATGCCGTTGGGATCGAGGGCGCGCTTGACCGCGCGCATCAGATCCAGTTCGACCGCAGACGCGTAGCGCTCGAGCTCGCCCACCTTCAGCCGGCCGATGCCGTGCTCGGCGCTGAAGCTGCCACCGAACTCGCGCACGACCATGTCGTGGATGACACGTTTGGTCGTCTCGCCACGCGCCAGGAACGCGGCGCGGTCCGCCCCTGGCGCCTGATTCAGATTGAAATGCAGGTTGCCGTCGCCGACGTGACCGTAGGCGATCAGCCGGCCTTCGGGAACGTTGGCGCGTACCCATTCGCCGGCCCGTTCGATGAATTGCGCGATCGCCGCGACCGGCACGGCCACATCGTGCTTCAGGCTGGCGCCGTCGCGCCGCTGCGCCTCGGGGATGCTCTCGCGCAGCTTCCAGAATCCCGCGCGCTCGCTCTCGTTGCGGGCCAGCGCCGCATCCGCCAGCAGCCCCGCTTCGAGCGCCTGCTCCAGAGATTCTGTCAGGATGGCATCGAGCCCGTCGGCCGGGCGCGCGGAAGTGAGCTCGCACAGCACATACCAGGCATGCGGTGCATCGAGCGGATCGCGCACTCCGGGTATGTGCCGGGTGGTCAGCTCCACGGCAAGGCGCGGTATGAGCTCGAAGGAGCTCACCCGCTCACCGCTCGCCGCGCGCAGCCGGGCGAGCAGCTGCACCGCGGCACGCGGATCGCGGACGGCCGCGAACGCCGTCGCGGCGGCGCCCATGCGCGGATAGAGCTTCAGGCTGGCAGCGGTGATGATGCCGAGCGTGCCTTCGGCGCCGAGAAACAGTGACTTGATGTCGTAGCCGGTGTTGTCCTTGCGCAGAGCGGTCAGCGCGCTCAGCAACCGACCGTCGGCGAGCGCCACCTCCAGTCCGAGCACCAGATCGCGCATCATGCCGTAGCGCAATACATGCAAGCCGCCGGCGTTGGTGGAGAGATTCCCGCCGATCTGACACGTTCCTTCGGATCCGAGGCTGAGCGGGAAGAGCCGATCCGCCTCGTCGGCAGCGCGCTGCACGTCCGCAAGCACGCAGCCGGCTTCGGCGATCAGGGAGTAATTCAGCGCGTCGACAGCGCGGATGCGGTTCAAGCGCTTCAGCGACACGAGCAACTGTGCGCCACTCTCATCCGGTGTCGCGCCACCGCAATAACCCGTATTGCCACCCTGCGGCACGACCGCAATGCCCTTGTCGTTGCACAGCGCGAGCAGCTCCGCCACGCGCTGCGCGGTGTCGGGCAGGGCGACCGCGACTGCCTTGCCGCGATACAGCTCCCGTTGGTCGGTGAGGAAGGGCGCGGCGTCGGATTCAGCGCTCAAGACCCCGCCGGCACCGAGGAGGCGCTCCAGCTGCTCGAGAAATGCTGACTGTGGCAGGGCTGTCACGGGCGCCTGCCCCTACGGCGACACGGATTCATTGGCGGGACTATGCCTCAGAGGGTGAGCGCGGCGATAGTGCGGCGCTCAGTGCAGGGCCAGGCCAAGCGAGCGGCCCAGTGCATAGGTCAACGCGGCGGCGGCGGTGCCGATCAGCACCATGCGCAGTCCCCCGCGTACGGCGTGGCGTCCCGTGAACAGACTGATCGCAAGTCCCACCACGAACAGCGTCGCGGCCGTGAGCACGGCGGCCGCGATCACGGCTGGCCCGCCCGTCCATCCCAATACGAAGGGCAGCAGCGGCACGGCGGCGCCGACAGCGAAGGAAAGGAAGGACGCTACGGCGGCACCCACCGGTGAGCCGAGCGTATCGGCGCTTATGCCGAGCTCCTCACGGGCCAGCACGTCGAGTGCGTCGCGAGGCCGGGCGATCAGCTTTCGACAGACGTCGCGCGCCTGGTCCAGGGGCATGCCGCGGGCCGCATAAATCAACGCGAGTTCCTCGGCTTCCTCGTGCGGATACTCGGCAATTTCCGCTTTTTCGAGCGCGATCTGGTGCTCGTACATCTCACGCTGGGATCGGACCGAGACGTACTCGCCGGCTGCCATCGACAGCGCTCCCGCCAGCAATCCGGCCGCTCCGGTGATCAACACGATGGCGGAAGCGCCGCTGGCGCCCGAGACGCCCATCACCAGACCGGCATTCGCGAGCAGGCCGTCGTTGATGCCGAACACGGTGGCCCGAAGGTTGCCGCCCAGGCTCCGGCGATGGCGCGCGCCGATGTCCGATACCGTTGTCGGCATGGTATGGCCGGCAACGACCGCGCCGCTGTACACCGACAGCCCGCGCAGCTTCATTGCCGCCAATACCGAGCGCATGGCGCGCGGGCCGAGCCAGCCGACCAGCCGCGCGACGATGCGGTCGCGCAGGGAAGGGTAAAACGCCCGCGGCACAGACTGTGCCGCAGGATCGCGGGCCGCGGCGGACTCCCAGAGGCGCGCCTGTTCTTCTGCGGCGGTGGCCAACTGCTCGAACAGCTGCCGCTTGCGCACATCGGGCTCGGCTACCGCAACCCGCCGATACAGCCATGCGGATTCTTTCTCGTGCAGCCAGCCTTCGGTGGGGCTCCCTTGGCTCACGGACGCCCTCGCCGGGCCCGATACCGAGCCGGCTCATGCACCCGGGCAGCGACGTTGTGCGGTGCCATGGGGTGCGGGGTGATCACGGGGTGAACGCTAGGCGCGCTGGCTCGGCTCAGCAGGCATCGTGCTCTTCGTCTTCGTCATCCCAGTCCTCATCGTCCTCATCGTCTTCATCGTCATCCCAGTCGTCCTCATCCTCATCCTCATCTTCCTCATCATCGTCCTCATCCTCATCCTCATCCTCATCCTCGGATTCGGCCCAGCCTTCAGGCTCCGAAGTCTGCTCCAGATCCATCTCGTGCCAGCTCTCCAGGTCCATCTCCTCGATCTCGCCATCGAGATGCTCGATCTCGACCAGCTCGGAGTCCTCGTCCACTTTGAGCACGCGGAAGGATTCCTCATCTTCAAGGTTCTCGTACCACTGGCCGGGAACCGGTTCGTAATCTCTGCTCACCGATGTGATCCTCTGACTTGGCGGCCGCGCAAGTTTAGGGGTTGTGCCGGCCGGGAGCAACGCGGTGGGGCCAGCGTGACGATACTCGCGGGAATTGTTCGCCGCACGTATAGTAGGTTTCTCATGCCCCCTTCCTCGTCTGCGCATTCCCAGTTGCTGAAGGCACGCCGCGTCGTCGTCAAGGTCGGCTCCGCGCTGCTGGTCGACGGCCGAACGGGTCGCCTCAATCGGACTTGGCTCGAGACACTGGTCGAGGATCTGTTGCGTCTGCGCCGCAGAGGCCAGCAGGTGCTTCTCGTGTCCTCCGGAGCCATCGCGCTCGGGCGCAGGCAGTTGTCGCTCAAGGGCGCGTTGCGGCTCGAAGAAAGCCAGGCGGCCGCCGCGGTCGGCCAGATTCGTCTCGCCCACGCGTACAAGGAGTTATTCGAGAATCACCAGGTCACCGTGGCTCAAGTGCTGCTGACTCTGGAAGACAGTGAACGCCGCCGGCGATACCTCAACGCGCGCGCTACGCTCGAGACGCTGCTCGGACTCGGAGTTTTGCCCGTCATCAACGAGAACGATACCGTGGCAACGGCTGAGATCCGCTACGGGGACAACGATCGGCTCGCGGCGCGCGTGGCGCAGATGGTGGGGGCGGATTGCCTCGTCTTGCTGTCGGATGTCGATGGCCTTTACACCGCAGATCCGACTCGCGACGTCAACGCACAGTTCATCAACGAAGTACGCCGCATCACGCCGCAGATCGAAGCCATGGGCGGCGGCTCGGCTTCGGAGTTCGGCAGCGGAGGCATGGCCACCAAGATCCTGGCCGCGCGGATTGCCGTGGCGGCCGGCTGCCATCTGTGCATCGCGGCCGGGCGGCCGCGTCATCCGATCCGCCGGCTCGAGCAGGGTGCGCGCTGCACGTGGTTTCGACCGAGCGCGACCCCGATCGCGGCCCGCAAGCAGTGGATCGCCGGTACGCTGCGGTCGGCTGGTGCCCTGACCATTGATCCGGGCGCGCTACGCGCATTGCGTGCCGGCCGCAGTCTTCTGCCGGCCGGCGTGATCGACGCCCGCGGCCGGTTCGAGCGCGGGGACACGGTGAGCGTGCTCACGCCGGCGGGCGCCGAGGTGGCCCGTGGCATCGTCGCCTACTCGGACAGTGATACCGCCAGGATCCTGGGCCGCAAGTCGGCCGAGATCGAAGGCATATTGGGCTTTCGCGGTCGTGACGAGCTGATTCATCGCGACGATCTGGTGCTGCTGCAGTCATCGACCCCATGACCACTGCCGCGCAGGAACAAGAGACTCTCGATGCGCTCATGGAGCGCCTGGGCCGAAACGCGCTCGAGGCAGCCGCCGTTCTGGCTCAGGCCACGAGCGCCGCGAAGGACGAGGCGCTTGCGCGTGCCGCTGAGGCGATCCGCGCCCATACCGACGAGATTCTCGCCGCCAACGAGCATGACCGCGCGGCGGCGCGCGCCGCCGGCCTTGGTGCGGCCTTGCTCGACCGGCTGACGCTCGATCGGGCCCGGGTCGAAGCGATGGCCAGTGGGATCGAATCGATCGTACGGCTACCCGACCCGGTCGGGACGATCGCCGCGCAGTGGCAGCGCCCCAACGGTCTGCGGATTCAGCGGGTGCGGGTGCCGCTCGGAGTGATCGGCATCATCTACGAGAGTCGTCCCAACGTCACATCGGATGCCGGGGCGCTATGCGTCAAGTCGGGCAACGCGGTGATTCTGCGCGGCGGCTCGGAAAGCTCGCAATCCAACGCCGCGATCCACCGCTGTCTCGCCGAAGGACTGCGCGGCGCCGGCCTGCCCCCCGAGTGCATCCAGCTGGTTCCCACGACCGACCGGGCGGCGGTGGGCCACATGCTCGCCGGGATGACCGCGTACCTCGATGTGATCGTGCCGCGCGGCGGCAAGAGTCTGGTCGCGCGGGTGCAGAAGGAGGCGCGTGTTCCAGTGATCGGCCACCTCGAGGGAAACTGTCACGTTTACGTCGATCGGGATGCCGACGTGGGCATGGCCGCAGCCATCGTTTTGAACGCCAAGATGCGCCGTACTGGTATCTGCGGTGCCGCCGAGACACTCCTCATCGATCGCGCCTGTGTGGCTACCCACCTCGACCCGGTGGTCCGCGCGCTGCTCGATGCCGGTTGTGAGGTGCGCGGCGACCAGATTGTCCAGGCGGCCGATGCGCGTGTTCGGCCGGCAAGCGAGGATGACTGGCACACGGAGTATCTCGAGGCGATCATTGCTGCGCGTGTGGTCGATGGGGTGGAGGGCGCGATTGCGCACATCGCCCGTTATGGCTCGGCGCACACCGAGTCGATCGTCACCGAGAATCAGGCCACTGCCGAGCGCTTTCTTCAACGGGTCGACAGCGCCATCGTGCTGCACAACGCCTCGACACAGTTTGCCGATGGCGGGGAATTCGGCATGGGGGCCGAGATTGGCATCTCGACCGATCGGATCCACGCGCGCGGACCGGTCGGGGTCGAACAGCTCACCATCTACAAATACGTGGTCCGCGGGGCGGGCCAGGTCAGGCCCTAGAGTCCAGTGCGGCCAGACCGCCGCGCAGCGAGAAGATCGGGGCACGACCGCGCGCGCGCAGTTCCTGGGCCGCCGCCAGGCTGCGCGCGCCGGCGGCGCACACCAGCAGGTACTTCGAGGCGGGCGGCAGATCCGTGCCGCCATAGAGCAGCTCGGTCAGCGGTAGGGAGTGAACCGGCGCGCCCACGGCGGGCCGCAGCGCCTGCTCGGGCCGCTCGCGGATGTCGACGATGAGGTAGCCCGCTTCGCTCGCCGCATGCAGCGATTCGAACTCGACCTCGAGAGACTCGGGCGTGACGCTGGGCGCACGGTCCCCGGCCAGAGCGTGCTGCGGACATTGCGCAGATCGCCGAGTGCGGATCCGGCTGATGTTCAGCGTCAGAAGATCGAAGATCAACAGTGTCTCGGCAAGCTGACCGGGCAGATCCAGCAGCAGTTTCAACGCCTCGAGCGCCTGCAGCGTCCCGAGTGTTCCGGGGACCGGGCCCAGTACGCCGGCCTCGGCACAATTGCCCACCAGCCCGTCGCGTACCGCCTCGGGCCACAGGCACCGCAGGCACGGTCCGCCCGGACGTACGACTTGCAACTGCCCCTCGTATTGATAGACGCTGGCGAATACGGCTGGCTTGCCGGCGCGGAGGCATGCATCGTTCAGCGCCAGCTTGGTCGCGATATTGTCCGTGCATTCGATGATGATGTCGTAGTCCGCCACCATCTCGGCGGCGTTGTCTGCGTCGAGCCGCACGGGATATGTGCGCACGTCCACCGCGGGATTGAGCGCTCGCAGCCGCTCGGCCGCGAGCTCCACCTTCGGGCGCCCGCAATCCCGCAACGCATACAGCGGTTGGCGATGCAGGTTGGAAGCCTCGAGCACGTCGGCGTCGACGACGCCCAATCGTCCGATGCCGGCGCCCGCGAGGTAGCTCATGGCGGGCACGCCGAGGCCGCCGCAGCCGACGATCAACGCGCGCGCGGCGCCGAGTCTGGCCTGTCCCGAGGCGCCGACTTCCCGCAGAGCGCTCTGGCGGGAGTAATCGGGTACGGGCAGCGCGACGTGCGCGTGCGCGCCGGCGTGTATTTCGGGCGCCCCGGTCGCGCAGCGTTCGCAGTTGACCCAATCGGAGTCGCCGTCGCGGTAGTGCTCTTTCTTCCAGACCGGCACGCGGTGCTTGACCGCGTCGATGATGTAACGGCAGGCGAGAAACGCCTCGTGGCGGTGCGGCGCCGATGCGCCGACCCACACGGCCATCTCACCGATCCGCAGTGTGCCGAGACGATGGACGCAGGCGGCGCGCGCGATGCCGAACCGCTCGATCGCCTCGGCGATGATTCGCTCGCCTTCCTTGACCGCGAGTGCTTCGAACGCCTCATACTCCAGACGCTGCACCGCGCGCCCGTCGTTGCAATCGCGGACCCAGCCTTCAAAGCTGGCATAACCGCCGCATGCCGGGTCCGCGAGCGCGCCGCGCAGGGTGGACGGATCGATCGGCTCGGGGCTGAATTGAAAGGTGTTGACCATGTCTGTTCGCTCGGCAACGGCCGGTCTCATCCCCCCGCCACGGGCGGGATGAATACCACGGAGTCGCCATCGGCGAGCGGGTGCGACCAGTCCGCGAATTCGGCGTTGACCGCGACGCGCAGCAGCTCCGGCGGCAGTGTGAAGCGGTATCGGCTGTTCAGCTCACGATATAGCTCGTTCGGGGTGCCGGCCGCGGTCCGTACCGTCTCGCCGCTGCATTGGGCCTGCTCGCGCAGCAGTGCGTAATACTGCACGGCGATGCGCTTGGAGCCGGCGGTGGCGCCCCCCGCGAGCATCGCGCGCGCCCGCTCGAACTCATCCGGCGTGTTGACGTTCTCGAGCGCGCGCGGGTCGGGCGGATCGATCAGCAGCGCGTCGGTGCCGATGAGGAACTTGCGCGGACAGCGCTGGCCGCCCTGTACCGCGCGCAGGAGCGCGGCGTGGCTTGCCGGCTCGTAGATCGCGCACAGGGGCTCGGGCAGGCCGTCGCGGGCCGAGCGATAAGCCGTGGCGGGACGCTCGGGCGCGCGCGCGGCGATCAGATGATCGAGTGTGTGGCCGTCGAGAAACGGCAGGTCGCAGGCGAGGACCAGCCATGCGGCCTGCGGATGGCGGCTCTGGGCGGCAAGAATGCCGCCGCAGGGACCCAGGTCCTGCTGCTCGTCAACGATGAGCGCATAGCGCGACCGGTGGGAATCAGCCTGCTGTGCGGCGCGCACCGACACGAAGGCCTGGGTGACGCGGCCGTCGAGCAAGGCCATCGTGCGCTCGAGCTGGCTCTCGCCCTGGTACTCGAGGGTTGCTTTGTCACGTTGCATCCGGCTGCTGTGTCCCCCGGCGAGCACCAGTCCGTACAGGGGCGCGCCCGATGCGATCGCGGCGCTCACGAGCGACCCGCCGGGCGCCGGGCACGACGCGTGTAGGCGCGCTTGCCGCCGGCTTTTTCGAGCAGGCGGATGCCGCCGATTTCGATGTCGTGCGAGAGGGCTTTGCACATGTCGTATATCGTCAGGGCGGCGACCGAGGCGCCCGTGAGCGCCTCCATCTCTACTCCGGTGCGATGATGAATCGCGACGCGGCAGCGCACGTGGATTTCTCCGTTCGTGCGCTGGTCGATCTTGATCGAGCAATGCTCGAGGCCGAGCGGATGACAGAACGGGATCAGCTCATGGGTCCGTTTGGCGGCCATTACCCCGGCGATGATCGCGGTGTCGAATACCGGTCCTTTGTGTGTTCGGTGACCACTGCGGCGCAGCGCGGCGGCGACCGGCCGCGGCAGTTTTACGCGCGCTTCCGCCAGCGCCTCGCGCAAGCTGATCTCTTTGCCGCCCACGTCCACCATTGTCGGGCGGTTGTCGCGATCCAGATGGGATAGTGCGTGTTTTGCCATCAGCCACCGATATAGAACATTTCGACCTTGCGCTCGCCGGCGGCGTCGGAGAGCCGCGCCTGCCGCTGTTCGCTGTAATTGTCCGTTCGTGCGCGCCAGCTAGCGCGCAGCAAATCGAGGAGGTTGTCGTCACTCGCGCCGCTGCGCAGTTTGTCGCGCAGCGCCACGCCGTGGGTAGCGAACAGGCAGGTATAGAGCACGCCGTCGGATGACAGACGCGCACGGGAGCAATCGCCGCAGAACGGTTGCGTGATCGACGAGATGAATCCCACTTCGCCGCCCCCGTCCATGAAGCCATAGCGTTCCGCGACTTCCCCGCGATAGGACGGTTGCAGAGCCTGGAGGGGCCAGCGCCGCGCGATGCGAGCCAGCAGCTCGCTCGAAGGGACGACCGCGTCCGAGTGCCAATGGTTGCGGTTCCCGACGTCCATGTACTCGATGAACCGTACGATCACGCCGGTTCCCCGAAAGCGCTCCAGCAGCTCCAGCACCGTGTGATCGTTCACGCCGCGCTGCACGACCACATTCACCTTGATGGGCCCGAGGCCTGCGCGGCGCGCCTGCTCGATGCCCGCGAGCGACTCCTCGAGGCCGCCGATCCCGCCACTCATGCGTTGAAACACTTCGGGGTCGAGGCTGTCCAGGCTCACCGTGACGCGATGCAGGCCGGCGGCACGCAGCTCGAAGGCGTGCTTGGCCAGAAGCGTGCCATTGGTCGTCAGGGCGACGTCCTCGACGCCGTCGATGGTGGTCAAATCGCCGATGAGGTCGGTGAGGTTCGGCCGCAGCAGCGGCTCCCCGCCGGTCAGGCGCAGCTTGCGCACACCGAGCCGCACCGTCAGGCGGGCCAGACGAACGATTTCATCGAAGGACAGCCGCTCGCGCGAGCCGAGGAAACGGTACCCCTCGTGAAACGTCTCGCGCGGCATGCAGTAGGGGCAGCGGAAGTTGCACCGGTCCATGACCGATATGCGCAGGTCACGCAGAGCGCGCCCGCGCGGATCGCGCAACCGCAGATCGGCGTCGGCGGAATCCTGGTCGGCCATGGAAATAGCTTTACCACTCGCCGAATCGGAATGCCATCCGCCTGTCGGGACGTGGCGCGCCATGCGCCTCGAGCGCTACCAGCGGTACAGGCTCGTCACGAATCCCCGGGGGTAGGTCCTCGGTCCGGGCGGCAACTCGACGAATCCGTCCGTGCCGACGAGGCTGGTGAAGTCTCCGGAGCTGTGGGTCGGCCGTGGCAGGGCCGCGCGCGCTCCCTGCTCATCGGTGGATACGCGCACGGGCAGAAAGAACGTCAGCGCGGGGTTCACGGTGAACGCCTCGCCGAGCGCGATCCGTTCCGGTTGCGGCGGAGTATGACCCTGAGCGGCCGCAAGCGCCGGCAGCACGTACCGGGAGACGCATACGGCGGTCGAAACGGGATTTCCGGGGAGTGCGAACACGGTCGCCCCGCTCGGGGCCACGCCAAACCAGAGCGGCTTGCCGGGACGCTGCGCGATTTTGTGGAACACGCAGCGCACCTTGAGCTTGTCGAGCGTTTGGGGCACCAGGTCGAGCCGCCCCATCGAGACCCCGCCACTCAATACCAGCACGTCGTGGGTCTCGAGGTAGAACTTCAGGCGCTCCTCCAACTGCGCGGTGTCGTCGCGAATGTGGTCGAGCCCGACGCGCGGGTAGCCGCGCAGGCTCAGCGCTGCGGCGATGGCATAGGCGTTCGATCGGCGCACTTGATGGGGAAGGATGGGCTCCCCCGGCTCCACCAGCTCATTGCCCGTCGAGATGACGGCCAGCATCGGTTGGCTGGAGACCCGCACGCGGGCCCTGCCCGCGGCGGCGGCCAGGGCGATTTCCACCGGTCCGAGCCGCGTGCCCGCCGTCAACAGCTGCGCGCCCTGACGGGCGTCCGTACCGCGCCGGTGGACGTTCCGCCAGGCCTCGACCTCGATTTCATCGGACAGACTGGCGGTGCCATCCCGCACCGTGATCTGCTCAACGGGGATTACGCAATCGCAGCCGCCGGGCAGCGGGGTTCCGGTCATGACCTCGATGCATCCTTGCGGAGACGACAGGGTGCCCGCGGCCTCGCCGGCCGCCTGTGTCGCCTCGATCCGCAAGCGCCGCGTGCCTGTGCTCACCGCCGTGCTGCACAGAGCAATGCCGTCCATGGTCACGCGGTCGAAGGGCGGCTGATCGCGCTCGGCGCGGATGGTTTCGCGCAAGACGGCGCCGGCGCACTGCAGCAGTGGCAACGAGACCTCGGGCAGGCAGACCATATGCCGCGCGATCAGCGCGTCGGCCTCGGCGGGCGCGAGCATCCGCGGTGCCCCGGCAGGTGTCGCGGCGGTCACTTACTTGCCGTGCTTGTGCTTCTTCTTGTAAATCAGTACTTCGGCGTTGAATTCTTTGGCGACGGTCATCAGCTGCTCGACCGCCGCGTTGTGTCGCTTGCGGTCCATGGCGCGCATCGCGGCGACCTGCTTCTTGGTGAGCTTCAGGGCCGCCTGGGCGATCGCCTTGTTCTGCTCCTGCGTCAGACAGTGCAAATAGGCGACCATCTGAGTGTTGTAAGTCTGTACGGCCGTCTCGCCAGCGAGCATCTGCGCAAGCGTTGCGGTGCTTCCGTCGGGAATGTGATCGGGCGCATGCGGATAGACGCAGGAGGCGTAGGCGGGCGCCAGGATCAGTGCCGCGAGTGTCGCCGCGGCAAACAGTGATTTCATGCGAGATCCTCAGTACAGCGGGAGCGTTATCTTATAAGGTGGAACTTGATCCGGGCTACTGATTCTCGTGCGCCGCGGCCTCCGGCCATACGGTATGCCGCTCGCGGGGGGACTTGGATGGAACCGGGGACGCGCAGCAACCTGATAGAATGTCGGTCGGCGCATGAGCAGGCCGGGCGGTCCCGGGATGGCCTCATCCGGGCCGCCAGGGCCGCTCGAGCGCCGCAGCGCGCCCGTAGCTCAGTTGGATAGAGTACCTGGCTTCGAACCAGGTGGTCGGGGGTTCGAATCCCTCCGGGCGCGCCAATTACTCCTTAACAATCAAGCGCTTCTGTTTAACACGGGAACTGTGGCAGTGGCCTTCGCCACAGTGGGGTGGAAGTCCGGCGTCGTGAGCCGCTACGTCCACTTGGCCGCAGACGACGTGAAGGGCTTGTTCGCGAACCTCAGCGAGAAAGTGGGCGGGACGGGGGAGAAGGGGAAGGTCTCAGGTTGATGCAGGCTTGCGTCGTATATATCCAATCGGATATACTTACGCGCAATGACGAAGCTCAAGCGCGTCGAGTTCTTGGGTGACTCGCTGAAGTGCCTGCGAGACTTCCCTGAGGATGCGCGCCACGATGCGGGCTACGAGCTCGAGCAGGTGCAACGCGGGAAGCGACCATCGGACTGGAAACCGATGCCGGATATCGGGAAAGGCGTCGAAGAGCTACGGGTGTGGGATGACACGGGCGCGTACCGGGTCGTGTACTTGGCATCGGCTCGCCGATGCCGTTTACGTGCTGCACGCTTTCCAGAAGAAGACCCAGGCGACGGCCAAGCGAGACATTGAACTTGCCCGGACTCGATATCGCGCGCTGATGCGAGGTGACCCATGAAGCGCAAACATCCAACCAAGTCGCAGAGCTTTTCCAGCGTGTGGGATGCGCTCGCGGACACGCCAGAAGAGGCCGCGAACCTCCGCGCCCGGGCGGACCTGATGCGAAGCCTCACCGACTTCATCGCCGCCCGGGGGTGGACGCAGAAGGAAGCCGCCGCGCGCTGCCACATCACGCAGCCGCGCATCAATGACCTGCTTCGCGGCCGCATCTCACGGTTCTCCCTCGACGCCCTGGTCAATATCGCATCCTCGCTCGGGCTGCGCATTCACGTGGAGCTGAAGGCGGCGTAGCAGCCTGTCGGGCTCGGTAGAATTGAGAGAGGCTGCTAGCGGATAGGTCCTGGGCTATTACCGCGACCGCGTACCCGGTGCAGCGCGCGATACAGCGTGGCGCTGCTCACCCCAAGGCTCGTTGCCACATCCGTGTCTCGTTCGCCCTGTGCCAAGCGCAGCATGGCCATCCGCGAGTCGTGATCCGTGGTGGCGCGTGGCCGACCGCGTCCCCCCGCGCGGCCGTGGCCGGCGCGGAATGCAAGCGGATCCTCATCCGCGTCTTGCGCCACACCCCGGCGCTCGCCGCGGCGCCGTACCCGATCGAGGCGCTGCCCGATGCCGTGCGCGAGGCGGTGCTCGAGGTGCAGTGTTTCTTGCGGGCGCCGGTTTCAATGGTCGCGACGAGCGCGCTGAGCGCAGGGCTGCGTAAGGAGAAGGGGAAGGGGAAGGCGGCGAGCGCAGATAGCGTCGCCGAACTCGCCGAGGCGCAGCGCGCAAAGCCCGAGGTGCCGCGGATGCCGCAGATGTTCTACGAGGACACGACGCCGGAGGCGATCGCGTGGGGGCTCGCAAAAAAATGGCCCTCTGCGGCGATCATGGCGGCCGAGGGTGGCATCGTCCTCGGCGGGCACGGCATGGGCAAGGAGACCCTCGTGCGCAATCTCGCGCTGCTCAACGTGCTGTGGGACGGCGCGGCCGTGACGATCGACCGGCGGAGCAAGGAGAGTTTCCGGGTCGCCGGCGCGCTCAATGGTGACGACCGCGGAACACCCGGTCTTGCGGTACGCGCGGATGGTGGCGATGGGGACGGCGGGCGGCTTTGCGGCCGGCAGCCGTAGGGCGGTAGGATCGGCGTCAGGCATGTGTCACCCCTTTGCGGTGTTGCTTGCCAGGCCCTCGCCGGTGAAACCAACACCGACGGGGGCCGACTTCTGCCACACTACGGCCACACTTGGTGCCTCAAATTGGCACCAATGGCCACCGCTTCACGCCACTAAGTGATTGAGTTTATTGGAGTCTGGTAGCGTCTACTTGAGCCTCGGCTCGGCTTCGAACCAGGTGGTCGGGGGTTCGAATCCCTCCGGGCGCGCCAATAAATCAAAGGGTTGCGGGGGCTCGACGGCGACGCAACCTCGCCGCCGTCACGGCTTGGCGGCTGCGTGTTCGCCAGCAGCACCGCGATCGCGCCGGATGCCGTCCGGGTCCGGTATCGTCGGCGCTACCGGCGGGCATGATCGGCCCGCGTGTCTGGATTTCGATGCCGGCCAGCTACTGGCGACGCCGTTCGGCTCGGCCGAGCGAGGCAAGGCCCACTGCCAAGAAGCGCGAACGGGTTGGAGGGTCTTTGAAACCGCAGAGCGGCTCGGTCGTATCCGAGCGCGTGGCGCGACCGGTCGCCGCAGATCGCAAAATGACTCAGGAGTGCCGCCCGTGCGTAAGGTATCGACATCCCGGTTCATCGAGGCGCGCGTGCGCGGCGCGCGCCTCGAGCGCGCGGGCCACGTCATCCTGCGCGAGGTGAGCTGGTCGATCCGGCCGGGTCAGCGCTGGGTCCTGGCGGGGGCGAACGGCGCCGGCAAGACGCAGCTGCTGAAGCTCGTGGCCGGATCGGTGTGGCCGACGCCCGATCGGCCCGGCGTGCGCGAATATGTCTGGCGGGGCGAACGGTGGCGCACGCCTCAGGAAGTGCGCGAGGAGATCGCGTATCTCGGCCCGGAGCTCCAGGACAAATACGCACGCTATGGCTGGAATCATACTGTCGAGCAGGTGGTGGCGACCGGCGTGCAGCGCTCCGACATTCCACTGCGCCAGCTCGATGAGCGTGAACGCCGGCTCGTGGCGCGCACGCTCCTGCGCCTGCGCATCGCGTCACTGTCCACGCGACGATTCCTGACACTGTCCTACGGCGAGCGTCGTCTGGCGCTGCTTGCGCGCGCGCTGGCCTCCCGGCCGAAGCTGCTGCTGCTCGATGAGCTGTTGAGCGGGCTCGACGAGCAGAACCGCGCCCGCGCGCTGCGTTGGCTGGAGAGCACGGCCGGGACCGCGCTGCCTTGGGTGCTGTCGACCCACCGTGCGGACGAGGTGCCCTCGTCGGCTACACATGCGTTGATTCTCGAGCATGGCAAGGTCGTCTACGGCGGCCCACGCCGGCGCGCGCCGCTCGCCCGCCGGCTGCGGGAAAAACCACGCCGAGCGGCGGCAATCCGGTTGCCGCGCACGCCGACAATCGGGCCACGAGCACCCGGACGGGCGCTCGTGCGGCTCACGAATGCGAGTGTCTACCTCGATGAGCACGCGGCGCTACGCGAAGTGACGGTCACCATACGCGCGGGCGAGTGCTGGGTGGTACACGGTCACAACGGCTCGGGCAAGACAACGTTGCTGCGAACGCTCTACGGTGACCACGGAGTTGCCGCGCACGGGCGGATCGAGCGGGCCGGCATCCGCCCCGGAGTTCCTCTGCACACCTTTCAGCGACGCGTTGGCCTGGTCGCGCCGCACCTGCAGACCGAGCATCCGCAGTATCTGACCGTCGCGGAAATCGTCCAGTCAGGCCGTCATGCGAGCATCGGGCTGAATGCGGCGCCCAGTGCGGCCGACCGTGCCGCGGCTCGCCGCGCGATGTGCGAATTCGATCTCCTGCCGCTCGCGACGCGCACGCTGCGCGAGCTTTCCTATGGGCAACTGCGCCGGGCGCTGTTCGCCCGGGCCTGGGTGCGCAGACCGGCTCTCTTGGTGCTCGATGAGCCGTTTGCGGGTCTGGATGTGTCCACCCACGAGGATCTGCGCGCCCATGTCGAGCGGCTCGCATCCGAGGGGATGACGGTGGTCTTTACGGCTCATCGACCGTCCGAGTGGCTCCACTGTGCGACGCACGAGCTGGAGCTGGCCGGCGGCAAAGTGCGATATGTGGGGCCGGTGCGTCTCAGTCGAGCGTCATCTGGGTCTCGAAGACCGATACGGCCTGCCCGATGATCCAGACTGCGGAGACGACTCCCCCGGTCATCTCGAGCTCGATCTGCACCTGTCCAGGCCGGTGGAGCCAGCGGCCCTGAATTCCGGTGAAGGCCGCCTTGTGCCGATCATGCGCAAGCAGTCCCTGCTGGACGAGGTACACCCCGAGGAGCCCATGAGCGTTGCCGCTCACCGGATCCTCGCCGATTCCGAGGGCCGGACAGAACATGCGCGCCTCGGTCAGCGGGTCACTCCCCGGCGGATGCAGGGCAAACACAAAATAGCCCGCGGCGCCGATTTGCGCCGACAGGGTCGTCAAGCGGGACATGTCGGGCTTCAGTTGGGCGAGCGGCCCGGTGCCGCGCACGCCGATCAGCAGACGCGTACTGCTCGTGCCGGCAACGCGCAGTGGACAGCGTGGATCCAGATCGTCGCTGGCGAGCGCCAGCGCATCCAGCACGGCCAGTCGCTCGCGGTTGTTCAGCTCGCGTGAGAGGGGCGGCGGATTTTGGCGGATCGCGATCTTGCGCTCGGTATCCTGGCCACGGACCTCGATCTCGACGATGCCCGCCTTGGATTTCTGCCGGGTCCGCGTCCGCCCGCCGGCCCGCATCGACAGCACGTGGTGAGCGGCGACGGTTGCGTGCCCGACGAATCCGGCCTCGGTCCGCGGTGTGAAGAAGCGCGCTCTGATGTCGTGGTCCGGACCGTCCGGCGCGAACAGGAATGCGGTGTCCGCATTGTTCAACTCGCGAGCGATGGCCAGCATCTGGGTATCGGTCAATCCGTCGGCCTCGAGCACGACCCCAGCCGGATTGCCCGTGAAGCGCTCGAGTGTAAAGGCGTCCACTTGGTGGATCTGGATCTTGCGGGTCATGTGCAGCCTCTGTCGCCTCGCCCTGGGCACCGTGCGGCGAAGGGTCGCCATTCTAGCCCATCGGTCGGGGATGGGTAGAATGAGCGCCGATGGACGTCGGTGTCGAAATCAGTCTGTATCCGCTCACGGAGCGCGCCGCGCCTCTGATCCATGCTTTCATCGAACAGCTGTCGGTTCGCCCAGAACTGAAAGTGGTGCCCGGCAGCCTCGGTACCCAGGTGTACGGTGAATTCGAGCAAGTCTTCACAGCCGTGCGCGAGGCTGTGCGCGGGACGCTCGAGGCACGGGAGGCCGAGGGTGGCCGGGCGGCGGTCGTTCTGAAGGTGCTCGGGCCGCTCTAGGGCCGATCGCGCGACTGCTCGTGCCGGGCCTGCTTCGAGGCGCGCGGTCTCGGCCGGATGTCCCGTGAGTCGTCGTCGCCGCGCGTTCGGCTCCGGGCGAGTGGCGGCCCTGCCGTTTGCGCGCACGGCACAATCCGCGAGTGGCGCAAGCGGCACCGACCCGGCACACTAGCGCATTCAAACGTGTGGTTGTCCTGAACGAGTCCCGGCGAGAGGGGGTTGAATGGCGCTGCTGAGAGTGATCGACCGCGACGGCACGGAACATCGGATCGATGGCAAGGTCGGCCAGAAAGTCATGGAGACGCTGAGGGAGCTGGAGTATGGCGTGGCCGCGATCTGCGGCGGCATGTGCTCGTGCGCCACGTGTCACGTGTATGTCGATCCGGACTGGCGAGATCGCCTTGCGGAGCCGATGGCCGACGAGCGCGAGCTGCTGAGCGATCTGACGCACTATGAAGAGAGGTCACGATTGTCGTGCCAGATCGAGTTCACGCCCGAACTCGATGGTCTGCGGGTCACGATCGCGCCGGATGAGTGAGGGCGTCATGCTGGAGGGTCTGTCGTGGTCGAGATAATCGCCGCGCTCGCGCTCGGTGGCGCGATCATCCTCGCCATCCTCTACGTACGGGTGCGCGGGGCGCTGGCACAGGGAAGCCGCCACCACGACGACTGGGATGAAATGATGATCAAGCGGCTGCGCGACCAGGGCTATCATCCCTTCAACGAGTATCCGGTCGATTACTTTCTCGCGTTGCGCGATGAGGCCACGTGCGATCGTGTGCGCGCACGGCTCGAGGAGCAGGGCTTTTCCGTCGACGTGAAGTCGATCGACGGGGAAAGCGACCTGCCCTACAGTCTGCACGCTTCGCGAACCATGCGGCTGATTGTGCCGGACATCCAAGCGCTCAGCCAACGGATGCGGGCGCTGGCCGAGGAGTTCCACGGGCGTTATGACGGCTGGGCCGCCTAGCCCCTCACGCCGGCGTCATTTCTTCTTCTGCGCCTGCTGCTTGACGGCTTCCGCGGCCGCCGCGGCCACCGCCGGATCGCCCAGATAGCGGCTGCCGCGCGAATTGAGCTGATCGTCGAGGTCATAGAGCAGGGGGATGCCCGTCGGGATGTTGAGCTCGACGATGTCCTTATCGGAAACCTTGTCGAGCATCTTGACTACGGCGCGCAGGCTGTTGCCATGCGCGACCACCAGCACGTTGCGTCCGGCGCGCAGCTCCGGGGCGATTCGCGTGTTCCACATGGGCGCCACGCGCGCCAGCGTATCCTTCAGCGCCTCGGACGACGGCAGCTCTCCTGCCGGTACGCCGGCATAGCGCTCGTCGAAGCGCGGGTGGCGCGGGTCGTCGAGCGGGAGCGGCGGCGGCGGCACGTCGTAGCTGCGTCGCCATATCTTGACCTGGGCTTCACCGTGACGCTCGACCGTCTGGGCTTTGTCCAGTCCCTGCAGCGCGCCGTAATGCCGCTCGTTCAGACGCCAGGAGCGCTCGACCGGGATCCACATGCGGTCCATCTCGTCGAGCATGATCCATAGCGTGTGAATCGCCCGCTTGAGCACCGACGTGAATGCGAGGTCGACTGTGAGCTTCTCTTCGATCAGCTGCCGGCCCGCCCGCATCGCTTCCTCGCGCCCGGCCGGCGCTAGATCGATGTCCGTCCAGCCGGTGAACAGGTTTTCCAGGTTCCAGAGGCTCTGTCCGTGACGGACCAGGATCAGCTTGCCGGGCATGTGCGTACCTCCATCGTGACGTGGGCCAACCACCGGTGCGCATGCGCGCAAACCGGATGCCCCGCGGAGCGCAACGGCCGCGGGCAGCCGCGAGTATAGCGGAGTGCGCTAGTCGGCGAGCTTGCGGAGCGTCTCGACACCCACGGTGAGTGTAGCGAAATCGGCGGCGCCGGCAGCGCGCATCTCCGCGAGCGCACGCTGCCAGCGCGCGAACCTGTGCGCTTCGCTCCGTTGCCACGCGTCGACGCGCTCGGCGGCACCGCCGCGGGCTGTCCGAGTGAGCACTCGCTCGGTGAGGGCACGATGAATGCGCATCGCCGCGTCCCGTACCCCGGTGCGCGCGGTCGCCTGCCACGGGCCCTCAACCGACAGTCGCTCGATCTGCTCACGCAGCCAGTCGATGCCGGTGCGGGCCCCCACCTCGAAGTAGATGCGGGTCGTTTCCGCAATCCCCTTCGAGTGCTTGGCCGAACTCGCTGCGATGTCGAGCGAAGCATTGTGCGATTCGAGGCTCGCGAGGCGCGCGGCCAGCGCCTGCGGCATCCCCGCCTCGACCAGCTGGGACCGGATCGAATCGAAGTGCGCGCGCCACGCGCCACACAGCAGCTGCGGGAGGTGCGCGCCGATCTCGTGGACCGCCGCGCCGAACTCCTCGACCGCCGTGGCGACTTTGAGGGCCGGCCGGTGCGCAAGCAGCCAGTAGGTCGCATGACGCAGCAGTCGGGTGGTCTCGAACGCGGCAAGGTACTGGATCTTCGCCGGCGCGTGGTTGTCCAGCGCCTCGATGTTCTCCCACAGATCGCGCATCCGGAAGATTTCCCGGGCGGCGGAGTAGGCGCGGGCGATCTGCGCCGGCTCGGCGCCGGTGTCTTCCTGGGCGCGCAGCACGAACGTCGGGCCCATCCGGTTGATCAGGCCGTTGGCCGTCGCGGTGGCGATGATCTGGCGGCGCAGCCGGTGCTGCTCGATCGCGCTCGCGAAGCGCGCGCGCACCGGAGCGGGGAAGTAGCGCTCGAGCTCGCTCGAGAGGTACGGGTCCTCGGGAACGTCCGAATCGAGCAGGTGGCTGTTGAGCCAGATCTTGCTGTAGGAGAGGAGAATTGACAGCTCCGGCCGCGTCAGGCCCTCGCCCCCCTTGCGCCGCTCGCCGATTTCCTCGTCGCTCGGTAGGAACTCCAGGGAGCGATTCAGGCCGCCGGAGCGCTCGAGCAGGCGGATCAGGTGTTGAAATTCCGCCAGGCGCGCTTTGCTTTGCTGTTCGAGCATGCTGATCGCCTGGCTCTGCAGGTAATTGTTGCGCAACACAAGCGCGACAACTTCGTTCGACATGCGCGCGAGCAGCTGGTTGCGCGCCGCCAGCGACAGCTTGCGGGCATGTACCAGCGGGTTGAGCAGGATCTTCAGGTTGACTTCGACGTCCGAGGTGTTGACGCCGGCGGAGTTGTCGATGAAGTCGGTGTTGAGCCGACCGCCGTTGCGGGCGTATTCGCTGCGCCCACGCTGGGTGAAGCCGAGGTTGCCGCCTTCGCCCGCGACCCGGGCGCGCAGCTCCCGGCCGTTGACACGCAGCGCGTCGTTGGCGCGGTCGCCGACTTGCGCATTGGATTCCTGGGTCGCCTTGACGTATGTGCCGATGCCGCCATTCCAGAGCAGATCGACCGGCAGGCGCAGGATCGCCCGGATGACCTCGACGGGCGTGGCCGAGGCACTCTCGAGTCCGAGTAGGGCGCGGGCCTGGGGCGAGAGCAGGATCGATTTGGCGCTGCGGGGGAACACGCCGCCGCCGGCCGAGATGCGCTTGCGGTCATAGTCGTCCCAGCTCGAGCGTGGCAGCGCGAACAGCCGCTGCCGCTCCGCGAAACTCACGGCCGCATCGGGCTTGGGATCCAGGAAGATATGCCGGTGATCGAAGGCGGCGCGCAGCAGGATGTGTCGCGACAGCAGCATGCCGTTGCCGAACACGTCCCCGGACATGTCGCCGATGCCGGCAACCGTGAACTCCTCGCGCTGAATGTCGTGACCGAGCTCGCGGAAGTGGCGCTTGACGCATTCCCAGGCGCCGCGCGCGGTGATGCCGAGCCCCTTGTGGTCGTACCCCGCCGAGCCGCCGGAGGCGAATGCGTCACCGAGCCAGAAGCCATACTCGGCGGCAATGCCGTTCGCCGTGTCGGAGAACGTCGCGGTGCCCTTGTCCGCGGCCACGACCAGGTAGGGATCATCGCCATCGCGGCGGATCACCCGCGGCGGCGACACGATGCGCCCGGCGACGATGTTGTCGGTCAGATCGAGCAGTCCCTGGATGAAGGTTCGGTAGCAGGCGGTCACCTCGGCCTGAATCTCCTCCCGACCCGCTTGAGGAACGCACTTCGGCACGAACCCGCCTTTGGCCCCGACCGGCACGATCAGCGTATTCTTGACATTCTGTGCCTTCATCAAGCCGAGAACCTCGGTGCGGAAGTCCTCGCGCCGGTCGGACCAGCGTATGCCTCCGCGGGCCACCGCGCCCATGCGCAGGTGCACGCCTTCTACGCGCGGGCTGTAGACGAAGATCTCGTACTTCGGCCGCGGCAGCGGCAGGTCGGCAATGGCAGCCGGATCGAGCTTGAACGACAGGTACGGCAGAGGTGCGCCCGCGGCATCGCGGCGGAAGTGGTTGGTGCGCAGCGTGGCGTTCACCAGCGTCAGATACGCGCGCAGGATACGGTCTTCATCGAGACCGCTGACCGAATCGAGTCCCGCACGGATGCGCTTCACGATCCGCCCGGCGATCCGCTCGCGCTGCGATTGGCCGCCGCGGCGATCCGGATCGAAGCGTATCTCAAACAGGCGAACCAGCGCCGCGGCGATCGCCGGATTCGCCGCCAGCGTGCGCTCCATATAGCTCTGGCTGAACGGAACGCCGGTCTGCAGCAGATAGCGGCAATAGGCGCGCAGCACCAAAATCTGGCGCGCGGCGAGATCGGTGGTGAACAGCAGACGGTTGAAGCCGTCATTCTCGGTCATGCCGGCCCAGCCGGCCGCAAGCGCCTCCTTGAAGCGGTCCTCGACGCGCGGCAGGTCGATGGCTTGACCGTCGCGATGCTCAAGCTCCAAGTCCTGGATCCAGGCGACCCCGCCTTGCGGCCAGGCAAGCTCGTACGGTCGCTCGGCGATCACGCGCAAGCCATAATTCTCCAGCATCGGCAACAGATCGGAGATCGATACCGGCTCGCCGAGCTTGACGATCCTCAGGTGAATGCGCGCGGCGGCTTGGCTCGGCTCGCGGTGCAAGCTGACGCAGCGTTCCTCCGGCGTAGCGCGCAATCGCTCCAGGTCCGAGATGTCGGCGGGCGCCTCAGCCGGAGTCACGTCTTCTTCGTAGGCCAGGGGAAACGTATGTCGATAGCGCTCGGCCAGCGCCAAACCTTCCGCCTCGCCTTGGCGCGCGACCAGCACGTCGTGCAGACGGTCGCTCCAGGTGAGAGTGGCGGCTGAGATCTTCCGCTCGACCGCGACCAGGTCGATTTTGCGATGCTCGCCAGGCACGGTACGCACCACGACGTGCACACGCGCGTGGCTCGAGCCGGAGATCTGTACCTGACTTTCGATCGAGGTCCCACCGAACGCTTCGAGAACGATACGTTCGATATGCTGGCGAACGTCCGTGTTGTAACGGTCGCGTGGTACGTAGACGAGGCATGAGAAAAAGCGATGATACGGGTCGCGCCGCGCCAGCAGGCGTACCGTGCGCCGCTCGTAGAGGTTGACTACGCCCCGACAGATGCGGACCAGATCGCGCGCATTGGCTTGGAAGAGCTCATCGCGTGGGTAGGTCTCGAGAACGTTGAGCACGGCCTTGCCGTCGTGACTCTGCGGATCGAGGCCGAAATACTGTATGACCCGCGCGACCTTCAGGCGTAACACGGGGATGTCGCGCGGGCTCCGGTGGTAGGCCGTGGCGGTCCACAGGCCGAGAAACCGGTGCTCGCCGTCGACCTCGCCGCGCGCGTCGAAAGTCTTTACGCCCACGTAATCGAGATATTCCGAGCGGTGCACGGTGGCGATGGAGTTGGCCTTGGTCAGCACCAACAATTCGCGTTCGCGGGCGCGCTCGCGGAGCTCCCCGCGCAGCGCAGTCACGCTCGGCCGGCGCGTGCCCGCCGTGGCGCGCAGAATGCCGAGGCCGGTGCGCGGCTGGGATTTCAGCAGATCCTCCCGGGCGCCGCGCTCGAGCCGGTATTGGCGATAGCCGAGGAAGACGAAATTGCGCTCTTCCATCCACTGCAGCAGTTGGCGCGCTTCACCGATCTCCTCGTTCGGCAGGGGCGGCGGGCGGTGCTCGAGATCGGCGATGATGGCTTGTACGCGCTCGCGCATCGGTGTCCAGTCATCCACGGCGAGGCCCACGTTGCGCAGCGTCGAGTCGATGTCGCGGCGCAGGCGCTCGAGCGTCTCCGGATCGGTCCGCCGATCGATTTCAAACATCTCCCAGGACTCGACCTGCGTACGGCGCGCGCCGTGCGCGCCGAATCCCCTGAGCGTCCCGCGGGCATCGCGGCGGGCCTCGAGCACCGGATGTACGATCATGTGCACCGCGAGACCGGCGCGCGCGAATGCCAGACTAATCGAATCGATCAGAAACGGCCGGTCGTCGGTGACGATCTGTACGACGGTATGGGCGGTTTCGAAGCCGTCCTTGCGCGGATCGGGATTGAAGATCCGCACCAATGATTCACCGCGAGCACGGTGCAGACCGAGCTCTAGGTGACAGCGTGCCGCGTGCGCCAGCGACGCCGGGGTGCGCGCCGCGAGATCTTCTTCGCCTACGCCGCGGTAGTAGGCGCGCAGAAACTCCTGCGACACTCGGGCGCGACGCGGCAGGCGGATGCGGGCGATGCGATCGATCAGGGCGAGGCGCGCAGGAGGAATGCTGCGCAGGTGCCGACCGTCGCCGGCCGGGGAGGGTTGGGCTTGCATGGTGGATGACAATTATATACGCCTGTCCACTCCGGGGGAGTCAGGGTATAATAGTTGCGTACGCAACGAAATGGCCGCCGATCCCGGCGCGGTCCGCGGAGCTGCCGATGAGCCAGACTGGCGAGAATCCAATGGGCACCGACGGGTTCGAATTCGTCGAGTACACCGCCCCGGATCAGCAGCTGCTGCGCGATCTGTTCGAGCGCATGGGCTTCCCGGTCAAGGCGCGACACCGGTCGAAGAATGTGACGCTCCACGGCCAGGGTGAGATCAACTTCATCATCAATGCCGAGCCGGACTCATTTGCCCGGCGCTTCGCCGAGCGCCATGGGCCGTCGGCGTGCGCGATGGCTTTCCGTGTCAGGGATGCCGCCCGCGCCTACCGGCGCGCCCTCGAGCTCGGTGCAACTCCCGGGCCGCAGCATGCCGGGCCGATGGAGCTGAACATTCCGTGCATCGAGGGCATCGGCGGATCGCTCATCTATCTGGTGGACCGCTACGGCGGACCGACCATCTACGACGTGGATTTCCGTCCGGTGGCCCCGCCCTCGGGGTCACGCGAGGCTGGCCTGACGGTGATCGATCACCTGACGCACAACGTCGCGCGCGGCAACATGGACAGATGGGCGGGTTTCTATCAGCAGCTGTTCAATTTCCGGCAGATCCGCTATTTCGACATCGAGGGACGGCACACCGGGCTGTTTTCGCGCGCCATGATCAGCCCGTGCGGCAAGATCCGCATTCCGATCAATGAGTCGCAGGACGAGAAGAGCCAGATCGAGGAATATCTGCGCGCGTATCGCGGCGAGGGTATTCAGCACATCGCGCTCGCCACCGACGACATCTATCGAACGGTCGACACGCTGCGCGGCCACGGCATCGCGTTCCAGGATACTCCCGATACGTACTACGAGCGGATCGAGGCGCGCGTGCCCGGTCACGGCGAGCCGCCCGAGGCGCTGCGCCGCCGCGGTATCCTCATCGACGGCAACCCGCAAGGCGGCGAGGGGCTGCTGCTGCAGATCTTCACCGCCAACGTCATCGGGCCGATCTTCTTCGAGATCATCCAACGCAAGGGCAATGAAGGCTTCGGCGAGGGCAACTTCCGCGCCCTGTTCGAATCCATCGAACTCGACCAGATCCGCCGCGGCGTGATCTAGCCGTCCGCCGCGCGCGCAGCGCCGCTGCCGTCCGGATCACAGCCGGGCGTCGACCTCGGCGGCCGGAAAGGCGTGCTTGATGTCGTAGAGGACATGGTTCTTGCGGCACAGCTTGCGGATGGCCGCGGAGCCAAGTTTGCGGAACTGCTCGTGTGCGACCGCGAGTACGACCAGGTCATAATAATTTGCCCGCAGCTTGGTCACCGGACGCAGGCCGTACTCGCGCAGGCATTCGCGGCGATCCGCCCACGGATCGTGGACGTCCACCTGCGCTCCGTATTTGCGCAGCTCCCGCACCACGTCCACGGCCTTGGAGTTGCGCACGTCCGGGCAGTTTTCCTTGAAGGTGATGCCGAGCACGAGGGCGCGCGCGCCGTTGGTGTGGATGCGCTTGCTGTTCATAAGCTTGACTATGTCGGTCACGACGTAGATCGGCATGTTGTCATTGAGGCGGCGGCCGGCGAGGATCATTTCCGGGTGATAGCCAAGTTCCTGCGCCTTGTGCGTCAGGTAGTACGGGTCGACGCCGATGCAATGGCCGCCGACGAGGCCGGGACGGAACGGCAGGAAGTTCCACTTCGAACCGGCCGCCTGCAGCACCTCTTCGGTGTCGATGTCGAGGCGCGCGAAAATCAGCGCCAGCTCGTTGATCAGCGCTATGTTGACGTCGCGCTGAGTGTTCTCGATGACTTTGGCCGCCTCGGCCACCTTGATGCTCGAAGCGCGGTGCGTGCCGGCGGTGATGATGGCGCGGTAGAGCGAGTCGATGAACTCGGCCGCCGCCGTAGTCGAGCCGGAGGTGACCTTCTTGATGGTCGTCAGACGGTGTTCCTTGTCGCCGGGGTTGATGCGTTCGGGGCTGTAGCCGACGAAGAATCCGTCGTTGAAGCGCAGTCCGGATTCGCGCTCGAGTATGGGCACGCAGACTTCCTCGGTGCACCCGGGATATACGGTCGATTCGTAAACCACCACGGCGCCTTTCTTCAGCGCCCTGCCGACCGTGACGCTCGCGGCAATGAGCGGGCCCAAATCGGGGCGCTTGTAGATATCTATGGGAGTCGGCACCGTGACGATGAAGACGCGACAGCGGCGCAGCTGCGCCGGATCGCAGGTGAACGACAGATGCTCGGCCGCGGCCAGTTCACGGCGAGTGACTTCGAGCGTGCTGTCACGCCCGGCCTCCAGCTCGGCAACACGCTCCGGCTTGACGTCGAAGCCGACGGTGGCGAAATGCTTGCCGAACTCGACGGCGAGCGGCAGCCCGACGTATCCCAGACCGATCAAACCAATGCGGCAATTGCGCAAATTCATCACGTTGAAGTCTCCGGGTACGGGAGTTGTGCGCGGTGCGAACGGGAGGTGCGCCTGCACCTGAAAACATACGCTGAGCAGTCAGTCTAGCACGGCCCGCGCGCGTGCAGATCTCCCGGCGCGGGCGAGTCGGCGCCGCTTGAGGCCGCTCCTCTGCGCTCAGGGCAGGTGCTCGCCGGCGAGGTACTCGGCGCTCTGCATTTCGGCAAGTCGGCTCGTGGTGCGCTGAAACTCGCTGCGCAGCCGTTCGCCTCGATACAGTGTCTGCGGTGGCCCAATTGCGCAGATCACCAGCTTGACATGCCGATCGTAGAGCTCGTCGATCAGCGCGATGAAGCGGCGCGCTTCGTCCTCGCGCGTCGTGTCGAGCCGCGGCACCCCCGAGAGCACCACCGCCGAGTAGAGCCGGGCGATCTCGATGTAATCCTCCTGACTGCGCGGACCGGCGCACAGCGCCTCGAAGTCGAACCATACGGCGCCGTTGCTCTGACGAACGACGGGAATGGCCCGGCCGTTGATCTCGAGTGCCTCGTCGTCCCAATCCGCGTGCTGCGCAAGCTGCGCAAACAGGGCGTGCAACCGCCGCTGCCCGCCGCGGTCGTCCGAGGTGAGGTAGGTGCCAGCCTGCGTCAGCTGCCGCAGACGGTAGTCGTGCTCCCCGTCAACGGCTACTACCCGAGTGTGTCGCTCGATCAGCTCGATCGCGGCGAGGAAGCGCTGGCGTTGCAGGCCGTTGCGATACTGATCGCGCGGCGGCACATTGGAGGTCGCCACCAGCGTAACGCCGTGCCGGAACAGGCCGCTGAATAACCCGGCGAGGATCATGGCGTCGGCGATGTCGGCAACGAACAGCTCGTCCAAGCACAGGATGCGGCTCTGGCGGGCGAGGCGTTCGGCGATGATCGCGAGCGGCTCGGTCCGGTCCCGGAGCGTGTTCAGCTCCGCATGCACGTCGTGCATGAAGCGGTGAAAATGACGGCGGCGCCGCTCTGGAAACGGCAGGCTCTGGAAGAACAGATCCATCAGCCAAGTTTTGCCGCGCCCCACGGGGCCCCACAGGTAGATGCCGCGCTGCGGCCGGGACGGGCGGCCGGCGAGGCGGCGCAGGAGGCGGGCGGCGATGGGATGCGCGTCGGCGCGCCCGCCGACCACCATCCGGCCGCGCAGGTCCTCCAGGCAGTCGATCGCCCGCAGTTGCGCGGCATCGGCGCTGTAGCCCCGCGCGCGCAGTTGGCGCTCGTAGACCTCGCGCAGCGTCGGCGCAGCTGACGAATCCACGGGTCGGTGCGCCTCAGCCCGACAGCTCGGGCAGGTTGCGGAAATGCTCGAGCGCCTGCGGGTTGGCGAGCGCATCGATGTTCTTGACCGGCCGGCCGTGGATCGCGTCGCGCACCGCCAGCTCGGTGAGTTTCCCGGAGCGGGTGCGGGGAATATCTGGCACGGCGATGATCTGCGCCGGCACGTGCCGGGGGGACGTGCGGGTGCGGATTTCCGCGCGGATCCGGCGCTTGAGCGCCTCGTCGAGCTCGACACCGGCGCGCAGGCGCACGAACAGTATCACGCGCACGTCGCCCCGCCAGTCTTGACCGACGGCCACCGACTCGACCACCTCGGCCAGGCGCTCCACCGCCGAGTAGATCTCCGCCGTGCCGATGCGTACGCCACCGGGGTTCAATACCGCGTCCGAGCGGCCGTGGATGATGATTCCGTCGTGCGCGGTGAGCTCGGCGTAGTCGCCGTGCTGCCAAACGCCCGGAAAGCGCTCGAAGTAGGCGGCCCGGTAGCGCTGGCCGTGCGGATCGTTCCAGAACCCGACCGGCATGGATGGGAACGGTGCCGCGCACACCAGCTCTCCGCGCCGACCGCGCACCGGTTTGCCGTCGTCGTCGTAGATCAGTACCCGCAGCCCGAGACCCCGGCACTGCAGCTCGCCGCGATGCACCGGCAGAGTCGGACAGCCGAGCGCAAAGCACGACACGATGTCGGTCCCACCGGAAATCGAAGCCAGATGCACGTCCGGCTTGATGTCGCGGTAGACGAAGTCGAAGCTTCCGGGCAGTAGCGGTGAGCCGGTCGAGAGGATGCAGCGCAGCGCGCCGAGATCAACCTGCCGGGCCGGGGTATAACCGTTCTTCTCCAGGGCCGATAGATATTTGGCGCTGGTGCCGAAGATCGTGACGCGCTCCCGCTCGGCCATGCGCCACAGCACCCCGGGATCGGGGTGGAAGGGGTTGCCATCGTAGAGCACCAGCGTGGCGCCGACGGCGAGTGCGCTGGCCAGCCAGTTCCACATCATCCAGCCGCAGGTGGTGAAGTAGAACATCTGATCGCCGCGCTTCAGATCGACGTGCAGCAGATGCTCCTTCTGGTGCTGCAGGAGCGTGCCGCCGGCGCCGTGCACGATGCACTTGGGCACCCCGGTGGTGCCGGAGGAGAAGAGGATGTACAGCGGATGATCGAATGGCAGCGGAGTGAATTGCAGCGGCGCGCCGCGCCGGCCGAACGCCTCCCAGTGCGTCGCGTATATCTGGGCTGCGCCGAGCTGTTCGAGCCGCGGGTTCTGGCTGACGTAGGGGATGACGATAATCTGACGCAGGCCCGGCAATTGCCGCGCCACCTCGCTGATCGGCGCCAGCGAGTCCAGCGTCTTGCCGCTGTAAAAGTACCCATCGGCGGTGAACAACACTTTCGGCTCGATTTGGCCGAACCGCTCGAGCACGCCCGGTGCGCCGAAGTCGGGCGAGCAGGACGACCAGATTCCCCCGAGACTGGCCGTGGCGAGCATCGCGATCAGGGCATGCGGCAGATTCGGCAGGTACCCGGCGACTCGGTCCCCCGGCCCGACGCCCACGGCTGACAGTCCCGCGGCGATGCGCGCCACCTCCTCGGACAGCTGTCGATAGGTGAGCCGCTGGTTCATGCCGCGCTCATTGGTGAACACCACCGCGGGCTGCTCGTCACGGAACCGCAGCAGGTTGTCGGCGAAGTTCAGCCGCGCCGTCGGAAAGAAGCGTGCCCCCGGCATGCGTTCGGGATGCTCGATTACGGGACCGTCCCCCCAGTTCGCGCGCACGTCCGCAAAGCGCGCCAACTCGCTCCAGAATAGCGCCGGTTCCTCGATCGACCAGGCGTAGAGCGCCGCGTATTCGCGCAGCGCCAGATTCCGACGCGCGTTCACGCAAGCCATGAAGCGCGTCAGGTTGGCCGCGGCGATTCGTTGGGCTGAGGGCCGCCAGATCTCGTTCACAGGGGCTAGAGCGACTGGTAGTTGGGGCCGGAGCCGCCCTCCGGCGGCGTCCAATCGATGATGCCGTATGGGTCCTTGATGTCGCAAGCCTTGCAATGCACGCAGTTGGCGGCATTGATCTGCAGCCGCCGCCGGCCCGAGTCCTCGACGATCTCGTAGACGTTCGCCGGGCAGAACCGTTGGCACGGATTGTCGAATTCGCGCGCGCAGCGATCGGCGCAGATGGAGGTATCGCGCACTTTAAGATGCGCCGGCTGGCTTTCCTCGTGGCTCGTCGCCGCGAAGAACACCGCGGCGAGACGGTCGCGCGGTGGCAGTGTGCGCTGCACCCAGTGGCGCTCGGGCGATCGATAGTCGGTTACGTGGCGCAACAGCTCGTGGTCGGCTTCCCGGTGTCGCAGCGTCCACGGCGTGTGTCCGCGGCTGAGGGCCTCGAGGGCGGCGTTGGCCATGCCGAACCACAAGCCGTGCTTGAACCCGGGCTTGAAGTTGCGCACCGCGCGCAGTTCGCGCCCGCCGGCGGAGGTTCGCCAGCGCGCATCGAAGCCTGCCGGCGAGCCGGTCTCGGCAAGATGCTCCGCGGCCAGCATGCCGGAGCGGATCGCCTGATGGACGCCCTTGATCTTCGGCACGTTCACTCCGCCGGCCGCATCGCCGATCAGGAGGGCCCCGGGCATCTCCAGGCGGGGCAGACACTGCCACCCGCCGGCGGCGATCGTGCGCGCGCCCGCCGCGAGGATCTCGCCGCCCTCGAGCAAGGGCCTGACCGCCGGGTGATGCTTGAACTGCTGGAACGCCTCGAACGGCGAGAAGCGCGGATCCCGGTAATCGAGCCCGACCACGAACCCGACATACACCCGGCCGTGATCGAGGTGATAGATGAAGCTGCCGCCGTAGGTGCTCGAATCGAGTGGCCAGCCCAGCGTGTGCTGGATCAGGCCCGGCTGCACGCGGCCCTCGGGAAGCTGCCACAACTCCTTCAGTCCGAGTCCGTAGGTTTGCGGGTCGCGGCCTGCGGCCAGATCGAAGCGACGAATCAGCTGCTTGGCCAGGCTCCCGCGGGCACCTTCGGCTACGATGGTCGTGCCGGCGTGAATCTCCGCGCCGGGAGTGAAGTTCGGGCCGGGCTGGCCGGCTTTATCGAGACCGGAGTCGCCCAGTCGAACGCCGCGCACCGCGCCGTCTGCACCCAATACCGGCTCGGCTGCCGCGAAGCCCGGGAAGATGTCCACGCCGAGGGCTTCGGCCTGCTGCGCGAGCCACGCGGCCAGCAGCCCGAGGGAGACGATGAAGTTGCCGCGATTGTGCAGTTGCGGCGGCAGCGGCAGACGGAACTTGCCGGTGCGCGTCAGAAGATGCATCTCGTCGTGCGTCGCGGGCACGCAGATCGACGGCGGGGATTGCCGCCACTGCGGCACCAGCGCATCGAGCGGCCCGGGCTCGATCACCGCGCCCGAGAGCGCGTGCGCCCCTACCGCGGCGGCCTTCTCGAGCAGGCACACGGTGAGGTCGGGTTTCAACTGCTTCAACCGGATCGCACAGGCGAGTCCCGCGGGACCGCCGCCGATGATCGCGATGTCGTACTCCATGACGTCGCGCTCGATGGCGCGGTTTGCTGTCGTGCTCACTGCGGTTGCATCCTCACGGCTCCGTCGAGCCGAATCGTCTCCCCGTTGAGCATGGGGATCTCGACGGCCGCCGCGACCAGTTGCGCGAATTCCGCAGGCTTGCCGAGCCGATGCGGGAAGGGGATTTGAGCCGCGAGCGAGGCTTGCGCCTGCGCGCTCAGAGTGTCGATCATGGGCGTGTGGAAGATGCCGGGAGCGATGGCGATGCAGCGAATGCCGAAGCGGGCGAACTCGCGGGCCATCGGCAGGGTCATGCCAGCGAGCGCCGCTTTGGTGGCAGAGTAGGCGGCTTGGCCGATTTGTCCTTCGAACGCCGCGATTGACGAGGTATGCACCAGCAGACCGCGTTCGCCGTCTTCGGTGGGGACATTGTGTTGCATCAGGCTGGCTGCGGCTTTGTCGCACAGGAAACTGCCGATGAGATTGATGTGCACGACCCGCGTGAAGAACTCGCCGCTCATGGGACCCTGTTTGCCGAGCACGCGGCCCGCGCCGATGACTCCCGCGCAGTTGACCAGCAGATTCAGGCCGTCCAGGCGCTGCGCGGCGACCGCCATCGCCGCATCGACGTCACTCTCTGACGCGACGTCGCAGCGCAAGAAATGTGCGTTGCCGCCCAGTGCCTCGGCCGCCGCGCGGCCCTGCTCTTGCTGCACATCCAACAATGCCACGCGCGCGCCCTGCGCAATGAGATGACGGGCGGTGGCGTGACCGAGTCCCGAAGCGCCGCCGGTGATGACGGCCCGGACGTTCTGGATCTTCATGCGTCCCCCTGCAGATCGGCCGACAGTTTAGCGGATCATTTCCACGGCTACCGCTACAGCTTCGCCGCCGCCGATGCACAGTGCGCCGATGCCCCGCCGGCCGTTCCGGGCGCGCAATGCGTGCAGCAGCGTCGTCAGTATGCGTGCGCCGGTGGCTCCCAGCGGATGACCGAGCGCGCAAGCGCCGCCGTTGACGTTGACGCGGGCGTGATCAAGACCGAGATCACGCATTGCCACCATGGTGACGGCCGCGAATGCTTCGTTGATCTCGTACAGATCGACATCATCAGGCTGCCAGCCGAGCGCGCTGAGGACCTTGCGCACGGCGCCGACCGGCGCGGTCGTGAACCATTCGGGCTCCTGCGCGTGGCTTGCGTACGCGACGATGCGCGCGAGGGGCATGATGCCGCGAGCATGAGCCGATCGGGCGTCCATGACCACTACCGCCGCCGCGCCATCGGCAATCGAGGAGGCGCTGGCTGCGGTCACCGTGCCGTCCTTGGTGAATGCCGGCCGAAGTGTCGGGATCTTGCTCAGATCGCAGGTCTCGGGCGTCTCGTCGCGCGCCACGAGCCGCTCGGTCTTGCGGTCCTTGACGGTCACGGGGACGATCTCGGCCTCGAATGCCTCGGCTTGGGCGCGCCCGGCGCGGCGGACCGATTCGGCGGCGAACGCATCCTGTTGTTCGCGCGTGAAGCCGTAGCGCGCGGCCGTGGCGTCGGCGAAGCAGCCCATGAGCTTGCTGTCGAACGGGCTTTGCAGGCCGTCGAAGAACATGTGATCGATGATCTCGCCGTGGCCCATACGGTAGCCGGTGCGCGCCTTGGGCAGCAGATACGGCGCCCGAGACATGGATTCGAATCCCCCGGCGAGCACGATCTGGGCGCCGCCGGCCCGGATTTGATCCGCGGCCATCATGACCGCCTTCAAGCCCGAGCCGCACATCTTGTTGATAGTCGTCGCCGGCGTGGCGAACGGGATGCCGGCGGCAATGGCGGCCTGGCGGGCCGGCGCCTGGCCCAGTCCCGCGGCGAGTACGCAGCCCAGAATGACCTCGTTGATCGCGGCGGGCTCAATGCCAGCGGCCTCCAGGGCGCCTTTGAGCGCAGCGGCACCCAACTGCGGGGCGCTCAGTGCCGACAGCGCGCCCTGGAACGCGCCGAGCGGGGTACGTTGGGCCGAGGCGATCACGATTTCGGTCGAGGGCATGGCAGGTGCTCCGTACGGGAATGGGCGCTCAGCGATCCGGCCCGTTGGTCGTCCGGCGCGACGCGCCGCGGTCGGCGGTGGCCCCCGGGCGCGGATTGAGCCCGTTCTCGAAAACGGCGATGAAGGCGGCGGCGATCTCGGCGCCGGTCATGGATTGATTCTCGCGATACCAATGCGCGATCCAGTTGAGCGCGCCGGCGAGCGCGAAGGCGGTCATCTTCGGATCGCACGGGTGGATCGATCCGTCTTGAGCCCCCTCGCGCAACAGGCGGCGAATGCCCTGATCGATCTCGGATTTCAGCGACTTGATGTGCGCGCTCATCGCCGCAGGCAGATCCTGGTCCTCGGCGCGCACCATGCACCAGCCGAACTCCGAGGTGACCGCCTGGCCGTAATGGCCGAGCACCGTCTTCAGCCGCTCGCGCGCCGGGGTCTTCAGCGCGCGCGCGTTGCGAAACGCCGTGCGGATCGGCTCGATGCCGGCGACAAAGCACTCGAACAGGAGTTGCTCCTTGTTCGACACGTAGTAATACACGGTCGGCTTGCTTACCTCGAGCGCCGCGGCGATGTCATCGAGCGAGGTGTTGTGGTATCCCTTGCGGTTGAAGGCATGCGCCGCGGCGCGGATCACGGCCTCGCGCTTGATCTGCCGGTCACGCACCCGCTCGCGGCTGGCGCGCCAAGGCGAGCCGCGAACCGTGGCGGTAGGCGTGGTGGCGGCGGCGCTCGCAGCGAGGTGGGCTCGCCCGGGCGCCGTTTTGCGTCGACTGGTCGGCATGCCGGTTCAGGAAGGGTCCATGCAGTACGGGACCCGCTGTCGAGCAGTATAGCCGCACGCCGACCGGTGTGCGCGTGCGGTGCGGTCGTTGCCGGCCGACGCGTTGACCGTCCAGGCCCGCATGGATCATACTCGTTGGTAGCTATCCTACCGGCGCGTAAAGACTTTCTTTCCGCCCAGCGCCCAGTGAGCGAGCCATGCCTCCGAAGCACTCGAGTGCCGTGCAGTCCGCCCATGCCGAGGACCCCGGGTCCGCCCGGCTCAACCCGCCCCTGAGATTCGTGTCGGCCGCTTCGCTGTTCGATGGGCACGACGCGGCGATCAACATGATCCGGCGCCTGCTGCAGGCCCATGGTGCCGAGGTGGTCCACCTCGGACACAACCGCAGCGTTGCCGAGATCGTGCGTGCGGCAATCCAGGAAGACGCCGACGCCATCGCCGCAACCTCCTACCAGGGGGGGCACAACGAATATTTCGCCTACATGGTGGACATGCTGCGCGAGCGCGGCTGTCCGCACATCCGGGTGGTCGTCGGCGGCGGCGGAACGATCGCCCCGCAGGAGATCGATGCGCTGCAACGCTACGGCGTCGAGCGCATTTATACGCCCGAGGACGGTCGCAGGATGGGTCTGGAGGGCATGATCGACGACGTGTTCGCCCGGGTGCGTGCCGCGCGCAAGCCGCCATTGGAGGCGCGGCCGCTCACCACCGGCGATCCGGTCCAGATCGCGCGCGCCATCTCGGTATTGGAAAACGCTGAACCCGCCGATGCGCAGGCCGAGCAGATCCGTCGCACGACGCAGCGTTCGCCGAACCGGGTGCCGGTCATCGGCATCACCGGCAGCGGCGGGGCGGGCAAATCGAGCCTTACCGACGAGTTGCTGACCCGGCTGCTGCGGCAATTTCCAGATCGCCAGATCGCCGTGGCGGCGATGGATCCCACCCGCGGGCGCAGCGGCGGCGCGCTGCTCGGGGACCGCATACGCATGAACAGCATCGATACGGAGGCGGTGTTCATGCGCTCGCTCGCCACACGGCGGCGGCACATGGCGACCGCCGTGGTGCTGAAGGACGTGATCCAGCTTTACCGCGCCGCCGGGTTTGATCTGATCGTCGTCGAGACCGCCGGCACAGGCCAGGCCGACAGCGAGATCGTCGATCTGGTCGACCGGTCCGTGTACGTCATGACCAGTGAATACGGCGCCGCCAGCCAGCTCGAGAAGATCGAGATGCTCGATTACGCCGATTTGATCGTGCTGAACAAGAGCGACAAGCGCGGCGCGAACGACAGTCTGCGTGACGTGCGCAAGCAATGGCGCCGCAATCGCCCCGAGGCCAAATACCTTGCCGACGCCGAAGTGCCGGTGTTCGCCACGGTCGCCAGCCGCTTCAACGACCCGGGCGTGAATCGGCTGTTTGCAGCGCTGTGCGGTTTGATCGGCGCGCAGCGTCTCGGCTCGACCGCTTGGGAGACAACCGACTCGGCGCGGCTCGAGCCGCAGGCACGTGAGCCGCTCATTCCCGGCGCGAGGGTGCGCTACCTGGCCGAGATCGCGCGCCACGGCCGCGCCGTGCGCGAACAGATCGAGCGCCAGGCCCAGGCCGCGAGTCGTGCCCAGGGTCTGCATCAGGCGCTGCAGGTCATCGACGCGGACGCGGTGCCGGCACCATTGGAGCGGTGTGCGATGGCGGCGCGCCCGGACGACGACGCCACGCGCCAGGCGCTGCGGGCCGCCTACAACGCGGCGCTGGATCAGATCGGCGCCGAGGGTGTTGCCGAGCTCATGGCGTGGCCGGAGCGGGCACGGGCGGCGAGTGCCGCGACCTTTTCCTACACCGTGCGTGGCCACGAAGTGAGCGGGGAGAACTACAGCGAGACGCTCGCGCATGAGCGGGTGCCGAAGCTCGCGGTGCCGAAGCTGCGCGATTGGGGTGAGCTGTTACGCTTCATCCGCAGCGAGAATTTGCCCGGAGCCTTTCCCTATACCGGCGGCGTCTACCCGTACCGGCGCGAGGAGGAGGATCCGACCCGGATGTTCGCCGGCGAGGGCGCTCCGGAGCGCACCAACCGCCGGTTCCATTATCTGGCCCGTGGCCACGGGGCGGTGCGCCTCTCGACGGCGTTCGATTCGACGACGCTCTACGGCGAGGATCCGGATACGCGCCCGGACATCTACGGCCGCACGGGCAACTCCGGGGTATCGGTCGCGACTCTCGATGACATGAAGAAGCTCTACTCGGGCTTCGATCTTGCCCAGCCGTCCACTTCGGTGTCCATGACCATCAACGGTCCGGCGCCGATGATTCTGGCGATGTATCTCAACACCGCGGTCGACCAGCGCGTCGAGCGGTATCTGCGCGCCGAGGGACTCTGGAGCGACGCCGCGCAGCGTATCGAGGCGCTGCGGCGCGAGGCCGCCGAGCGCGTGAGCGAGCCGCCGGCGTATCACGGCGAGCCTCCGGAGGGGCACGATGGTTCGGGCCTGGCGTTGCTCGGCGTGACGGGCGATCAACTGCTGGAGCCGCAGACCTACGAGCGCATCAAGGCCGAGACGCTGCGTGCCGTGCGCGGTACGGTCCAGGCGGACATCTTGAAGGAGGATCAGGCCCAGAATACCTGTATCTTTTCCACGGAATTCGCGCTCAGGATGATGGGCGACGTGCAGGAGTATTTCATCGAGCGCCAGGTGCGCAATTTCTACTCCGTCTCGATCTCCGGCTATCACATTGCGGAAGCCGGCGCCAATCCGATCACGCAGCTCGCCTTCACGCTCGCCAACGGTTTCACCATCGTCGAGTATTATCTGGCGCGCGGCATGAAAATCGATGACTTCGCGCCCAATCTGTCGTTCTTCTTTTCCAACGGCATGGATCCCGAGTACGCGGTGATCGGTCGGGTGGCGCGGCGCATCTGGGCGCGCGCCCTGCGCGATCTTTATGACGGCGGTCCGCGCAGTCAGATGCTGAAGTATCACGTGCAGACCTCGGGGCGAAGCCTGCACGCGCGCGAGATCGCGTTCAACGACATCCGGACCACGCTGCAGGCGCTGTACGCGCTGTTCGACAATTGCAACAGCCTGCACACCAACGCCTACGATGAGGCGCTGACCACGCCGACCGAGGAGAGTGTGCGGCGGGCGGTGGCTATTCAGCTGGTGATCAACCGCGAGCTCGGCCTGAACAAGATTCAGAATCCCTGGCAGGGCTCGTTCGCCATCGAGTACCTCACGGACTTGGTCGAAGCAGCCGTGTATCGGGAATTCGACGCGTTGACCGAGCGCGGCGGGGTGCTCGGGGCGATGGAGACGATGTACCAGCGCGGCAAGATTCAGGACGAGTCACTCTATTACGAGACCCGCAAGCACGACGGGAGCCTGCCGATCGTCGGGGTAAACACCTTCTTGTCGCAGTCCGACGCCGAGGCTGCGCATGCCCACGCCGCGCTGACCCGCTCGAGCGAGGAGGAAAAGCAGGCACAGGTGGCGGCGTTGCGCGCCTTTCAGGCGCGCAACGCGCCGCGCGCGCCGGCGGCGTTGGCCCGCTTGAAGCAGGTTGCTGCCACGGACGGCAATGTCTTTGCCGAGTTGATGGAGACTGTCAAGAGCTGCTCACTCGGACAGATCACCCATGCTCTGTACGAGGTCGGTGGGCGTTACCGGCGCAACATGTGAGGGTGGGTCCGGCGCGCCCAGATCCGGCTCTCCGAGCGAGGCCAGAATCACCGCGCGGGCCTGATCGCGCAGCAGTGCCGCGGCGCGCGCGCCCGGCGGCGGCGGCTGGATGGGCTCGAGGATCTCGACCTCTATCCGGGCCGGACGAGGCAGCTCGCCCCGCGGCGAAAGCGCGATACGGGTGCCGCGCACCACGGCTGGAACCACCGGGCAGCCGGCCCGCACGGCGGTGGTGAACGCGCCGCTGTGGAAGCGCAGCAATCCGGGGCTCGGGCTGAATGTACCTTCCGGAAAAAACATCAGGGAATGACCCTGGGTTGCGCTACGCAGCACGCGCAAGGCGTCCACGGCCCCGCGCCGGCGGTCAGAGCGTTCCACGAAGTGCGCGCCGATGCGGCGCAGGAACATCCCGGCCAGGGGCACACTGGCCATCTCGCGCTTGATGACGAACGCGAAGCGGGCTGGCAGGACAGCGGTAAACACCGGACCGTCGAGGTAACTGGCGTGATTGGCCACGATCACACACTGTCCGCTCGGTAGGCGTTGCAGGCCGCGCACCGCCACGGGCATGCCGGTGCAGGCGAGGAGCGCTCGGGCAAGGTGGCGCGTGGTCGCTCGCCGGCGCGTCAGTGCCGGCAGCGCCAGCGTGGCCAGCAACGCGGTGAAGCCGAAGATTAGGAAGACCAGCGCCGCATACACGCTGAATGCGATCCTGACGGGCAGCAGAGCCAGGGAACGGAACGAGAATGAGTGTGTGGGCCGATTCTGTGGCATCGTGGCGATGGCCGGTTAAAGTGTCGGGTATTGTGATCAGCTTCTCTATTACGTTAACAAGCCGTTCCAATTGTGATGATCGTCACACCGCCGCAGCGCCGATGGTCACCATACTGGGATCGGCACCTTGACGCCGGGAATTTCGTCAACGGCTCGACGCTCGTTGAGCGGCGCGCCCGGGTCTGCAGCGAGACGGAAATTGTCCAACGAATTGGCCGCAATCAATCTTCCTACCCAGCTCGACACGGATCCGGCCGTCGGCCGCTTCCTCGATGCCGTGTGGATGGAGCGCGGCCTGTCCACCAATACCCTGGCGGCCTACCGCGCGGATCTGACCGCGCTGATGCGCTGGCTGAGCGTACGGCAGATGCCAATTATGCGCACTTCGCGCCAGGATCTGCAGGATTTCATCGCCTGGCGCGTGGCCGCCGGCGCCCGGCCGCGCTCGACCGCGCGTCAGCTGTCGAGCTTCCGGCGCTTCTTTCGATATTTAATGCGCGAAGGCCTGATTCAAGAGGATCCGACCGCGCAGATCGCCATGCCCAAGATCGGCCGGTCGCTGCCGAAGTCACTGACCGAGGAAGAGGTCGAGGCGCTGCTCGCCGCTCCCGTCGTGCACGACCCGCTCGGCAACCGCGATCGCACCATGCTGGAGGTTCTCTATGCCACGGGACTGCGGGTGTCGGAGTTGGTCAATTTGCGCTATGCGCAGGTCAATCTGAACCAGGGCGTCATCCGCATCCTCGGCAAGGGCAACCGCGAGCGGTTGATTCCGCTCGGGGACGAGTCGGTGCGCTGGCTGACGGAATTCGTGCGCGGCGCGCGCGATGAGATTCTGCTCGAGCGGCAAACGGACTACCTGTTTCCCACGCGCCGCGGCGACCGCATGACCCGCCAGGCTTTCTGGCACATCATCAAGCGCTACGCGCACAAGGCAGGCATCGGCAAGGGGCTCTCACCGCACACCTTGCGCCACGCGTTTGCGACGCACCTGCTGAATCATGGAGCGGACCTGCGTGTCGTGCAGATCCTGCTCGGGCACAGCGACCTGTCAACGACCCAGATCTACACTCACGTGGCGAGCGAGCGCATGAAGGACCTTCATGCGCGCCATCACCCGCGCTCCTGAGCGGCGCCGTTCGCGCAACGGCCGTTCAGCGCTCGAGGAGCTTGAGCTTCTCCGGCTTGCCGTCCCATTCCTTGGCGTCCGCCGGCGCGTCTTTCTTTTCCGTGATGACCGGCCATTGCTTGGCGAGTTCGGCGTTGAGTGTCTTGAAGGATTCCTGACCGCCGGGCAGCTCCTCCTCGGAGAAGATCGCTTCCGCGGGACACTCCGGCTCGCAGAGGGTGCAATCGATGCACTCATCCGGATCAATCACGAGAAAATTCGGCCCCTCGTGAAAGCAATCGACCGGGCAGACTTCCACGCAGTCCATGTACTTGCACTTGATGCAGTTTTCAGTCACCACGAAAGTCATCGAATTTCCTTCCAGAACAACGGGCTGTATCGCTGTCCGCGGTCTGCGGTGAGTAGGGCGCCGCGCCGGGCGTCGCATTCTGCCACGGGGGGCGCGCGACCCGCAAAGCCGCGCGGCCGCGGGGTCTAGGCGAGCCGGCGCTGCAGGGTTGCGAAATGATGCGTCTCGCGCCGTTGCGCGCAGTCATCGAGGTAGCGGCGTAGAGTGAACTCCGTGCTTGGAAATGCGAGGTCCGCCCACGGGATGTCCTCCGTCCGCACCAGAGCCGTCTCCAGGCTCTCCGGGCCGGCGCCATATTCGTTCACCTGCATGGAGGCGCGGAAAAATACGTGCACCTGATGGGCGTCCAGCACGTGCACGATGGACAGCAGCGAGCCGACCTGTACCTCGACCAGTGCCTCTTCGCGGGTTTCACGCGCCGCGCCTTCCTGCAACGTTTCACCGTTCTCCAGGAAACCAGCCGGCACCGTCCAGTAGCCTCGGCGCGGCTCGATCGCCCGCCGGCACATAAGGATGCGTCCGGCGTGCTCCGGCACGCACCCGACCACTACGCGAGGATTCTGATAGTGGATGGCGCCGCACGCCTCACAGACGTAGCGCGGTAAGTGATCGCCGGGCGGCACGCGCAGCGTGAGCCGCGCGCCGCACTGACTGCAGAAGCTCATGGTCTGGGGTGAGGGGTGGGACACCGCGAAACAGGGGGGCAATTGAGAAACCTCCGGCAGCATAAGCGGCGCGGAGGTGCTTGTCGACCGTGCCGCCGTGCGCGCGCCACGGCTCTGTTCAGCCCGATCGCGGCGTCGCGCGGGCGGTGCGGCTGATGCGCACCGCGTCACGGCCGGCGTCCTTCGCCTCGTAGAGGGCCGCATCGGCGCGCGCAACGATCTCATCGAGTGTGCGCGGCCCTTCCGCGGTGGTGGCCAGACCAGCGCTGAACGAGACACGCGGTTGCGCGCAGGCTTCGCCCGCCGGGACGTCGATGCCCGAGGCCAGCGCACGTAACCGTTCGACCGTTAGCAGCGCGCTGTCGAGCGTCGCCCGCGGCAGCACCAGGAGAAACTCCTCTCCGCCCCAGCGACCGAGGATGTCGGCCTCCCTGAGCGCCTCGCGCGAGAGGCGCGCGAACTCGCGCAGCACGTGATCGCCGGCGGCGTGACCGCACTGGTCGTTGATTGCCTTGAAGTGATCGAAATCGAGCAGCGCCACGGCGAGCGGCTGCTGCTGGGCGATTGCCGCGTTGAGCGCCAGGGTGGCCAGCTGCGCGGTGTGCCCGCGGTTCGGCAGGTTTGTCAGCGGATCCGCGTTGGCCAACAGCAGCAACTGCCGGCGGTGGCGTCGGTCCGAGATCACGATGTAGGACAGTAGCACGATGACCAGGCCGCCGGCGACGCCTGCAGTTCCCATCCAGTTCAGCAGCTGGCGTTGCTTGGCGGCTCGATGGGCGGCGGCCTCGAGCTTGCGGGTCAATATGGCGTTGCGCTGGAACTCCTCGGTAGTCCGAAAACGCATCTCGAGAGCGGCTCTCAGGCGCGATTGGTCGATGCGGTTCTGTGCCATGAAGCGGCGCAAGTATGTGCTCTGGTCGCGATATGCGGCCGCGTACCGGTGCAGTGCGGCGTTGGCCTGCGAGCGGGCAAGATAGGCGGGAGCGACCATTGTCGGGGCCATATCCGCGCCGGAGTCAGCGAGCACCTTGTTGAGCCGCGCGAGGGCGCGCCGCGGATGATTTTCGGCGAGCGCGATGCGCGCGAGCAGCACCTCGCCTTCCTTGACCATGGCGGACGCCTTGCCGGCCGCGAACACCGGTTCGGCAAGGGTGCAGGCCCGGTGCGCGGCGGTGAACTGCCGCACCGCGATGTCGGTCTGACAGATGCGCAGATTCGCGTAAGCGAGCCCCTGGTGACTGTCGGCGACGGCGCTGATGGCGCGAGCCTTGCGATAGGCGGCGATGGCGCGATGAAAGTGGTGCATGGAGCGCAGGATCCCGCCTTCGAAGTACAGGTCGTTGGCCAGATACGCGGTCGATTTGTGCGCCTTGTCCCAGGCAATCGTCTGCCGGATCAGCCTCAGCGCCTGTCGGTAGTCGCCCATTCTGCGCAGCACGTCGGTGAGGAACACCCCCGCATCGATACGCGCGGTGGGCAGCCCGAGCGTCTGAGCCTGCATGTACGCCCGGGTGAGCTCGCCGATCGCCAGATCGGAGCGATTACGCAGGCTGTTCAGCTTGCCCGCGATGATTTCCAGGCATACGGCGCTGGGCGAGTCCGTCGGCAGCGAGGCGCGGGCCTGCGCGAGCCGGCGCAGCGCCCGGGCGATCCCGGATGGTGAGCTGAAACTCGCTGCGTAGCTCGAGAGGATCTCCTGGCGCAGCGGGCTCATGGCCCCGCTGAGCAGTTTCAGGCCCTGGCGAGCCGGGGCGCGCGCGGCGCGATACAGGGCCAGCTCGCGGTAGGCGGCCGCTTCAATGGCGTACAAGGCGGCAACGCGTTGCGGATCGGTGTGTGCGCTGCCGGCCGGCAGCCGGGCGAGACCTGCCTCGGCCTTTGCCAGCGCTTCGCTGGCATTGCGCCCGACCAGGGGGCGTAGCGCGAGGAACTGCGGATCGTGCACGGGGAAGCAACCGGCGCGCGCCGGCCCCACGCCGCTCACGGCTGCGAGCAACGCGATCAGCAGGCCCGTGCACCAAGCCGGCGTTTTTCGACCTATTGCCGCTGATCCGACCATTATCTGCCTGAACATAAGGTTGTCGAAGAACTCGCGGAGCACCTGATTTCACGTTTTGAGCATCGCCGTCCACACGGGAGCAAACTGCCAAGTCCGCTCGTGCGGTCGGTCACACTTGCCTGAGCACAGCGTCGCGTGCTGCCCGGTATGCCGTGCAGCGGCGATTCTGTCGAGTGCCGATCAGGTGCGGGTATTGTGCGCAAACCGCGCATCCCGCGCCCGCTGATTTGCTTGAGCGCGGACCGTCGCGTTGACGCGCTGGACGAGCGTGCGGCGTACGCTCGCCTTGCCGCCCAGGCGCAAAACCTCGGATACCCGGCCCGCCGGGCGACGGAGTTCGCAACGGCGCGCGTCTGGTCCCGCAGCAGCACCTGATTGAACCGCGCGCGCGAGCCGCCAACCAGGCCGTCTTCGGTGGCTGCCTGAGCGCGGTGATCTCTCGCGACAATGCGGTCCAACTCAACCGGATCGACTTGGCGTTGGCGGCCTGCGAGCGGCGTGCGAGCGCCCAGTGCCACACGCAGTGGATCGCGTGGATGAGCATTTAACCGCACGTCCAGCGGCAATACGCCGGGCAACGAGCACTTTGCAACCCAAGGGAGCAGGGGTACGCTGCGGATGGCGCTTACCCGAAGCGGCTTTAATTAAAGGTCTCGCGAGGAATTGCCGATGTCGGCAACGTCATTTTCCGTGGCTCGATCGCTCTGGAGTGCTCTCGGTGGCGAGCGGGCCGCGCTCGAGCGGCTGCGGTTTGTCGGCGAGGGCGAGCTGCCATCGTGCTTTGCTGTAACGGACTTTGCCAGCGCAGCAATAGCCGCGGCTGCGCTCTCCATTGGAGAGCTTGCGGCTGTTGCGGGCGATGCTCCTGCCGTTACGGTCAATCGCCGTCTCGCTTCGCTGTGGTTCGGTTGGTCGATTGAGCCCATCGGGTGGAGCCGACCGGCTGCGTGGGATCCGATCGCGGGCGATTACGCTGCGCAGGATGGCTGGATCAGGCTTCATACCAATGCGCCGCATCATCGCGCCGCCGCCGAGCGGATCCTTGGGCCTCACCGGAGCCGGGCGGGAATGGCGCACGCGGTGGCAGGTTGGACAAAGCACGAACTCGAGGCCGCTGTAGTGGAGGCGGGAGGTTGCGCGGCCGAAATGCTCTCAAAAGCAGATTGGCTCGCGCATCCGCAGGGACGTGCAGTCAGTCTAGAGCCTGTGCTGCACAGGCAGTTCCGGCGCGATGAAACCGCGCATACCGACTGGGTTCCGTCGCGATCGCGACCGTTGGCGGGAATCCGCGTTCTGGACCTCACTCGCGTGCTAGCTGGTCCGGTCGCGACTCGGTTCCTGGCGGCGTACGGCGCCGAGGTGTTGCGCGTCGACCCGCCGGATTGGGACGAACCGGGAGTTATCCCCGAGGTGACGCTCGGAAAGCGCTGCTCAAGGCTCGACCTTAAGACTCCGGAGGGTCGCAACCGCTTCGACCTGCTGCTCGCAGGAGCCGATGTTCTGGTACACGGTTATCGTCCCGGTGCGCTCGGTCGGCTGGGATATGACGAGGAGAGACGCAGCGCGATTTGTCCCGGACTAATTGATGTTAGCCTCGACGCGTACGGTTGGTCGGGTCCTTGGGCCGGCCGGCGTGGGTTCGACAGCCTGGTACAAATGAGTTCGGGAATCGCCGACGCGGGGAGGACGTGCAAGGGGGTGGACAGCCCCGTCCCCCTGCCCGTACAGGCACTTGATCATGGCGCCGGTTATCTGCTTGCCGCTGCCGCGGTTCGTGGACTGGTGAATCGTCGGTTGACGAACGGCGGGATGACAGCGCGGCTGTCGCTGGCCCGCACCGCTGCCATGCTTTGGGAGGTTCAGGGCGGTGGCGAGCAAACCCCGCTTGCTCCGCTTTCTGATTTCGATTTTTCGCCGTCGGTAGAGGTAACGCCTTGGGGAAGCGCCCGGCGCCTGATTCCCCCGGTGGTCGTGGCGCGCGCACCCATGTCCTGGCCCTATGGCGCCTCGGCCTTGGGCTCGGTCCAGCCGGCTTGGGAGGCAACGACTTGCGCGTAATGCCCGAGTCTTGACGGTGAAGAACGCAGGCACGGACTCGAGAGTCTCACATCCTCGCAAAAGGAGCGACTTCATAAAGGGCGGGCGGCGCTGCGCGCTTATGGGGCAGATCGGCGTCGCGGCTGAAGATCAGAGTCCTGCCCTGACCCGTCTTCGCGCCGTTCCTGACAGCGCTTGGCGTGTCTCGGTCCTTGCGGGCCGTGCAGCCTGCGCGGGCCTTTGAGCCGGTTCGCGGTTCATCGTGGGGCGGCGCTGAACGCGCCTCGAACTTCAAGCGCAGGACTTCTGTGACTTTGCACGTGGCAGTCCGCTTTGTGATCGCCGAGTCAGTTTCCGTGCAAATCGGCCGGTTGAGAAACCGTGATGACTCATCCGTCTTGTCCGTCTTGTTCCGGCAAATTCAGTCTATCGTCTTCTTCCCCCGACCCGCTCGCGGATACTAACCGATTGAATCCGAACGCCCGTAGGCTATCTCGGTACAACCAGCCTGCCACGACTGGAAGCGGCGCTGTCTGTCCGGCCGAGCCGCCAGGCAAATTTTTCGCCAACGGCCAACGGTTTTCAAACCGGCCGTTTTCAACGAAAAGTACGCCGCCGCTAACGCGCTTGACTGGCATCGGCTCCCCCGAGGTAAAAATTGGGCAGTTTAACCAGCGGTGAGGGGGTCCAGCGCAGACCCGGCCGGATCATTCCGGGGGAACGTGACCGAGGATTCCAGGATCGTGACCGCAGAGTGCGGGCGCAAGCCCAAGATCGGTTACCTTCCGGCGGAATGAGCGGTCATGTTCCGCCGGAACGGCCGGTCACGTTCGTCCGGAATCAGCGGTCACGATGGTCCGGAAAACGCACGAAGCCCGCACGATCGGTGAGCGCGCTCAATTTGCGATGATGAAGGCGGCTGATATAATTGCAGTCATTGAAAGCAAAAACGGACTGTGACTATGGCTATCCTGACGGTGCGCAATTTGCCGGCTGAGGTGCATCGCGCGCTGCGCGTAAGGGCAGCTCAGCATGGTCGCAGCACAGAGGCCGAGGTGCGCGACATTCTGGAATCTGCCGTCAGGCCCGAGGGGAGGGTAAAACTCGGCTCGCTGCTAGCGGAGATCGGACGGCGAGCCAAGCTGACAAACGAAGAATTCGCGATCTTTGAGCAGGTGCGAGACCGACGACCTTCCAAGCCGGTCACCTTCGGATGATCCTGCTCGATACGAACGTCGTTTCCGAGCCGCTGCGGCACTCTCCAGAGCCTCGTGTCATCGAGTGGATCGACGCACAGCCACTTGAAACGCTCTACCTCTGCGCTGTCACGGTCGCTGAGCTTCGTGCCGGCGTGGCATTGCTCCCGGCCGGGAAGCGACGGACCGCGTTGCACGAGAGCCTCGAGAGACAGGTACTGCCGCTATTCACCGGGCGTGTCCTGGCGCTCGACCTATCATGCACCATGGGGTACGCGCAGCTCATGGCGAAAGCGCGTTCGCTGGGGATGGCAATTGCCACGGCCGACGGATATATAGCGGCCATCGCCGCGGCGCATGGATTTTCGGTAGCCACGCGCGACGTGAGTCCGTTCGAGGCCGCTGGCGTGGCCGTCATCAACCCGTGGACATGACAGACGCGCCGACTGAGAGCCCGCCCGCCGGGTCATCTACTGGGGTGGATTTTGCGTGGCTTCGTTACCTGCATTGGGGGGCCAGCGGTCGCGAACCGGCCCTTCCGGCCCCTGATCGTCAGCAGGGAACTCACGAGCGGGCGCACGATCCCCAGCCCGACAAACACGCTGGCAATGCAGCGATATCGCTCGCCGAGCTGAAGAACGAGCGAGAAGCCGCACACTCAGGCCGTGCACTGGTTCGGCGAGGATGTGCAACACGTGTTTCCGCCGTATTCCATCGGTGTGCGACAGATGCACGTGCGGTAGACAGGTCGCCCGAGCGGCTGATGCGCGGCCTGGCGACCCGCTGACGCTCATGGCCGCCGATTCCGCCCGGTGCAGTGGAGCCGGCGGCGCAGTGACTCGGGTCAGCGGTATGAGTACTTCAGGATCGCCTCGGGTAGTCTCGCGCCTTGAACCTCGATCCCGGCGGAGACCTTGGCGATCTCTTCGAGGTCGCGTACCGTGAGCGCGACGTCGGCGGCGGCGACATTTTCCTGAACCCGATCGAGGCGGCGCGTCCCCGGAATCGGCACGATCCATGGCCGCTGCGCGAGCAACCAGGCAAGGGCGATCTGGGCCGGCGTGGCGCCCTTGGCGGTGGCCAGCTGCTGCAGCAGCCGCACCAGCGCCTGGTTCGCGGTGATCGCCTCGGGCGTGAAGCGCGGGAAGTTCTTGCGCCAGTCCGAGCCTTCGAAGCGCGTGTTCGGATCGATCGTCCCGGTGAGAAAACCCTGCCCCAACGGACTCCAGGGCACGAAGCCGATCCCGAGTTCGGCGCACAACGGCAAAATCTGCGGCTCCGGCTCGCGCGTCCACAGCGAATACTCACTTTGAATCGCCGCGACCGGCAGCACGGCATGGGCCCGCCGGATGGTGTCCGCCGCGGCCTCCGACAGCCCGAAATGGCGCACCTTGCCCGCGCCGATCAGGTCCTTGACGGTGCCGGCGACGTCCTCGATCGGGACCTCGGGATCGACGCGGTGCTGGTAGAGCAGGTCGATCCAGTCGGTCCGCAAGCGCCTGAGCATGCCTTCGACGGCGCGGCGGATATGCTCGGGCCGGCTGTTCAGCCCTGCCGCGCGCTCGCCGGTGTCGGGGTTGACGTTCCAGCCGAATTTGCTGGCGATGATGACCTGCTCGCGCACCGGCGCGAGCGCCTCGCCGAGCAGTTCCTCATTGGTGAACGGACCGTAGACTTCCGCCGTGTCGAAAAACGTGACACCCAGATCGTGCGCGCCGCGGATCACCCGAATGGCTTCCGAGCGCTGCGGGGAGGTGCCGTAGGTGGAGGCGAAACTCATCGCGCCGTAGCCGATCTCGGCAACGGCCAGTGGGCCCAACATACGTGTTTTCATGGTCTGCATCTCCAGTGTCGTGCAGCGAGGTCCGAAAAATGGAGCCGTTTCAGGGGTCGGCGTCGGCCTGCGGCGCGGCTCAACGGCCGGCGAGCTGCTGCAACTGCTGCGGATAGCGCGCGCCGTGTACGGTAACCTCGGCGAGCAGCTGCTCGATCTCCTTCAGATCATCGGGCGTCAGTGTGATCTCGGCGGCGGCCAGGTTCTCCTCGAGGCGCTCGAGCCGAGTCGTGCCGGGGATCGGCACGATCCAGGGCTGCTGCGCCAACACCCAGGCGAGGGCGATCTGAG
>DAHXNE010000092.1 GCA_027366635.1 Gammaproteobacteria bacterium | reverse complement strand
GGATTTCTTCGCCGCGCGCCGCGGCTGGGGACATCCGGATGCGGCGCCGATCTTCATCGTGGGACTACCCCGCGCCGGATCGACGCTGATCGAGCAGATTCTCGCCTCGCATTCCGCGGTGGATGGCACCATGGAGCTGCCCGATATCGCGCATCTGGTATTCGATCTGCACGACCGCACCCGCCCGCCCGACAGCCCGAGTTACCCCGGCGTGCTCGCCGAACTCGACCGGCAAGAGTGCGCGCGGCTCGGGGAAAAATACCTCCGCGAAACCGGCGTGTACCGTCACGGCAGGCGGTTCTTCATCGACAAGTGGCCGAGCAACTTCCGGGACCTGGGCTTCATTCACCTCATTCTGCCCAATGCCCGGATCATCGACGCGCGCCGCGAGCCGATGGCCTGCTGTTTCAGCAATTTCAAGCAGCTCTTTCCTGCCGGAGGCGGACCGGAGTTCGTCTACAGCTTCGAGGACATTGCCCGCTACTACCGCATGTATCTCACGCTCATGCACCACTGGGACGCCGTGCTGCCCGGGAAGATATTGCGGATCCAGCACGAGGAGTTGGTCACGGATTTCCCGGCGACCGTGCGGCGCATCCTCGAGTTCTGCGACCTGGAGCCCGAGCCGGCGTGCTTCGAATTCCACAAAACCGAGCGCGCCATTCATACCCCGAGCGCCGAGCAGGTTCGTCAGCCGATCAACCGCGCCGGGCTCGATCAATGGCGCCACTTCGAGCCGTGGCTGGGACCCTTGCGGGAGGCTCTGCTGAGATGGAACGTCCTCAACCGGGATGGCCTGCCATGCGACGTGTGAGCGCGCCGCAGCCCGCCGCCCCGCACCTCGACACGGGTGAGGAGCAGTGAGCGACCCGGCGCCGCCTCTTCCTGCGGGATCGGAACACTCCGAGCTCGCCCTGCGGATGGACGGCGCCTGGTCGCAGCTGCAGCACCGGGAATTCGCGGCCGCGTACGAAACGGCGCGCGCGTTGCGGGCCAGTCATCCCAACAATCGGGATGTTCTGTTTCTTCTGGCCGTCAGCCTGCGCCACCTCGGTCGCCCTGCGGACGCCCTCGAGGCGCTTGGGGAGCTGCAGCGTCACCACCCGCGCTTCGGCAGATTGTTCGAGGAGCGCGGGCTGTGCCATCTGGCGCAGCGGGACCTGCAACCGGCGATGACGGCCTTTTCGACGGCGGTGACGCTGAACCCGTGGCTGCCGGTGAGCTGGAGCGCCCTGCAGCGTCTGCATCGCAAGTTCGAGCAACCGCGGCAAGCCGATGAGGCGGCACGGTCCTCGGTGGCGCTCGCGAAACTCCCGAACGAGATCAGGACGGCGCACGGCCTGTTCGCCGATGGCGACATCGGCGCCGCCGAACACCTGGTGCGCCGCTACCTCGGGACACATCCCGATCATATCGAAGCCCTGCGCCTGCTCGCCCGCATCGCCATGGCGCACGAGGTGCCGCGTGACGCGCAGCTGCTGCTCGAGCGGGTACTCCAAATCGCGCCGGAATACCACGCCGCCCGTTACGAGTACGCCCGCGCATTATTGCGGCGGCTGAACTATCCGCGCGCGCGCGAAGAGCTGGAGACGCTGCTGGCGCTCGAGCCGGACAACTCCTCCTACCGCCTGACGCATGCCACCGCGTGCGCGCGCCTCGGGGATCTCGACCAGGCGCTGCGCGAGTACCAGGCGCTCCTGACTCGGACCCCCGACAGTGCCGAGGTGCAACTGGCCATCGGCCACGCGCTGAAGAGTCTGGGCCGCTCCGCCGAGGCGGCCCAGTCGTATCGCGCCGCCGCCGCCGCGCCCGCCGGCTACGCCACCGCGTGTTGGCATCTGGCGACGCTCAGCGCCTACCGCTTCGAAGAAGCCGAGCTCGAACGGATGATCCGTAAAGAGGCGGATGCCGACACGAGCGTCGCCGATCGCTATCACCTGTGCTTCGCGCTCGGCAAAGCGCTCGAGGATCGGGGGCAGTACGCCCGATCGTTTGAGTATTACGCGCGCGGCAATGCGCTGCGGAAGCGGGAAGGCCGCTTCCGGCCCGAGTTACTCGAAAACCTCGCGCGACTGCAGGCCGCCACCTGCACGCCCGAATTCTTCGCCGAGCGCCGCGGCTGGGGCTGCGCTGATGCGGCGCCGATTTTCATCGTCGGACTACCGCGCTGCGGCTCGACGCTGATCGAGCAAATCCTGGCCGCGCATTCCGCGGTGGAGGGAACCCTGGAGCTGCCCAACATCGCGCAGCTGGTCGCCGATCTGCAGGGCCGAACCCGACCGGGCGAGACGCCGCACTATCCCGGCGCGCTCGCCGAGCTCAGCCGAGACGACTGCCGCCGGCTCGGCGAGCAGTACATCCGCGCTACGCGCGTGTACCGGCACGGCAAGCCGTTGTTCATCGACAAGTGCCTGAGCAACTTCCAGGATCTCGGCTTCATTCACCTCATTCTGCCCAATGCCCGGATCATCGACGCGCGCCGCGACCCGATCGCCTGCTGTTTCAGCAACTTCAAACAGCTGTTTCTGCCCGGATCCGGACCGGAGTTCGCCTACGACTTCGCCGACCTCGCCCGCTACTACCGCATGTACCTCGGGCTCATGCGCCATTGGGACGCGGTGCTGCCGGGCAGGATACTGCGGGTCCAGTACGAGGATCTGGTCACGGATTTCCCGGCGAGCGTGCGCCGTATGTTGGAATTCTGCGCGCTGTCACCGGAGCCCGGCTGCTTGCGGTTCTACGCGACCGAGCGCGCCGTGCACACCCTGAGCGCCGAGCAGGTTCGCCGGCCGATCGACCGCGCCGGTCTCGATCACTGGCGCCACTTCGAGCCGTGGCTCGCACCCTTGCAGGACGCTCTGGCGAGCCTCGCGGTCACAGCAGTCGACCCGCCAACCAGCAACACGCAAAACGACCCGTAGTGGGCGACCGGAGGAGACGCGAAACATCCGCCCGCCCGCCGCGATGGCCGGCCCGAGGCGATTGCGGCATGGCGCCCGGATCGCGATACCGGACGCGCCACGCGGTGGCGACGGCGCGGGAGTTTGTTGCGGCCGGTCCATGTTGCGACTCGACGCCGGTTGCGCGGCCGGCGCGCCAGTCGCGCCGGGTCAGTGCGGCCCGGCCCCGGGCCGGCTGTTGTCGGTCACGCCGTCCGTGGCGCGCTTTGCGCAGCGACACGCCCGGCGTATGCTGCACCCTTCGCAACGAGGGCCATGAATGAAGAGGCGGATTGCACTTCTCGGATGTCTCATGCTGGCCTGGAACGTGGCCAGTGCCCACGTGAGTTGTACCAGGCCCCCGTATGGCGAGAGCGTCGCGCGATTCGGCAGGGACGAATTTCGGCTGGGCATGCTCGCGGCGAGGCACTCTGCCGACCATGCCTCGCTCCCGCGGACAATGGCCCAGCAAGTCGACCGGGCGATGCGCGCCGCCTGTCGCGCCAAATTCCACGGCCGCGACCTGGCTCGATATTCCAGGCTCGGGCTGTCGCCCCGATCGCTGCGGACTCGTAGTGTCGGTTCGATCGCGGCCCTGACGGTCCCTTGGAGCCGACCACGCCGGCCCGGCTCGGGCGCGATTGCGCAGTCGAGCGCGACCGGCGGCCCGCCTGCCGGTGAACGACGCCCGACATCGAGCGGGGTCCGGCCCGCGCCGGCCCCTGCCGACAACCCGTCCGTGGCGGTGACGTCGAATTTCCCCGCCTGCCCCCGCCGGATCGACTTCCAGGCACTGCTCAGCGCCGCGCTGATCGACAAGTCCGACTGGGCAAAGGCGCAGGCCAGGGGACGAAAACACGGCTGCATCGTGCTGCGCGCCGGCGAGCAGGTGCATCCCCTTCGCCGCGAGACGTGGACCGGAATGATTCAGGTGCGACCGGACGGGCAGACGCGGACCTATTGGACCGACACAGTTGCCGTAAAGTAAACTGGGCCGGTTATGCCTCGCGCGCTCATCCCCCCGCCTGCCCGGACCTGCCCCCCGATCGGCGGCACTGACGCGTACTCGAGGCACGCGTGTCGTGCGGGTGTCAGGCCACGGTCGCGAGGCTCGATCCCGGCGCGAACACCGGCCGCCGGCGCGTGACATCCGCCCCGCCCAGGACCTGACGCGATGAACGTCACCATGGCGGCAAGCGGGTTGCCGACGCCCGAAGACCTCTATTCCGGTGCCGGGCTCGAGCGGCTCGATGCCCGCTTCCGCCGGTTCCTGCTCGAGCGCGACCCGGCGCTGGCCGGGCGTCTGGCGGCCGCGAGGGCCGGCGAGGCAGTGGCGCGCCCGGACGAGAGCGAGTTGTGGCTGCTGCTTGCCCCGCTCGTCGACGAGTTTCTCTGCGCGCTATTCGCAATCGGCGCGGAAGTGGCCGAGTTGGTCGAGCGCCAGAACGATCTCGAGGTCGTCTTCGAAGTGCGCCGCAAGTTCGTCCAGCGGCACATCGCCAAGAAGGCCACCCGCGAGGATGCCGCGGGCATCGACGGCGACGCGGCGCTCGCGGCGCTCGAGACGCATCTGCACGGCCCATTCGAGGCGGTGCGCTTCGCCCGCGCGGTACGCTCGTGGCTGGAGCACGAGCCGCAGTGCCGCGCCGAGCTCGCCGCGGCCGAGCGATTCGTCACCTGGGCCGCGCTCAGCCCGGACGGCCGCCGGCGCTTCGGCGATCACGCGCTGTTTCAAGTGCCGCGCAAGCACGACCCGCTGCAACTGGTGGCCACCGACAGCCGGCAGGAAGGCGGCATCGCCTGGCTCGAGGCGCCCGCCGAGCACGCGGTGCGGCAGCGGCGCGGATTCGAGCTGACGGATGCCGGCTGCGACCTGACGGGAGGATTGGGCGAGATCCACTACTGCATCTACTGTCATCACCAGGACAAGGATTCGTGCTCGAGCGGCTTGCGCGCCGCGTCGGGATCATTCGAGCAGAGCGCGGTCGGGGCGCCGCAGACCGGCTGCCCGCTCGGCGAGCGCATCTCGGAGATGCACGAGGCGAAGCGGCGCGGTCATGTCTTGTCCGCCCTGGCGATCGCCTGCGTCGACAATCCGATGCTCGCCGGCACGGGTCATCGCATCTGCAACGACTGCATGGTCAGCTGCATCTACCAGAAGCAACACCGCGATCCGGTGAACATTCCCCAGGCGGAGACCCGCATCCTGAAGGACGTGCTCGAGTTGCCCTGGGGCTTCGAGATCTACAGCCTGCTCACCCGCTGGAACCCGCTGAATTTCCGCCGGCCGCTGCCGCGTCCGCCGAGCGGCCGCTCCGTGCTGGTCGTCGGCGCCGGTCCTGCGGGCTACACGCTGGCGCATCACCTGCTCAACGACGGCCACGCGGTCGCGCTCATCGACGGGCTGAAGATAGAGCCGTTGCCGCCCGAGCTCGCCGGCCGCGACCGCGACGGCATCCGATTCGGCCTGATCCGCCGGATCGACGCGCTGCGCGAGTCGCTCGCCGAGCGGGTCAGCGCCGGTTTCGGCGGCGTGGCCGAATACGGCATCACCGTCCGTTGGGACAAGAACTTCCTGAAGATCCTCCGATTGTTGCTCGAGCGGCGCGCGCAGTTCGCGCTGCTCGGCGCCCTGCGCTTCGGCGGCGCGCTTGGCGTCGAGGACGCCTTTGCCCTCGGCTTCGATCACATCGCGCTGTGCATGGGCGCCGGCAGGCCCACGCTTCTGGAGATTCCGAACGGCCTGGCCCGCGGCGTGCGCCAGGCTTCCGACTTCCTCATGGCGTTGCAGCTGACCGGCGCGGCGCGCGCCGACACGCTGGCCAACCTGCAGATGCGCCTGCCGGTCGTGGTGATCGGCGGCGGCCTGACCGCCATCGATACCTGCACCGAGGCGTTGGCCTACTATCCGGTGCAGGTCGAGCGGTTCCTGAGCCGCTACGAGCGCCTCTGCGCCCGCTTCGGCGCCGAGCAGGTCCGCGGCGGCTGGTCCGAGGAGGATCGGGCCATCGCCGAGGAGTTTCTGCAGCACGCGCGCGCACTGCGCGCCGAACGGGCCGCGGCCGAGCGCGACGGCCGCGAGCCCGACATCGTCGGCCTGCTGCGTGCCTGGGGCGGCGCCCGCATCCTGTACCGGCGCGTGATGACGGCCTCGCCGGCCTACAAGAATCACGAGGAGATCATCAACGCGCTGGCGGAGGGAATCGCCTACGCGGAGAACCTTCAGCCCCTTGCGGTGCAGATCGACCCGTTTGGTCACGCCAACGGCCTGCGCGTCCGCAACACCGTGACCGGGGCCGAATCCACCCTGACCGCGCGGACGGTGCTGATCGCCGCCGGCACGGTACCCAATACGGTGCTGGCGCGCGAGGCGCCGGTCCTGCGGCTCGATGGCAACCATTTCCAGGCGTACGACGAATCCGGCACGCCGGTCGCGCCGGAGCGCTGCGGCAAGCCCGCCGCCACGCACGTGATCGCGCATCTCGGCGCGGACGGCAAGGCCATCAGCTTCTTCGGCGATCTTCACCCGTCCTTCGCCGGCACCGTCGTGAAGGCGATGGCGAGCGCCAAGAACGGCTATCCCATCATTTCGCGTCTGCTCGAGCGCGTCGCCAGCACTACGGAGCCCGCGACAGTGCTCGAGCGGCTGCGCTCGCAAGGCAGCGCGCGCGTGGTGCGGGTCGAGCGGCTGACCGCCACCATCGTCGAGGTGGTTGTCGAGGCGCCACTTGCAGCGCGCGCGTTCCGCCCTGGTCAGTTCTTCAGACTGCAGAACTACGAGGCCGGCGCGCCGCAGGCCTGCGGCACGCGCCTGGCGATGGAGGGAATCGCCCTGACCGGCGCCTGGGTGGATCCGGGGCCGGGACACGTCGGGCTGGTGGCGCTCGAGATGGGCGGCTCCTCGAGCCTGTGCACCCTGCTCGAGCCGGGACAGCCGGTCGCGCTGATGGGACCGACCGGCGAGCCGACGCACATACCCCGCGATGAGACGGTCCTGCTGATCGGCGGCGGGCTGGGCAACGCGGTGTTGTTCTCGATCGGCCGCGCCATGCGCGCCGCCGGCTCCCGCGTCCTGTATTTCGCCGGCTATCGCTCCAGTACCGACGTGTTCAAACGCCAGGATCTCGAGGACGCCTCCGATGCGCTGGTGTGGTGCACCGATTCGGCGCCGGCGCCGCAGCCCGCGCGGCCACAGGACAGACAGTTCGTCGGCAATGTCGTGCAGGCCCTCGAGGCTTACGCCACCTCCGGGCTGGGCGCGGTGCCCATCGCGCTCGAGAAGGTCGATCGCATCATCGCCATCGGCTCCGAGTCGATGATGGCCGCCGTGGCCGCCGCGAGGCGCGGCGGACTCGCGGCGCGCCTCAAGCGCGGGCACGTCGCGCTCGCCAGTATCAACTCGCCGATGCAGTGCATGATGAAGGCGATTTGCGCCCAATGTCTCCAGTCGCACCGTGATCCGACCACCGGCATCGAGACCATCGTCTTCAGCTGCCTGAACCAGGACCAGGAGATGGACCGCGTCGACTTCGGCGTGCTGCGCCAGCGTCTGGGTCAGAATGCCCTGCAGGAGAAGCTGACGGCCCGTTGGATCAACGCCTGCCGCGACACCGTGGAGTGAGGCGGCGGTCCGCCGCGCGCGACGCGCACCGGTGGCGCACCCACGGCGAGGATTCCCCTTGCCGATCTGATCTGCCGGCCGGACGTCATCGTGTTGCTCAACCCCAGGCGCAGGGCTTGCGGCCGGCCGCAACGCTCAGCGCACCGCGCGCAGGACGCCCGGTGGGAGCAGCCAGCGCAACGTCCCGCCGCCCGCACACACCGCGCCGGCGAACCCCAGCAGGGCCACCCCGGGTTTCTTCAGCTCGAACGCTTCGGGCCGCGCGGTGCCCGCCAGGCAGTGGGCCATGAGACGGCCGAGTCCCGGCTGATGGCCGACGATCGCGACCCGCCGGCCCGGCTCGGCACGCAGCGCCTCGAGCAGCGCCTCGAGCGCCGCCTCGGGCGCAAGAGCCGTACACAGCCTCGCTTGCGGCCAACCCGCGTGCGCCGTGAGAATCGCGGCCGTCTCGAGCGCGCGGGCCAGCGGGCTCGTCAGCACCCGCTCCGGAGCACCGACGACGCGGCCGATCCCCCGGGCGGCCCGCTTGGCGCGCTCCGCCCCCTCGGGCGTGAGCGGACGCTCGCCATCATCCGGCCAACGCCGGGGATTGTGCGCGCAGGCGATGGCATGCCGCACGATCAAAAGATCCATTGACGCGAACCTGGAGGTGAGCGATCGCGGCAGCTTAACCTAACTTGAGCGGAATCGGGCACGGCGCCCGAGCAGGGTTTCTGCGGCGCCCGCCCCCTCAGCGCCCGGACTCGGACCACCGCTGCGGCGCGGCCGCTTCAATCCCGGCGGCGCGCTCGAGCCGCGGCGCGAGCCGCCGCTGCGAGCCGAAGGGAACCGCCTCGCGCACGACAAGCTGCAGCGGCTGCGGTCCCACACGCTCGGCGCACACGGCGAGCACGTACTCATCGCGCAGCGTGAACTGCGCGAATGCCCAACGGGAGGCGCTGTCGGCAACTCCCGCCGCCAGCACCAAGCGTACCGCGCCGGATCCGGGCAACTCGAACGTCAGCGAATGCAGCGGCAGGCGCAGACCCACGCCCCGAGCCTTGAGATAGGACTCCTTGAGCGTCCAGAGCTCGAAGAACCGTAGCCGCCGCGCATGCGCCGGCAGCGCCCGCAGCTGCTCGATCTCCAGCGGCGAGAAATACCGCTCGAGCGCCGTCGTATCCGTCCCACGCGCCAGGTGCTCCGCATCGACACCGAGCGGCGTTCCGGGCGCGACCCCCACCACGACCAGATCGCCGCTGTGCGCGATATTGAATTCAAGCGATGCTGCGGTTCGTGGCGAGCAGATCCGCGGGCGGCCGTGCGCATCGGCTTCGAAGACCCACGTTTCGGGAGCCACGGGCGCGTAGCGCGACAACACGGTGCGGGCAAGGGCGCGGGCGGCGAGGTCCCGCCGGCGATCCGGCGCGAAACGAAACCGCTGCTGGCGCGCGCGCTCGGCTTCGCTGAGCAGCGCGGGGTAGCGCTCCCACGTTCCTTCGGCATCGACATCGGCGAGGAACGTACACCACAACTCGATGCGCCCCGGTTCGAGCGGCCGCGGCACGCTCGGCTGCGCCCGCCGGGTCACCCCGTCTCGCTCGGGCGCACATCCTGCGCCCGGCCCTTCCACTCACCCCCCCGGCCGCGCGCGTAACGGATCGCCGAATGCAGCGTCGCCGCCGCGTAAAAGAGCGCAATGCACGGCAGGAGCAGCGCGTAGCGGCTCGGGAGCCGATAGAAACGCACCAGGGGCAGATAGCACAGCGTCATCACGGCCCAGGCGGCCGCCCCGAGCGCCATGCACAACGGCTCGCCGGTCAGCAGCAGCAGCGGCGGGACGACGTAGGTCACGAGCAGAGCGGCGAGCGAGCCGGCGAGCAACAGCCCGCTGTGGCGCAGCTGATGGAATGCGGTGCGCGAGATCATGGCGCCGATTTCAGCGAAGCGGCCGTAGACGCGCAGACTGCGTGTCGTATCGGACAGGCCGAGCCAGAGCGAGCCGCCGGCGCGCTTGAGCAGGCCGGCGAGCGCGCAGTCATCGATGATGCGCCCGCGGATGGCCGCCAGCCCTCCGGAACGTGCGAGTGCGGCAGGCCGGACCAGCATGCAGCCGCCCGCTGCGCCGGCGGTCCGCGCGTTCGCCGCGGCAACCCACCGCGGCGGATAGAGTTTGAAGAAAAAGAACACGAACGCCGGTATCAGGCAGCGCTCGGCCCACGTGACGCACGACAGCCGGACCATGACCGAGACCAGATCGCGCCTCAGAGTCACCGCCTGGGACACCAGTGCCGCAACCCCGTCCGGCGCATGCTCGATGTCCGCGTCGGTGAACAGCAGATAATCCGGCTGCGACGCGGCCGCAGCCTGCACGCCCTGCGCCATCGCCCAGAGCTTGCCCGTCCAGCCCGGCGGCAACGGCGCGCCCGGGAGCACCGTCAGCCGCTCACCGGCGCCGGCCGCCTCGGCAGCCGCGCGCGCCGCCTCCGCCGTGCCATCCGAACTGCCGTCATCAACCACGAACACATGCAACTGTCCCTCGAAGCGCTGCCCCAGGAGAGACTGCACGGCGCGGCCGATGTGCTCGGCCTCGTTGCGTGCCGGCACGATGGCCGCGACGCGCGCCGGGACGGCGACCGCCGCCGGCGGCAGCGTACGTGCTCGCCAGAACCCCCCGCGAAACAGCGCCAGGTACAGCCAGATCAGCAGCGGCACCGCGGCCGCCGCGCACGGCTCAGGCCACGGGGGCATGCGCCCGCCCACGCCCCCGGCTACGCCGGCCTGTGGAAATCATGATTCATCGATATAATCCGCAGCCCAAGATCGCCCATTGGCCGCTTTCGCACCATCGGCGCGCCTGGGAAACCCATGGCCTTGATGGCGCCCACTGTCGCAAGCCCGAGGCCGCGTGCACAGGACGCGGAACGTACGCTGATTGAGTTGATGAACATGGATCCGCATGTCCCGCAAGCATAGCCCAACGTGGCCACTCATGGCAGCGGCCCTGCTGGCGCTCGGGATGTCTGGGGCGGCTCACGCGGCCGCCGCCGACACTGCGCCGAAAGTCGCGCCCCAACTCCGGCCGGGTTCGCGCGCCGCGGCGATTCATGCCACGGTCCGCAGCGCCGCCCAGGCGCCGCCGCCGCGGGCGCGCAAGATCAATTGGCTCAATCCGACCACCTGGCCGGTGCTGCCGGTGCCCCTGACCGCCGTCGATCCGCTGAGCGGTCTCACCCTGGGGGTCATCCCGACGGTACTGCATACCAATGCCGCCGGCCAGATCACCCGCATCATCGCCCCGGACATCAACTACAACTCCAACTTCGGCGTGGGCATCGACGGCCGGATCTTCGACTATCCCTCGCCGGACACGCAGTGGTACATCGAAGGCGGGCTGAGCCAGCGCGTCCAGAGCTGGTTCAATGCCAAATTCGAGACCGGACGGCTGCGCGAGAGCCGCTGGTCGTGGAGCGTACAGCTCGAGTACAACCGCAGCGGCACCTCGCGCTTCTACGGCATCGGCAATGAGTCGCGGCGCATCAACCAGACCGTGTACACCGACCAGGAGCTGCTGACGCGGGCCAAGATCGGCTGGAACATCTCGCACACGTGGCAGCTGGCCTACACCTTCATCGCCCGAAAAGTGCGCATCACCGCCGGCCACCTTCCCGGGGTCCCCTCGATCACCACACGCTTCCGCAACGTCCTCGGACTCGGCGTCACCCACGAACTGCTCCAGCGCATCGCGCTGGTCTACGACACGCGCAACAACATCGTCATCCCGACGAGCGGCGCGTACGTCATCGTCTACGGCGGCCTCGCCAGCCGCAACGTCGACATTGACAGCTCGCTGTTCACCGAGGCCGGAGTCGATGCCCGCTTCTACTGGTCGCCGACCCGCAGCCTCACCGTGGCGACCCATTTCGACCTGCGCTACGAGCCGACGGTCCATCACGTCCCGTTCTGGGCCCTGAGCAGCCTGGGCGGCGACCACGAGACCATCGGTGGCTCACAGCCGCTGCGCGGTTACGGTACCTCGCGCTTCTATGACCGCAACGCATTCGACTTCAACCTCGAGCTGCGCAAGACCGTGTTGAAGTTCAACGCCTTATCGACGCACATCGACATCCAGGTGACCCCCTTCGTCGATGCCGGGCGCGTCTTCCGGCACTACGGCCAATGGCCGATCAGTCAATTGCATCCGGTGGTCGGCATCGGCTTCCGCGGCATCGCCGCGCCCTCGGTGGTCGGCTACGTCGACATCGGCGAGGGCCTCGGGCGCAGCAGCCAGGGTCTGGCCGTCTTCACCGGCATCGGCTACCCGTTCTAAGGCTGCCCGGCGGGCGGCCGGCTCCCGCGCAGATATCCCTGGGCGCGAAACCACTCCAGGGCATCCTCGAAGGCCAAACGGGCCGGACGGAACCGATAGCCGAGCTCGCGCTCGGCTTTTTCGCTCGAGAAGTACATGCGCTTGCGGGCCATGCGCACGCTGTCGACGGTCACGCGCGTGGGCTTGCCACTGAGGCGCGCGACCCCCTCGGCGACGTAGGCGATCGGCAGCACCACCCCATGCGGCAGCCTCAGGCGTGGTGGGGCGCGGCCCGCGAGCCGGGTGATCTCGATGAGAATCGTGCGCAGCGGCAGATTCTCCCCGCCGAGGATGTAGCGCTCTCCAACCCGCCCGCGGTGAAACGCCAGCACGTGTCCAGCGGCGACGTCATCGACATGCACGATGTTCAGTCCCGTATCCACGTAGGCCGGTGTGCGCCCGCGCGCCGCATCGAGCACGATCTGCCCGGTGGGCGTGGGTTTCAGATCCCGCGGCCCGACCGGCGCGGCCGGATTGACGATCACCACGGGCACCCCGCGCGCGGCCGCCTCCAGCGCCACCTGCTCGGCGAGAAATTTCGAGCGCTTGTAGTGCCCCACCATGTCCGCGAGCGACACGGGAGTCTGCTCGGTACCAGGGCCGCCGCCCGCCGGCAAGCCGACGCACGCAACGCTGCTGGTATAGACGATGCGCGCCACGCCAGCTCGGTGCGCCGCATCGAGCAGGTTGCGTGTGCCGTCGACATTGGCGTGGTACATCGACTGCGGATCCGGCACCCACAGGCGGTAGTCCGCCGCGGCATGAAACACCGCGTCGCACCCCTCGACGGCCCGCCGTAGCGAGGGCTCGTCGGTGAGGTCGCCGATCACCGTCTCCAGCATGAGCGCCTGCAGATTGCGTCGATCCGAGCCCGCACGCACCAGCGCGCGCACCTGCCAGCCCGCCGCAAGCAGCGTGCGCGCCAGCGCCGCCCCGACGAAGCCGCTCGCGCCGGTGACCAGCGCCCTCACGGCCGCGTCCTGCTCTGCCCGGCCGTGAGCGCCCGCCGGGCGGGCAGATCCGCCTCTCCCAGTCGCGCGAGCATGGCGCACGCCGTGCGAAAGCGCCGGGCGAGCCGGTGGACCGCCGCCACGTTCCATGGGGTCAGCGCCAGACCCCACAGCAGGCGACCCAACGCGAGTTCCCCGCCGCGGCTCGCGGCGACCACCGGCTCGGGCAACTCGTCGCCGGCGGTATCCACGACCACCCGCAGCACCACGAACGGCACCGCCGCCGACGCGGCGACGCGCGCCACGGCGGCACTCTCCATGTCGATCGCCGCGCAGCCGGTCTCGCGCCAGGCGATCGCCTTGTCGAGCCGCGAGCCGACCGGGACGCGGCTGGTGAGCAGCGGGTCTTCGCTGACCTGACAATCGCGCGGCAGCGCCGCAAGCAACGCCGCCCGCCACGACGCATGCGCGGCCAGCGGTTCGCCTTCGAGCATGTGAGCCTCCCGCGGCACCAGCACCGCGCCGCAGCGCAGCGCCGGATCGAGACCGCCGGCCGTCCCGATACTGGCGAGTGCGGTCGCACCGGAGCGCACCAGCCGCCCCGCTCCGGCTTCGGCGGCGTCCCAACCCATTCCACTGACGGTGAGCAGTGCGTTGTCTTCGAGTTGCACGACCTCGCCCTTGCCGGCCGCAGCCGCAGCGTCCGGCGCAAACGCCCGAGCCTCGGATGCCAGCGCCACGACGATACCGACGCAGCTCAAGAGCGCTCTAGCTCCCCTGGCGATAGGCCGCCAACGCCCAGAGCGGAAAGTAGGCGCTGTAGCCGTGATACTTGAGGTAGAACACGCGTGGAAAGCCCGGCGCGGTGAAGCTCGGATGGCTCCACAGGCCGTGCTGTTGCGTACGCAGCAGAAACTCCACGCCGCGGCGCGTCGCCCGCGAGGTCCGCTCGCCGGCCGCGATCAGCCCCAGCACGGCCCATGCGGTCTGATAGGGCGTACTGACGAACGGCCGAACGCCGTAGCGCGCCCGGTCGTAGCTGTCATTGCTTTCGCCCCACCCGCCATCGGCGTTCTGGCACGCGCACAGCCATTCGACGGCACGCACCACCATCGGATCGGCGGCCGGGACGCCGGCCGCCTCGAGCGCCACCAGCACCGACCAGGTGCCGTAGATGTAGTTGCTCCCCCAGCGGCCGAACCATGAGCCGTCCGGCTCCTGCTCGCGCCGCAGAAACGCGAGCGCCCGCTCGAGCGCCGGTCGATCCTGCGGCCGCCCGGCGCGGGCCAACACCGTGACCACCCGCGCGGTCACGTCGCTCGTTGGCGGATCGAGCAGCGCGCCATGATCGGCAAACGGAATGTAATTGAGGTTGTAATGGGTGTTGTCGGCATCGAAGGCCGCAAAGCCGCCACCCGCGCTCTGCATGCCGACCAGCCAATCGAGCGCGCGCTCGATGCTGTGCGCGTAGCGCTCCCGGCCCGGCGCCGCATGCATCGCCCAAGCCACCACCGCGGTGTCGTCAAGATCCGGATAATGGGCATTGCCGTACTGAAACGGCCAGCCACCGCTGCGCACCGCCGGCCGCCGGGCGCGCCAATCCCCGACCGGCTCGAGGATCTGACGGGGCCGCAGCCAGTCCAAGCCTCGGTTTGCGGCGGCCAGACTCGCATCGTCGCCCACCGCCTGCAGCGTCAGGCAGGCCAAGCCCGTATCCCAGACCGGGGAAACGCACGGCTGGCAGTAGGCGCGATCACCCTGCTCGACCACGAGCTTCTCCAGCGCCCGCTTGGCGGTCACGCGCCGCGGATCATCGGCTCGGTAACCGAGCAGTACCATCATCTCCAGCGCATTGACCATGGCCGGAAAGATGGCCCCCAGGCCATCCTCGCCGTTGAGCCGCTCGATCGTCCAGCGCTCGGCTCGGCGGATCGCGCGCGCGCGCATGGCCCGCGGAATCAGCGGGTCCAGCACGCGGAACACCCGATCGAGCGTGAAGAACGTCCGGGCAAGCCATCGGCCTCGCTCAGGCAGGCGGAAATAGTGATGCTCGTCCTCCGGGGCCACGCTGAACAGCTCCCGGATATCCACCCGCTGCGGGTTGCGCGCCGCGGGTTTGAGCGTGCACAGCACCAACAGCGGCACCATCACGGTGCGCGACCAGTAGGAGACCTTCTCCAGATGGAACGGGAACCATCGCGGCAGGAGCATGATCTCCACCGGGATGTACGGCACGGCCCGCCACGGTACCTGACCGAACAGCGCCAGCGCGATGCGCGTGAACACATTGGCGTGCGCCGCGCCGCCGCGCGCGAGCACCGCCGCGCGCGCCCGGCACATGTGCTCGGACTGCGGATCATCACCGGCGAGCTTCAGCGCGAAATACGCCTTGATGGTGCACGATAGATCCAGCCCTCCTCCCTGGTAAAGCGGCCAGCCGCCCTCGGGCTGCTGGTGCTCGCGCAGGTACACCGCCAGGCGCTCCTGCAACGGCGCATCGATCTCATCCAGGTAGTGCATCATCATGATGTACTCGGCCGGGATCGTGCAGTCGGCCTCGAGCTCGTACACCCAATGACCATCCGGCTGCTGCTGGCCGAGCAGTGCGGCGTGCGCGGCGCGGATGGCCCGCTCCAGCGCATCCGGGCGCGCCGCGCTCGGGCGCAGCCCGTCGAGCGGCCAGGCGGGTACCGCCGGCTCGGCGCGCGCCTCGAGGTCAAGCGGCTCGTGCATGCGAATCTCGGGCACAGGCCGCCGGCACATCGGCGCGGCAGCTGCCACTTCGGCTGTTGGTGGGGCAAGGATGCATGGTTGTTCTTCGGTTAAGGCCGCGGCCGACCGGCTCCGGCGAGCCCGTTGCTGCGTCTGCAGGAGCGGCTCAAGGCGCGGCGCCCTGACACGACATGGTTTCGCTGTACTCATCCAGGGCGGCGTCGCCATCGGCGCCATCGAAGGCGGGCACGCCCGCCGGCCGCAGCGGCACCTCGTGCGCGGCGAGCGGCAGCCCGCGCGCGGCGCGCTCGAACAGCCGCCGCAGCATCGCATCGTTGCGCACCGCCAGGTTGGTCAGGGTCTGAGTCATCGCCACGGCCGAGCGCGACACCTTCACCTGGCTGCCGGCGGTGAACCCCGGATGGTCCTGGATCTTGCGCAGCGTCAGCGCCGCGAGCCCGATCGCCCACAGGCAGAACTTGCGGATGCCGGCCTCCTCAGCCGGGATCAGCACGGTAAAGGCGAGCGCATTGCGCAGGTGCCGGTGCGCCACTCCGGCGAGCTCCATCATGCCGGTATGAAAGCGCGCATCGCTGCGCTCGGGCGTCAGGTTGGCGAGGTCGACGCCATAACGGCTGAACACCTCCTGCGGCAGCCAGCATGCCCCGCGGGCGCGATCCTCCCAGACATCCTTCAGGATGTTGGTCATCTGCAGACCTTGACCGAAGGACGGCGCCAGCGCGTACAACGACCGATAGTGACGCTCGATCTGGCTCGAGTAGGCACAGAACAGCTCGGTGAGCGTCTCGCCGACGATCCCGGCGACGTAGTAGCAGTAGGTGTCCAGATCGGTCGCGCGCGCCAGGCCGCGCAGGCTCGCGGTCTGCTGGAACCGATGCATGCCGTGGCCCATCACCGCGATGCAGCGGCGGATGGCGGCGCGCTGGCGCGGCTGCAGACGCCCGACCACACGCATCACGCGCGCGGTATTGGCGACCAGATCGCGCTCGGCGGCGAGCGTGCTGTCGCTGAGGTGCGGCACCACATCGGCGGCGAAGCGCTGCGCATCCTCCCGGCCCTGCACCACGGCCGTGAAGCGCCGCAGAAAGCGATGGGTATCGACGGCCGACAGCCTCGGCTCGTCCTCGATCGTGTCAGCGATGCGGCAGAGCAGATAAGCGCTGGTGACCGGCGTGCACAGCGCGGCGGGCAGCTGCGGAATGGTCAGCGCGAAGGTGCGCGACACCAGCGGCAGGATCTGGTCCTGGAAAGCCGCGTCGGACTCGGACAGGTCTGGCATGAGCATCCCGGACGAAAATTCAGTTGCGGCGCGTCAGCAACCACTCGGCCACCGCCCGCAGCGGCTCGGCGGCCGCGGCGAACGGCGCGAGCGATTCGAGCGCCTGCTCGCTCAGGCGCTGGACCCGGTCCTGAGAGGCGGGAATGCCGAGGATCACCGGATACGTCGACTTGCCGCGCTCGCGGTCCGATTGAGCCGCTTTGCCGAGCGTGGCGGTGTCGCCGAGCTCATCGAGCAGATCGTCCTGGATCTGAAACGCCAGCCCGATCGGCGCGGCGAATCCCGCCAGGGCACGCTCCCGGCGTGGATCGAGATCCGGCACACACGCCGCGCCCATCATGACGCTGGCGCGGATCAGCGCACCGGTCTTCAGCGCATGCATGCGCTCGACCTGCTCGATGTCGAGGCGGCGTCCCTCGGACTCCAGATCGATCGCCTGCCCGCCGGCCATGCCGAGGCTGCCGATGGCCTCGGCCAACAGACCGACCAGACGCGCGCGCACCGCGCCGGAGTCGGGCAAATCCGGATCGCGCGCGAGCAGCTCGAAGGCGAGCGACTGCAGCGCGTCGCCAACCAAGAGCGCGGTGGCCTCATCGTAGGCCTTGTGACAGGTCGGGCGGCCACGGCGCAGATCATCGTCATCCATCGCCGGCAGATCGTCGTGCACCAGAGAGTAGACGTGCACCAGCTCGAGCGCGCAGGCCGCCGCCTCCACGCGCTCCTCGCTCAGCCCCAGCGTGCGCGCGGTGGCAAGCAGCAGGATCGGCCGCACACGCTTGCCGCCGCCGAGCACGCTGTAGCGCATGGCCGCGTGCAGCCGCTCGGGCCAGCGGTCCGCGCGCGGCAGGCGGCGCGCCAGAGCATCCTCCATGCGCGCCCGCCATTGCTCGAGCTGCGCGGGCAGCAGCTCAGGCACCGCTGACACGGCGACCTTCCCGGTTCGCGGCCTGACCAACCTCACCGAGCGGGATGGTCACTTCGGCGGGCACCTGCGCCTTCAGCGGCGGCTCCTCGTACAGCAGCGGCAGCTCCGGCGCCATCGGTCCGGTCAGGCGCGGCCCGCGCAGCGAGCGCCACAGCGCCTTCAGCGGATGGGCGAACGCGTCATCGACCGCGGTGCCCTCGTAACCGCAGTGCGCCATGCAGTTGTTGCACAGCGGGTTGCGGCCGACGCCGTAGCGCTCCCATGCGGTATCCGCCATCAGCGAGCTGAAGCTCTCGGCGTAGCCCTCGCCGGTCAGCAGATAGCAGGGCCGCTGCCAGCCGAAGATGTTGTACGTCGGGGTGCTCCAAGGCGTGCACTGGTAGGCCTGATTGCCGGCGAGGAAATCGAGAAACAGCGCCGAGTGGTTGAACGACCAGCGCGCGCGGCGGGCGCGACCGCGGGTGAAGATCTCCCGGAACAGGTTCTTGCTCGCGCTGCGCCCGAGGAACACGTCCTGACGGGGTGCATGCTGATAGCTGTACCCGGGCGAGACCATGATCCCCTCGACGCCGAGCTGCATCGCGGTGTCGAAGAAGTCGGCCACGCCGTCGGGATTCTCGTTCTGAAACAGCGTGCAGTTGACCGTCACGCGAAAACCCTTGGAACGGGCCAGACGGATCGCCGCGACCGCCTTGTCGAACACGCCTTCCAGACACACCGACTCGTCGTGGCGCTCTCGGTTGCCGTCCAGGTGCACCGAAAAGGTGAGGTACGGGGACGGGCGGTACTCGTCTATGTGTTTGGCGAGCAGGATCGCGTTCGTGCACAGATACACGAACCGCTTGCGCTCGACGATGCCCGCCACGATCTGCGGCATGTCCTTGTGGATCAGCGGCTCGCCACCCGGAATCGACACCATGGGCGCGCCGCATTCCTCCACGGCGGCGAGCGCCTTTTCCACCGACAGGCGTTGCTGCAAGATCTCCTTCGGGTAATCGATCTTGCCGCAGCCAGCGCAGGCCAGATTGCACTGAAAGAGCGGCTCGAGCATGAGCACCAGTGGATAGCGCTTCTGCCCGCGCAGCTTGCGGCCGATGATGTATCGGGCGACCCGATACTTTTGAATCAGTGGAATACCCAAAATCCGTCTCCCAGTGTTGTACCGGCGCCCGGGCCGCCGGCCAGCCCCGCCAGCGGGGCTGTTGCCTGTTTCCTCATCTAGCCGTGCACCAGCGCACGCACGGCCGCCTGGTGATCCAGCCTGATCCGCTCCCACTCCTGGGTGAACCAAGGTGTGAAGCGCGCGGTGTCCGCACCGCGCATCTCGGCATCGAGTGCCTCGGGTCCGATCCAGCGCCAAGCCCTGATCTCCGCTGCATTGGCCCGCACCGGCCCAGCCGAGCGCCCGATGAATACCGAGCACAGCTCATGCTCGGCACCCGCTCCGTCGAATTGTGCTTGATACTTGAATTTGAATAGAAACTGCAAGGGGCACTTGAGCCCGAGCTCCTCGCCGAGCCGCCGATGAATCGCCACGTCCAAGCTCTCAGCTCGGCGCGGATGACTGCAGCAGCTATTGGACCAGTATAGCGGCCAGAGCCGCTTGCCCGCTGCACGCTGCTGGACCAGCAGCTCGCCGCGGTCATTGAAGATGAAGAGCGAGAACGCCCGGTGCAGCAGCCCCGAGCCCTCGTGACAGCGAGTCCGGCTCGCGTAGCCGACCTCGTCATCGTTGTCGTCGACCAGAATAAGGGACTCGCTCCCGACCACGCTGTCGCCTGCCGGCAACAGTTCACGGGAAGCTTCGTTCTGATCCATCATGCCGTTGCCCCCGACGCAGGCCCGAGCGTGTACCCTATACGTCTTTCACGGATTTGAAACCCTCTGGTTCTGTCGCTCATTGGCAGCCTGCGGCGTAGGGATTCCTATGGACATGATAACCGGCTCCACGTTCACTATCACTCCTTGACGGCACCATGCTGGATCCGGGTCTATTCTTTGGCATTCTCGTGTTCGGCTATTCGGTCACAGCCTATCTGGCCGTGCGGCGAGCGCGCATCGGCGGCTTCCCCCATCCCGCCGGGCAGCCCCCTCCGGTGACGGTTCTCAAGCCACTGTGCGGAGCGGAGCCGGGGCTCGAGCAGGCGCTCGACAGTCTGTGCGCACAGTGTGACTCGAGCGCGCAAATCATCTTCGGCGTGCAGGATCCGGCCGATCCGGCCCTGCCGATCGTCCAAGCGCTGTGCGCACGCTATCCGGCGCTCGACACCACCGTCGTCGTCGATTCCAGCCGCCATGGGCACAGCGCCAAAGTCAGCAACTTGATCAATATGATGCGCGTGGCGCGCCATGACTATCTGGTGCTCGCCGACAGCGACGTACACGTGCCCCCGGGGTATCTGGCGGCCGTGTGCGCCCCCCTAGCGGATCCCACCGTCGGGATCGTCACATGCCCGTACCGCGGCCGGCCGGGCCGCTCCGTGGGCGCGGCGGGCGTGTATTCCGAGCTCGGCGCGCTGTTCGTGAACGACTGGTTCATGCCCTCGGTACGGGTGGCTTCCTGGTTCGGCTCCCGGGCGTTCGCCTTTGGAGCCACCATCGCCTTGCGCCGATCGGTGCTCGAGGGCATCGGCGGATTCGCCGCCATCGCCGATCAGCTCGCGGACGACTATCGCCTGGGCGAGCTCACCCGCCGCCGCGGTCTGCGCACGGTGCTCTCCCCTGTCGTCGTGGAGACGACGGTCGACGAGCCGGGATGGCGCGCCCTGGTGCAGCATGAGACCCGCTGGCTGCGCACGATCCGGGCCGTACGACCGGCCGGCTATGCCAGCCTGGTCCTCACCTTCAGCGTGCCCATGGCGGTACTAGGCTACGCGCTGGCCGACGGCGGACCGACCGCCCTGGCCCTACTGATCGCCACCGCAACGGCCCGCGTAATGCTACATTTCGCAGCCGGCGCCCAAGGCGCCCGCCGGACCGGATCCTGGCGCCGCCTGTGGCTGCTGCCGGTGAGCGACCTATTGGGCCTTGCGCTGTGGTGCTGGGGCTTCGCGACGCGCGAAGTTCAATGGCGCCATGCGCGATACCGGGTGGCTCGCGATGGCTCCGCCCGCCCCGTTACTTGAGGACGAGAAGTCATGATGAGAACCCTCTTTCTGCACCCCCCTTCCTTCGACGGTTTCGATGGTGGGGCAGGCTCACGTTATCAGGCCAAGCGCGAGATCCGCTCTTTCTGGTTCCCCACGTGGCTCGCTCAGCCGGCCGCACTGGTGAGCGATAGCCGGCTGCTCGATGCTCCCGCCGACGGACTGTCGATGGCGGATGTGCTGCCGCTGGCGCGCCAATACGATCTGGTGGTGATGCACACCAGCTCGCCGTCGTTTCCGACGGATGCGAAAGTGGCGGAGCTGCTGAAAGAAGAGAACCCGCGATTGCTCGTCGGCATGGTCGGGGCCAAGGTGGCGGTCGATCCGGCCGGCTCGCTCAGCGCCTCGAGCGCCATCGACTTCGTGGCCCGTGAGGAATTCGACTACACCTGCAAGGAAGTGGCCGAGGGTCGGCCCTTCAAGGACATTACCGGCCTGTCCTTCCGTCGGGCCGACGGCACGATCGAGCACAACGCGCCACGCGCGATGATCGAGAACATGGACGATCTGCCGTGGGTAACCCCGGTCTACAAGCGCGATCTGACCATCGAGAACTACTTCATCGGCTATCTGCAGCACCCCTACGTCTCGTTCTACACCGGCCGCGGCTGCCGCTCCAAGTGCACGTTCTGCCTCTGGCCGCAGACCGTCGGCGGCCACCGCTACCGCGTGCGCAGCGCCGCCAGCGTCATCGACGAGGTGCGCTGGATCAAGGAGAACATGCCGCAGGTGAAGGAGATCTTCTTCGACGACGACACCTTCACCGACTTCCGCCCGCGCGTCGAGGAGATCGCCCGCGGCCTCGGCAAGCTCGGGGTCACTTGGTCGTGCAATGCCAAGGCGAACGTCCCGTACGAGACGCTCAAGATCATGAAGGACAATGGCCTGCGGCTGCTGCTGGTCGGCTACGAGTCCGGCAACGACCAGATCCTGCACAACATCAGGAAGGGCCTGCGCACCGACATCGCGCGCCGCTTCACCAGCGACTGCCGCAAGCTCGGCGTCACCATCCACGGCACCTTCATCCTGGGGCTGCCCGGGGAGACCGCCGACACCATCCGCGAAACCATCCAGTTCGCCGTCGACATCAATCCGCACACCATCCAGGTGTCACTGGCCGCGCCGTATCCGGGCACGCAGCTGTACGAGGAGGCGGTCGAGAACGGCTGGCTCACCGCGTACGAGAACCTCAACCTGGTCAACGACCGCGGCATTCAGCTCGCACCGATCAGCTATCCGCACCTGCCGGCCAAAGAGATCTATCACGCGGTCGAGACCTTCTACAAGCAGTTCTATTTCCGTCCGCGCAAGATCGCCGAGCTGACCGGCGAGATGCTGCGCAGCTGGGAAATGACCAAGCGGCGGTTGCGTGAGGGGGTCGAGTTCTTCCGCTTCCTCAACGCGCACGAGGCTTGAGCCCGCCCAGTTGAGGGCCCTGGTCGTCACCGCCGACGATTTCGGTTTGCACGAGGCGGTCAACGAAGCCATCGAGCAGGCCTTCCTTCAGGGCGTACTCACCGCGACGAGCCTGATGGTGGCGGAGGCTGCCGCCGATGACGGCGTGCGGCGCGCTCGCGCGCTGCCGGAGCTGGCGGTGGGCCTGCATGTCGTCCTCGCCGATGGACACGCGGTGCTCCCGCCGCGGCGCATTCCGGCACTGGTCGACGGCGCGGGCCGTTTCCCGAACCGTATGGCGCGCGAGGGCGCACGCTTCTTCGCGCTGCCGCGCGTCAGGCGGCAGCTCGAAGCGGAGATCCGGGCGCAGTTCGCGGCCTTCGCCGCCACCGGGCTTACGCTCGATCACGTGAACGCGCACAAGCACTTTCACCTGCATCCGACGGTACTCGGCATGCTGCTTGCGATCGGGGCCGAATACGGCGCGCCGCCGATGCGCTGGCCGCGCGAGCCGCTGTGGGTTGCGCGCCGCGTCGGCGGCGGGCTCGCCGGCGCGCTGCTCACACCGTGGCTCGCGCTGATGCGCCGGCGGCTCAGAGCCGCCGGCGTCGAGTGCAACCAGACGGTCTTCGGGATCTCGACCAGCGGCGCCATGGACGAGGCCCGGCTGCTCGAGATTCTCGCCCAGCTGCCCGAGGGCCTCACCGAGATCTATCTGCACCCCGCGACGCGCGACGGGTTGACGCCCGGCATGAGCGCCTACCGCCATCGCGACGAACTGCAAGCGCTGCTCAGCGCGCGCGTGCGCGCCGCCGTGCGCGCCTCGGGCGCCCGCACCGGCGGCTTCCGCGCCCTGACCGATTCGCTGCGCTCGAGCGGCGAGTCACGCCGCGCCGCATGAAGACAGTGTTTCGCATCGCGCTGCTGGCGGGCCTGGCGCTGCTGATCGGGCTGATCGTGCACGAAGGCACCGCCATCCTCACGCCCATCGAGCACGCCGGCTGGGTGCTGCTGTGGCTGGCGCCGCTGCATGCCGTGCCGATTCTGCTCGACTCGCGCGGCTGGCGGGCGCTGATTCCCGAGCGGGTCAAGGCCGGACGGTTGTTCTGGATCGCCGCGGTGCGCGAGGCGATCAATCGTCTCCTGCCAGTCGCCAACATCGGCGGCGAGCTGGTGGGCATCCGGCTGCTCGCCGCGAGCGGTGTCGACGGTGTGACCGCCGCCGCCAGTGTCACCACCGAGATTCTCTTGACGCTGTTCAGCCAGTACCTGTTCGTGTTGGTCGGCGTCACCTGTCTGCTCAGCCTGTGCGGCACGGTGCACTCGCAGAGCGCCGTGCTGATCGGTCTGGCCGCGTTTCTGCCGGTGATCGTGACGCTGGCCGTCCTGCTGCACTACGGCTCGCTGTTCGAGCGTCTGGAGCACGTCGCGGTGCGCATGCTCGGCGAGGAGATGCTGCGATTCCTCAACGGCAAGTGGGCCGCGCTCGATGCGGCGATCCGCGCGCTGATCGGCGACTGGACGCGTTGGGCGCTCACACTGCAGTGGCAGGTCGCCGGACTCGCAGCCGGCGCCGCCGAGACCTGGCTGGCGCTGCGCTGGCTCGGACATCCGGTGGGCTTCGAGACGGCGATCGTGCTGGAAAGCCTCACCCAGGCGGCCCGCAATTTTATCTTTGTGGTGCCCGCCGGCATCGGAGTGCAGGAGGTCACGCTGGTTGGAATCGGCAGCCTCCTCGGGATCGATCCGCAGATGGCCCTCGCCCTCGCGTTGACCAAGCGCATGCGGGAGATTCTCTTTGGTGTGCCGGCGCTGCTATCCTGGTACTGGAGTGAGGGAAGAAGGGAATTGCAACATGTCCGTAGTTCCAGCCGACTTTGAGACCGCCACCGTCCGCTTCGGGTCGCCACAGCACAAACGGCTGCTGGCGCAGTTCTTCATCGACACCCATCGCGAATACGACCCGGAACGGATCGACTGGCCGGCGCTGTCTGCCGAGGAGCTGCACCGCCTGACGGGTCTGCCGTTCTGGCAGGAGGCGGTCGCGACCGAGAACGTGACTTCCAACACCGTCACGGCCGCCGCGGCCCTGGAGAGCGACCCGCAACTGCAGCGCGCCATAGCGCTGCAGGGCTTCGAGGAGCAGCGCCATGCGCGCCTGCTCGCGGCGCTGACCGCGCATTACCGGATTCCGATCGAGTTTCCCGCGCCGTACGCGCCGCGCGACCTGGAGGATGATTTTCTCTTCGCCGGCTTCGGCGAGTGCTTCGATTCGTTCTTCGCCTTCGGGCTATTCGCGCTGGCGCGCGATTCGGGATTCTTTCCCGCCGCGCTGGTCGAGGTATTCGAGCCGGTGATGGAGGAAGAGGTGCGCCACATCCTGTTCTTCGTCAACTGGATCAAGGTGCGCCGCGCCGAGCTGCCCTGGTGGCGGCGTCCCGCGTTCCGCCTGCGCTGCGGCTGGATCATTCTCAAGCAGGTCGCCTCGCGCGCGCAGACCGCGCGCAGCCTCGGCGGCGGCGCGCGCGAATCGAGCGAGAATTTCACGCTCACGGCGCACCAGGACATCGGCCCGCCGGTGACCCTGCACGGCCTGCTCGAGACCTGCCTGCGCGAGAACGACCGGCGCATGGGACAGTACGACGCCCGGTTGGTGCGCCCGCGCCTCGTGCCGGCCATCGCGCGCGCGCTGTACCGGCTGTTACCGGCGCGTCTCTGAGCGCGCCCGGGCAGCGCCGATGAGCGCCTTCACGGCCGTGTTCATCGCGCTCGTGGCCGCGGGCGCGAGCCTCGAGTTGTGGCTCGCCGGCCGGCAGATCAACGCCGTGCGCGCGCACCGTGCGCACGTACCCGAGCCCTTCGCCGGCCAGATCACCCCCGAGGCGCATCGCAAGGCGGCCGATTACACCGTGGCCAAGGCGCGCCTCGGGCGTATCGCCACGCTGATCGATGCGTTGGTCACGCTCGGCTTGACCGTCGGCGGCGGCATCGCCGGGCTCGACGCGCTGTGGCGGCGCACCGGCTGGACCGAGCCGTGGCTCGGGCTGGCGGTGATCGCCTCCGTGGCCGCCGTGGCCCTGGGGGTCAACCTGCCGCTGTCGCTCTGGCGGACCTTCCGGCTCGAGGCGCGCTTCGGGTTCAACCGCACCACCGTGCCGGTGTTCCTCACCGACCTGCTCAAGCAGATCGCGCTGGCCGGACTGCTCGGGGGACCGGTGGTGCTCGGCGCGCTGTGGCTGATGATGCGCGCCGGGCCGGCGTGGTGGCTCTGGGCGTTCGGGGGCTGCGTGACGCTGATGCTCGCGCTCAGCTGGGCCTGGCCGGTGCTGATCGCGCCGTTGTTCAACCGCTTCTCGCCGCTGGCCGACTCGGCGCTGCGCGCCCGCATCGATGCGCTGCTCACGCGCTGCGGCTTCCACTCGAACGGCGTGTTCGTGATCGACGGCTCGCGCCGCTCCGCGCACGGCAACGCCTACTTCACCGGATTCGGGCGGCACAAGCGCATCGTGTTCTTCGACACTCTGCTCCAAGACCTCGAGCCCCCGGAGATCGAAGCCGTTCTGGCGCACGAACTGGGACACTTCCGCCTGCATCACGTGCGCTCGATGCTGGCGGTGTCGATCGCGACGCTGTTCGTGGGTTTCGCGCTGCTCGGATGGCTGGCGCGCCACAGCGCCTTCTATGCCGCCCTCGGAGTCCCGCACCCCTCGCCGCACGCGGCGCTGCTGCTGTTCGCCCTCGCCGCACCCGTGGTGTTGGAGTTCGCCACGCCGCTCGGCGCGATGTGGTCACGCCGGCACGAGTTCCAGGCCGATCGCTTCGCCGCCCGCCACGCCGATGCGCGCCAGCTGGTCTCGGCGCTGGTGAAGCTCTACCGCAGCAACGCCAGCACGCTCACGCCGGACCGGCTGTATGCGGCGATCCACTATTCGCACCCGCCCGCCCTCGAGCGGATCGCCCGGCTGCGTTGCGCCTCGCCGTGACAGTTTGAGCGCCTCTGCGCCCGCTCAGTGACGCTCGAGCGCACCGACCGCGCGGACACCCGGGACCAGCACATCGGCGTACAGGCTGTTGCCGATGATGTGCTGGTTCGGGACGCAGGTGGCGTCCATCTCGATGTGGCGCGCGGCGAACAAGGGCAGGAACGTATGGCGGAACTCCGTCATGAGATCGCAATTGCCGCTCAGATACGTGCTGGGGAAGAGCCGCACCTTGCGCCAGCGCGCGCTGACGAGCGGCCCGCGCGCGGCGGGCGCGGCGGGCACCAACACCCGCATCGTCACCCGCACCGACGGGAACGGGATGATTTGGTTTTCCAGCGGACAATCCCGCACCCGCAACTTGCGCGCGCCGAGCCGGGCGAGCAGATGGGTGATCGCGTCCTTCAGACCGCGGCAGTTGTACTGCGTCGTGAATCCCTGATAGGTGAATTTCAGTTGGCGGGACACCCACACCGCATGAACGGTCCGCGGGGGCTGGGCCGCCCACGCGGGCGCGTACCACAGCGCGGCGGCCAGGACCGCCGCAACCCATCGAGACGACATGGTGGACCGCATGGCGATCACCTCGAAGTTACGCTGCGCCTTACGCGATCATTAGACCGCAGAACACCCCGATAGATCCAGCCTCGGCGCGCACCTCTGGCCGCGGCGGCACCGCGAGCTTGGCGCACCGCGCCCGTCACGGCGAGCGCCATCGGGAACGGCGCGCAGACGTTTCCGCTCGAGACTGACTGAACTCAGCCGAACGGATGCCGCAACACGATGGTCTCGTCGCGATCCGCGCCGGTCGAGATGATGTCGATGGGCACCTCGACGAGCGACTCGAGCCGCTCGAGGTACTTGCGCGCATTGACCGGCAGCCGGGCATACTCGGTGATACCCACCGTCGAGTCGGTCCAGCCCGGCAGTTCCTCGTACACCGGTTCCAGTCCGGCATACCCTTCGAGACTGAGCGGCGGCTCAGCGACGACCGTGCCGCCGACACGGTAGCCGACGCATACGCGGATGGTCTCCAGACCGTCGAGCACGTCGAGCTTGGTAATACACAGCCCCGAGACGCTCGAGTGCACGATCGCCCGCCGCAGCGCCACCGAGTCGAACCAGCCGCAACGCCGGCGACGGCCGGTGACGGACCCGAACTCGTGACCGACGCGCGAGAGGTGCTCGCCGCAGCCGTCGAACAGCTCTGTGGGAAACGGTCCAGCGCCGACCCGTGTCGTGTATGCCTTGACGATGCCCAGCACGTAATCGAAGACCCGGGGGCCGACGCCCGTACCGGTGCCCGCGAAGCCGGCCGTGGTGTTGGATGAGGTAACGAAAGGATAAGTGCCGAGGTCCACGTCCAGCATCGCCCCCTGCGCCCCTTCGAACAGCGCGCTGCCGCCCGCGCGGCGCAGCCGGTCGAGCGCCAGAGTCACGTCGGTGACCAGCGGGGCGAGCGTCTCGGCGTAGGCAAGCTGCTCGTCGAGCGTCTTCTGGAAATCCACCGGCGGCTGGCGGAAGTAGTGCTGCAGGACGAAGTTGTGAAAGTCGAGCACCTCGCCGAGCTTGGCGGCGAACCGGTCGCGCTGAAACAGATCCGCCACGCGCACCGCGCGCCGCGCCACTTTGTCCTCGTAGGCCGGCCCGATGCCACGGCCCGTCGTACCGATCGCATTCGCGCCGCGGGCCCGCTCGCGGGCCTGGTCGAGCTGGATGTGCGAAGGCAGGATCAGCGGGCACAGCGGCGAGATCGCCAGCCGCTCGAACACCGGCACGCCCTGCTCCATGAGCATGCGGCTCTCCCGGATGAGCGCCTCGAGCGAGAGCACGACACCATTGCCGATGAAACAGCGCACCTGCTCGCGCAGGATGCCGGCGGGAATCAGCGAAAGAATGGTCTTGACGCCGCCGATGACCAGCGTGTGTCCGGCGTTGTGTCCGCCCTGGAAGCGCACCACCGCGGTGGCGCGCTCGGTGAGCAGGTCGACGACCTTGCCCTTGCCCTCATCGCCCCACTGCGTGCCGATCACCACGACGAATCTGCCCACTGCGCTTGCGCTCCTTGAAATCAAACCTGGATGTACTGGGGCTCGAGAATCTCCACCCCGGGCATGCGCGCCAACGCCAACACCTCGGCATCGGGCAGCTGCACCGCCAGCTCGATCGAGCCGTCCTCCGCGGAGCGCTCCTCGCGCACCACCTTCGCGGCATACAGCCGTGAGCGCAGCGCCCCGGACCCGGGCGGCAGGCGCACACGGGCCGCGCGCGCGCAGCGCGCCAGGCGCTCAGCCAGCGCATCGGCGAGCAGATCGAGTCCGACCCTCCGGGCGGCCGAGATCCACACCGCGCCGAGCTCCCCTTCGCTGCCGCGCTCGATGCCGGGCTCCCGGTCCAGCCGGTCGATCTTGTTGTAGACCATGATCTGGGGAATGGACTGGGCGCCGATCTGCCCCAACACGTCGTTGACCTGCGCGACCCGCTCGTCTCGCCGCGGATCGCTTGCATCGACGACGTGCAGGAGCAACGTGGCTTCGCGCGCTTCCGTGAGCGTCGATTGGAACGCCGCCACCAGTTCGTGAGGCAGCTCGCGGATGAAGCCGACCGTATCAGCGACCACCACGTGTGTGCCGCCCGGCAGCGTGAGGCGGCGCACCGTCGGATCGAGCGTCGCAAACAGCTGGTCGGCGACATAGGCATCGGCTCCGGTCAGGGCCCGGAACAACGTCGACTTGCCGGCGTTGGTATAGCCGACCAATGCCAGTGACGGCACCGGAATCTGCGCGCGCACCTGCCGCCCCGTCTCGCGCTGCTGGCGCAGCTTGAGGAGTCGGCGCGTCAGGAGCCGCACCCGCTGCGCGATCAGCCGCCGATCGGTCTCGAGCTGGGTTTCGCCCGGCCCACGCAGGCCGATGCCGCCCTTCTGCCGCTCCAAGTGCGTCCAGCCGCGCACCAGGCGCGTGGCGATGTGGCGCAGTTGCGCCAGCTCCACCTCCAGCTTGCCCTCGAAACTGCGCGCACGCTGCGCGAAGATGTCGAGAATCAGGCTATTGCGGTCCAGCACCCGCCGGCCGGTCAGCTGCTCGAGATTGCGCTCCTGGCTCGGCGAGAGCGCATGGTCGATGAGAATCACCTCGGCACCGGTGTCCTCGGCTCTCTGGCGCAGTTCCTCGGCTTTGCCGCTGCCGACGAAGAAGCGCGGGTCTGGACGCTCGCGCCGGCCGGTCACCGTGGCGACCGGCTCGGCGCCTGCCGAGCGGGCCAGCTCCTGAAACTCCTCGAGATCCAGAGGATCCGCGTGGCTCCCGAGTCCGATGCGCACCAGCAGCGCGCGCTCACCGGACCGCGGGCGTTCGAACACGAATTGATTCCCGGCGGGGGCGCGAGGCGGCGCGGCTCACTCGACGACGGTCTCGACGACGGTTTCCACGACGCCTTCCTCCTCGGTGGTCAGCCTGACATTGCGGGCCGGCACGACCGTGGAGATGGCGTGTTTGTAAACCATCTGACTGACACTGTTCTTCAGCAGCACGACGAATTGGTCGAATGAGTCGATCTGGCCCTGCAGCTTGATGCCGTTGACGAGATAGATCGACACAGGTATCCGCTCTTTGCGCAGCGCGTTCAGAAACGGATCTTGGAGCGACTGGCCTTTGGCCATCGGGTTCTCCTTATTCTCTAATGGATTGTAATTGTTCGGCAGGTTGGGGGTCGGGTCCGGTTCCTACAGGGGGCTGATGCAAGCAAACCCCGTTGGGGCGCAGACAGTGCGCTACCGGGCGGGCAGTGTAACACAGGCGACCGGATTCAAAGCTGCAGCTCGGCGAGACGGCGCTGGACGTCGCGGCTCCACGACAGAGCCTCGCGGGCCGGATCGACCCACGCGGCCCATGGCTCGGCACGCACCCAGGTCAGCTGGCGCTTGGCCAGTTGCCGGGTGGCCGTAATGCCCTGCTCAACGGCTTGGCCCAGGGTGCACTCGCCCGCCAGGTGCGCCCAGAGCTGGCGGTAGCCGACCGCACGCATCGAGGCGTGACCGGCTGACAGATCACCGCGGGCATACAGCGCCCGCACCTCCTCGAGCCAACCCGCCGCCATCATGGCGTGGAAGCGCTCGGTAATGCGCCGGTGCAGCACGGCGCGCTCGCGCGGAACCAGCGCCCAGGCCCACAGCGGTACCCCCGCGAGTGGGCTTGAGCCACGGCGCTGCAGGTCAGACAAGCGCTCACCGGTGAGCCAGCACACCTCGAGGGCCCGCTGGATGCGCTGTGCATCGTTGGGCGCGATACGGGCGGCGGCTTGCGGATCCAGGCGATGCAACTCGGCGTGCAACGCCGGCCAGCCCTCCTCGGCGGCCCGGGCATCGAGGCTGCGGCGCAGCGGCACGGACGCCTGGGGGAGCGGCGCCAGTCCGCGAACGAGGGCGCGCAGATACAGCATGGTGCCACCGACCAGCAGCGGCACCCGGCCGCGCCCGTGGATCGCACGGATGCACTCGAGCGCCTCGGCCACGAACCGCCCGGCCGAGTACCCCTCGGCCGGATCACACACGTCGATCAAGTGGTGCGGGATCCGGGCCCGCACGGCGCTCGGCGGCTTGGCGGTACCGATATCCAGACCGCGATACACCTGAGCCGAATCGACGCTCACGATCTCGACCGGCGCCCGCTCGGCCAGGCCCTCGGCCCATGCGCTCTTGCCGCTGCCGGTCGGCCCGGTGAGTACCAGCACCGGGAGCGCGCTGCGCTCGACGCTCATTCACCGGCCTCGAAGGAAGAGCTGATCGAGCTCGCGCAATGTCAACCGTGTCCACGTCGGACGGCCGTGGTTGCACTGATTGGAACGCTCCGTACGCTCCATCTGCCGCAACAGCGCATCCATCTCCGGCAGTGTGAGCCGGCGCCGGGCGTGGATCGCGGTACGGCACGCCAGCGTGCCGAGAAACCGATCCGCCGCCGCTTCGAGGTGATGACCCGGCGCCTCACGCCCGAGCGCCTCGGCCACCGATTGCACGATCTTGACGATCTCGCCGCCGGCCAACAGCGGCGGCACTCGCCGCAGCGCAAGGCGCGCCGGACCGAGCGCATCGAGCTCGAACCCGGCACGTTCCCAGGCCGCGCGCTCGGCGAGCAGCGCATCGAGCTCGTAGGGCTTGAGCTCGACCACGAGCGGCTCGAGCAGCTGCTGCGACACCGCTGTCGCGGCGTCCCGCGCGCTCTTGAGCTGCTCGTAAAGCACACGCTCATGCGCGGCATGCATGTCGACGAGGATCAGTCCTTCGGGCGTCTGCGCGAGGATGTAAATGCCATGCAACTGCGCCAACGCTTCCCCGAGGGGACGCGCCGCCTCGGCGTGCGCCTCGGGAAGCGGCTCCGGCTCGCGCACGGCGGCGGCCAGCGCCCAGGGACTGCGCGCCGGGTGCCCGGCCTCGCCCGCGAAATCGAAACGGCCGGACTCGACGCTCGAGGGATGGGGCGATGCGGCGCCGAGCAGCGGCGCGATGCGCGCCGCCGGAACCGCCTCGGAACGCGGCTGAGTCGCCGCCAAAGCGCGCTCGAGCACCCGCAGCACGAACTCATGAATCTGTCGGCTGTCGCGGAAGCGCACCTCGAGCTTGGCGGGGTGGGCATTGACGTCCACGAGCGCCGGATCGAGCGTCAGATGCAGAACATAGGCCGGATGACGCCCGTGATACAGCACATCGCGATACCCGAGGCGCGCGGCGCTCATCAGCAGCTTGTCGCGGACCGGCCGTCCGTTCACGAACCAGTATTGCTGGTCGGGCTGAGCGCGCGCGACCGTCGGCAGAGCGATCCACCCCTCGAGACGCACCGGACCGGCGGCGTGGTTGACCGCCAGCGCATGCTCGATGAAGGCCCGCCCGAGCACTTGCGCGACGCGCGCCCCGTCCTCGGCCGCCGGCGCATCGAGCAGCACGCGCTCGCCGCTGCGCAGCCGGAACGAGACCTCCGGCCGGGCGAGCGCCAGGCGCTCGAGCAGCCGCGCGATGTGCCCGAGCTCGGTCGGCGCGGAACGTAGAAACTTGCGCCGTGCGGGCACATTGAAGAAGAGATCGCGCACCTCGATCGTGGTGCCGCGGGGGTGCGCCGCGGGCCGCACCTCGCCCATCGCTGCGCCCTCGAGGAGGATTTCGGCCGCGTGCGGCGCCTCGGCCGGATGCGACACGAGCCGCAGCCGCGCCACCGAGCCGATCGAGGGCAGCGCCTCGCCGCGAAAGCCCAGGGTACTGATCGCCGCGAGATCCTCGAGCGAGGCGATCTTGCTCGTGGCGTGCCGCTGCAGCGCCACCGGCAGCGATGCCGCCTCGATGCCGCAGCCATCGTCGCGCACGCGGATCAATCCCGCGCCGCCCTGCTCGACATCGACTTCGATACGGCGCGCGAGCGCATCGAGGCTGTTCTCGATCAGCTCCTTCACGACGGAGGCCGGCCGCTCGATCACTTCGCCGGCGGCGATCTGATCGACGAGCTCGCTGGGCAGGATGCGAATGGGCATGAGATCCGTGCGGGGTGGCGCGCGCCAGCGGCGCCGCTAAAGCGTACCAGGGTTCGGCGGTGCGCAGCAGCGGCGACCCTAGCCGGCGTTGCTCGCCACCATCTGATGCAACCGCGCGGCGCGCTGCGCGGCGAACAGCGTGCCGGCCGGTGGATGGGCGCGGAAGTAGGCCAGGATCCCACGGAAGATAGCCTCGGCGATGCTCTGCTGAAACCACGGCTGGGTGAGCTTCAAGGCCTGGGACGGATCGGACATGAAGTCGGTCTCGATCAGCATCGAGGGGATCGTGGGCGACTTGAGCACGACGAACGGGGCCTGCAATACGGAGTGGGTCCAAACCGGCACGTACGGCGCCCGCTCGAGCGCGCTCAGCACGCTGCGCGCCGCCACCATGCTGCGGCTGATCGTCGCCGCCTGCGACAGCCCGACCAATACCGAGGCGAGCGTATTGGAGGTGCCGCGAAGATTCATCCCGCCGAACCGATCCGCCGCGTTCTCACGCTCAGCCACCAGGCGGGCCGCTTCATTCGACGCACCGTGCAGCGACAGGATGTATACCTCGGCGCCCTTGATGTGCGGGTCCGAGCAATCGTTGACGTGGATGGACACGAATAGATTGGCGTGATCGCGCTCTGCGATGTGCATTCGCTCGCGCAACGGCACGTAGACGTCGGCATCCCGCGTCATCGTGGCGAGCATGCCGCGCTGCGCATCGATCAGCCGCGCCAGGCGCCTGCCGATGGCGAGCGTGATGTTCTTCTCCTCGATGCCGTCGATGCCGATCGTGCCTGGATCGATGCCGCCGTGGCCGGGATCGACGGTGATGATGATGTCCCGCCCACGCAGCGTTGCGATCGCTTGGTTCGCCGGCTGAATCGGCGCGCCGACCGCGCTCAGCCGCACGATGAGCCGCTGCCCGGCCGCCAAGCGCTGCCATGAAAAGTGCAGCGCCGCGGCCGAGCGCGTCGTAAATACCAGGCGCAGCGCCCCGTTGGGTTGCAGCCCCATGCGCACGTCTTGGAGCCATCCGCGCACGCGCGGCACTTGCAGTCCTGGGCCGGCCCGAGTCCCGCGCAGATCCACCACGGCCCGATCCGGACCCATCAGTGTGAAATAGCGGTAGGGCGTGTACCCGGACAGGTCAAGCTTTGCCTGCGCCTGCTGGGCCCAGGTCGCGACGCTCAGCCGCGTCAAATGATCGGCACGCAGCGCCGCGGCACCGCACAACCCCAGGAGAAACAGGCAAAAATCCTTCCTGATCATTGGGTTCCCCGCACTCGTTCAAGTATACTTTACGAGTTGGGCCGGAATTTCAACTTGATTCCGCGCTCCGCAGGCCCGTCAGGCGTTTGAGCCAGGCCTCGCCGGTGGCCGTTTCGGCACGGAGCCGCGCCTCGTGAGCGTCGGCCAGCAGGCGCAACGTGATCCGCAAATCCGCCGGCGGCAGCACCCCGGCGCCCCGTTCGGGCCACTCGATCAGCCACACGGTGCCCGGCAGCGCCCACTCGCTGAGCCCCAGATGCTCGAATTCCTCGGCGCCGCGCAAGCGGTACAGATCCAGATGCGCCACAGTCAGCCCCGTCAGGGTGTACACCTGGACCAATGGGTAAGTTGGGCTGCGCACCGGCCCCGCAACACCGCAGGCGCGCACAAATCCCTGCGCCAGCGTGGTCTTTCCGGCCCCGAGCTCGCCGTGCAGATACACCGTCGCGAGCGGCGCGCGCGCATCGGGCCGCGTGCGCGCCAATCCTGCGCCCAGCGCCTGCGTATCGGCCGCGGCATTCAGACGTTGACGCAGCGCCGCAACTCCCGAATCACATCGCCCGCCAGCAGGCCACGCTCGCCCTCCCGCCGGGCGGCCGCATCGCCGGCCAGAGCATGCACCAACACCCCGGCGCGGGCGGCCCGCCACGGATCGGCGCATTGCGCCCAGATGCCGGCGATGATCCCCGTCAGCACATCGCCCATCCCGGGGCTGGCCATGCCGGGATTCCCGTGCTCGCACAACGCCGGGACTTCCCCGCCGCGGCCGATGAGCGATCCGGCGCCCTTCAACACGACCGTGCCGCCGTAGCGCGCGAGCAGCTCGCTGAGCGCCGCCGGGCGATCGCGCTGCACCGCCGCGGTGGGACAGCCCAGCAGGCGGCCCGCCTCGCCCGGATGCGGCGTCAGCACCCAATCCGAACGCGCAGGCACCGGCTGCGCGGCGAGCAAATTGAGCGCATCCGCGTCGACGACCAACGGCTTGCCGCAGCTCAGCGCCGCAGCCAACACCCCGCGCGCCCAAACATCCTGCCCCAAGCCCGGCCCAATGGCGATCACCCCGCAGCGCTCGGCCGCAGCGCGCACCTGCGCCGGATCTTCCAGCGCGCGACACATCAGCTCCGGCCGTCCCGAGCCGACAGCCGCGAGGTTCTGCGGCTCGACCGCGACCGTCACGCGGCCCGCTCCGACGCGCAGGCACGCCTCGCCCGCCAAACGCGCCGCGCCAGGCATGCCGCGGCCACCGCCCACGATCAGCACGTGGCCAAAATCTCCCTTGTTCGCGGCCCGTTCGCGTGGCGGCAGGGTCTGTTTGACTTCCCCGTCCAGCAGCCGCTCCAGCTGTGGTACGGGCAGGTGCGCCAGGGCGTCGGTGAGCGCCAGATCGTCGAAATACAACACACCGCCCTGGGACGGGCCCGCCCCCAGAAACAGGCCGGTTTTCAAGGCGACGAAGGTAATGGTGCACTCGGCCCGCACCGCCGCGCCCAACGGGGCGCCGCTATCGGCATCGAGACCCGACGGGACATCGAGTGCAAGAACGGCGCGTCCACTGGCATTGATCGCTGCGATGACCTGTGCGGCGTCCGCACGCACCTCGCCGGCAAGACCCGTCCCCAGCAGACCATCGACGATGACCTCACAAGCATCCAGCGCCTGCGCCGAGAAAGGCTGTATCGAGCCGCCAGAGGCGCGCCAGTCCTCACAAGCCGTGAGCGCGTCGCCGCGCAGTCGTTCCGGCGAGGTCGCCGTGAGCACACGCACGTCGTATCCGGCTTCGCGCGCCAGACGCGCCGTCACGTAACCGTCGCCGCCATTGTTTCCCGCGCCGCATACGACTGCGATGCGTCGGGCCGCCGGCCATCGTGCCCGCAGGCAGCGTAGCGCCGCACCGCCCGCTCGCTGCATCAACGTATAGCCGGGAATGCCGAGCGTCTCGATCGCCTGGCGATCGATCGCCCGCACCTGAGCGGAGCTGTACAGCGCGGCCGGCAGTCTCATGGAGTTGATTATACTGGGATCATGGGCTGGGCATGATGCAAGCGACACCGGATCTGCCAGTACTGAGGCACGAGCTCGCCGAACGCGCGCGCGCCCTCGGCTTCTGCGCCCTCGGCATCGCGGCCATAGACCTGCGCGAGGACGAGCAGCACCTGCTGCGCTGGCTGGAAGCGGGTCTGCACGGCCGCATGCACTACATGGCGCGACACGGCACGCTGCGCAGCCGGCCGGCGCAGCTCCTGCCCGGAGCGGTACGGGTCGTGAGCCTGCGCATGGACTACTGGCCGGACGAGGCGCATCCCGCCGAGGCAATACTCGCCGATCCAACTGCAGGATACGTGTCACGGTACGCGCTCGGGCGTGACTATCACAAGGTGATGCGCGCGGCGCTCGCGCGGCTGGCGCGCGAGCTGGCCGAGCGCATCGGCCCATTCGGCTACCGCGTGTGCGTCGACAGCGCACCGGTGCTCGAGAAAGCGCTCGCCCGCGATGCCGGCCTCGGCTGGATCGGCAAGCACACCAACCTGATCGCGCGCGAAGCCGGCTCGTGGTTTTTCCTCGGCGAGATCCTCACCGACCTGCCGCTTCCCGCGGATGCCCCCGCCAGCGCCCACTGCGGCACCTGCACGGCCTGCATGCCGGCCTGTCCCACCGGAGCGATCATTGCGCCCTACCGGCTCGATGCGCGCCGCTGCATCTCGTACCTGACCATCGAGCTCGACGGCCCCATTCCGCCGCCGCTGCGCCCGGCGCTCGGCAACCGGATCTACGGCTGCGACGACTGCCAGTTGGTCTGCCCGTGGAACAAGTTCGCGCGCCGCGCCACGCACCCCGACTTCAAGGTCCGCCACGGCCTCGACGCGCCCCGCCTGACCGAGCTGTTCGCCTGGAGCGAAGCGCAGTTCGATGCGCGCATGCGCGGCTCGGCCATCTACCGCATCGGCTACGAGCGCTGGTCGCGCAACATCGCCGTGGCGCTCGGTAACGCGCCACCCGGACCGCAAGTCACCGCGGCGCTGTGGCGGCGCCGCGAGGGCGCATCCGCGCTGCTGCGCGAGCACATCGACTGGGCGCTGGCCCGCCGCCCGCGGGCGGAGCAAGACTAGCTAGAGCTTCACCTGCACGTTGTCGATCAGGCGCGCCTTGCCGAGGTGCGCCGCAGCCAGTAGCACGAGGTGACTGCTCTCGGGCGTGGGCGGCCCGAGGTCCTCGGCGCGCTTGACGGTGAAATAATCCACCCGAAACCCCTCGGCCTCGAGCCCGCGCAGTCCCTCGCGCTCGATGTTGTCGTAGTCGCGCCCGCCCGCTGCAATACGGCTCGCAGCCGCGCGCAGCGTCCGATAGATCGCCGGAGCCCGCGCCCGCTCGGCGTCCGTGAGGTACTGGTTGCGCGAGCTCATCGCAAGTCCGTCGTCTGCGCGCACGGTGGGTGCCGCAATGATCCGTACGTTCATGCACAGGTCGCGCACCATGCGCCGGATCAGCGTCAGCTGTTGGAAGTCTTTCTCGCCGAACACAGCCGCATCGGGCTCGCAGATGTGCAGCAGCTTGGCGACCACCGTGGTGACGCCCTGGAAATGTCCGGGCCGGAATTCCCCGCACAGGATATCCGACAGTCCCGGCACTTCCACGCGGGTGGCATGCCCCGTGCCGTTGGGATACATCTGCGCGACGTCGGGCAGGAACATCAAGTCGCAGCCGGCGGCGCGCAACATGTGCGCGTCCCGCTCCGGCGTGCGCGGATAATGAGCGAAGTCCTCGTTCGGGCCGAATTGCATGGGATTGACGAAGATGCTGGCGATGAAGCGCTCGCCGTGCTCGCGCGCCGCATCGATCAGGCTCATGTGTCCCTCGTGCAGGTTGCCCATCGTGGGCACGAACACCACGCGCTCGCCGGCCCGGCGCCACGCACGCACCGCCGCACGCACGTTGGCGATAGTCGCGGCGCGGCGCATCGGCCTCAGAAGCAGTGCTCGGCAGCCGGGTAGCTGCGCTCGCGCACGGCCGTGACGTAGCGCTTGACGGCCTCGAGGTTGTCGCCCGCGCCGCTCATGAAGTTGCGTACGAAGCGCGGCTTGCGGCCGCTGGTGATGTCGAGAATGTCGTACAGCACGAGGATCTGGCCGTCGGTGTCGGGACCGGCGCCGATGCCGATCACCGGCACGGCCAGCTCCGCGGTGACGCGCTTGCCGAGTTCGGCGGGGATGCACTCGAGCAGCACCACGTCCGCCCCGGCGGCCTCGAGCCGCTTGGCGTCCACGATCATCCGCCGCGCCGCCTCTTCCTCCCGGCCCTGCACGCGGAACCCGCCGGTCTTGTGGACCGACTGGGGCTTCAACCCCAAATGCGCGCACACGGCGATGTCGTGGCCGGCCAGGAATTCCACGATCTCGATCTGTCCGGCGCCGCTTTCGAGCTTGACCATCTGCGCCCCGCCCTCCTGCATCAGCCGCACGGCGTTCTCCAGCGCCCGTTCCTTGGTTGGGTAGCTCATGAAGGGCAGATCGGCGATGAACAGTGGACGGCGCAGGCCGCGCGCCACCGCGCCGCAGTGATAGACCATGTGATCCATCGTCACCGCAACGGTGGTCTCGCGCCCCTGGATCACCATGCCGAGCGAGTCGCCGACCAGCACCACATCGACGTCGGCCGCATCCAGCAGGACGGCGAAGCTGGCGTCATAGCAGGTCAGACAGGCGATCTTTTCGCCCTGCGCCTTCATGCGCCCCAGCGTCGCGAGCGTGACGGGAGCACGGTCCGAATCTCTGAGCTGCAGCTGCGTATACATGCCGGTAGTTTACGCGATTCAGTCGACTAGATTGTCCGGGCGCTCATCGGATTGTAGTAGAGCCGGCCACGCTTCATGCGCCGGATCGCTGCGAGCAGTTCCTGGTAATCGGCCGCGTTGTTGACCGGATCGATGGCCGCGGCGTTGACGATCAGCAGCGGCGCGGCGTCGTATTCGTGGAAGAAGCGCGCATAGGCCTCGTTCAGCCGCGCCAGATACTCCCGGTCGATGTAGTGCTCGTAGCCGACTGCCCGCCGCGTGATACGCTCGAGCAACACGTCGACCGGCGCCTGCAGATACACCACCAGATCGGGCTTGGGCGGCGTAACGTCGAGGCCGCCACTGACCTGCTGGTACAGCGCGAATTCAGCCTCGTCGAGCGTCAGCCGCGCGAACAGCCGGTCTTTTTCCCACAGGTAATCGGCAACCCGCACCCGAGCGAACAGGTCCTTCTGGTTCAGCGCGCCGAGCTGCTGGCAGCGTTGGAACAGAAAGTACAGTTGCGCCGGCAGCGCCCCGGACCGTGGGCTCTTGTAGAAGCGCTCGAGAAACGGGTTCGCGCCCGGGTCCTCGAGCACCGGCTGCGCCGAGAGGCTTTCGGCCAGCAATCGCGCCAGACTGCTCTTGCCGACCCCGATCGGGCCTTCCACCACGATGAACTGATGCTCGACTTCGGTCATGTCTTTACACGGAACGGACCGCGGACCTGAAGGACTCCGGCTCGAGCGGCCACAGACCCTCGGGCGTAAGCCGCGCTCTGAGCTCGGCCACCCGGCCGAGCCCAGGCACATCGAGAGCCGGGGCAATATCTTCCAGAGGATACAAAACGAAGTTGCGCTCCACTATACCGGGATGGGGCAGGCGCAGCTCCGGTCCTTGGCGACATTCGCGGCCGAAGACCAGCAGATCGAGGTCGATCAGGCGCGGGCCCCACCGCGGCCCGCCCCTCGTGCGCCCGAGGTCGCTCTCCAGCGCCGTCAGCGCCGCGAACAGGCCTTCGGCATCGAGCCGGGTGAGCAAGCCGGCCACCGCGTTGACGAAGTCCGGCTGCGCCACCGGACCGAACGGACGCGAGCCGTACAGCCGCGAGCGACACACCGCCAATGTCTCGGGCAGCCCGGCCAGGCGTTCCCAGGCGCGCAGCACTTGCCGAGCCGGCGCCTCGAGATTGCTGCCGATACCCACATAGGCCGGCTGCCAGGACTGCATCGGCCCACCACCCGCTCAGGACGCGCCGGTGCTCGTACGGCGGCGCCCGCCTCGGCGCCGCCGGCGGCCCTTTTGACCGCCAGCACGCTCCGGTCCGGCCGCGAGCGCATCGGCCATGCGACCCTGCTCGTCTTCCGAGACGCCCTGCAGTTCGGTCCACCAATTCGCGATATCGGCCGAGGCCATACCGAACTGCGCGCGCAGCAGCAGCAGATCATAGGCGGCGCGAAATCGCGGATGACTGATCAGCCGCAGCGCGCGCCGGCCCCGGGGATGCTCCAGGCGCGGCTGCAGCGCAAACATCTCGCGCAGGCCGAGCGTGAAGCGTTTCGGTATGGCGAGGTGGCGCTGCGCCTCGCGCACCGCCTGATCACAGGCCTCCAGGATCGAGGTGACCTCGTGCCAGCGCGCGGGCGGCAGGGATTCGATGATCGTGGCGATAGGGCCGTACAGCAGCAGCGCCAGCAGAAACGTCGGGGTGACCGAGCGGCCGGCGCTCACGCGCGCATCGGTATTGGTCAGCCCCCGGGTCACCAACTTCTCGACCAGGCTGTCCGGATGCGTCACCAGATACGACTCGACGTTCGGCAGCAGCGCCGCGAGCAGCCCGCGCCGGCGCAACACCGGCAGACTGCGCTCGCCGTGGCCGGTGAGAAATAATTTCAACGTCTCATCGAACAGCCGTGCCGGCGGTACGCCCCCGATCAGCTCACGCAGCCGTCCGATCGGCTCGGCGCTGGCCGGCTCGAGCGTGAAGCCGAGCTTTGCCTCGAAGCGTGCCGCCCGCAGCATACGCACCGGATCTTCGCGATAGCGCGTCTCGGGATCGCCGATCATGCGCAGCTCGCGCGCCGCGATGTCCTCGGCACCGCCGACGTAATCCCAGATCGAAAAATCGGCGATGTTGTAATACAGCGCATTGGCGGTGAAATCGCGCCGCCAGACGTCCGCTTCGATAGTGCCGTAAACGTTATCGCGCAGGATGCGGCCCGTGTCGTCGAACATCCGCTCGGTATCGGCGACCGGCGCGTCGCGGCCGGCGTGCTCGGCTTCCAGCCGTGCCGCGCCCGCCTCGGTGACCGGGCCGCCCTGATCGATCAGCTCGTCCTCGGCTTGCACCGGCTCCTCGCCGGCGAGCTCGCTCTCGGGCGCCTCCTCGTCCTGGATCGGTGCGCTGGCGGCCCGGAACGTGGCCACCTCGATGATTTCCTGGCCGAAGAACACGTGCGCCAGGCGGAAGCGCCGCCCGACCAGCCTGCAATTGCGAAACAGGCGCTTGACCTGTTCGGGCAACGCATCGGTGGCGACGTCGAAGTCCTTCGGCTCCAATCCCAGGAGCAGGTCGCGGACACAGCCGCCGACGAGGAACCCCTGAAACCCGGCATCGCGCAGCCGGTAGAGCACGCGCAACGCGTTGGGCGAGATGTGAGAGCGGGATATCGTGTGCTGAGCCCGCGGAATGATCCGGGGCACTACTTGGGGCGCATCGAGATGCGCATCGGGAGAATTCAATTCGGCGCTTTCTGCTTGAGCAATGAACCAGGATACCTATAATACCGCGCTCGTGCAGCTTGGCCGGCTACGCTCCCTTCGTCTAGAGGCCCAGGACATAGCCCTCTCAAGGCTGTAACACGGGTTCGAATCCCGTAGGGAGCGCCAGTAAAAACAATAAGTTATGAAATCCTCCCGGGTCGGGTGGCAAGCCGCGGCTGCCGCGCCGCAGAGTCGCGGAGATGCCCTTGCATTAGGGCCGGATCAGGCGGTCGGACCTGCCGTCAAGCGCGCGATCGGCGCTGACACTCAGGTCGCATGCACGCCAACCTGGACGCAGACGCCGTCCGTCGCTGCGGCTCTCCGCTCTGCCGGGTCGCGAACGAACCGTGCACGCGGCTGACCTTCCACGGCACCGCGGTGCGGCGCTGCGGATGATCCGCTCGATGCGCTGTCGCAGCCGAGAGACCCGCTGCAGGTCGCGCCGACCTGCGGGTCGGCGGCCTGAGTGGGCTCGACGATACCGGCTTCGCCGGGATGATCCGATCGAGGTTTGCCGCCGACGGTGAGACCTTGCGGCTCACCCGGCGGTCCTGCAGCCGAGCCGCAGCAGGTCCTCACCTGTCGCGGGCAGCAGCATCGACATGGGCGTGACCGGGAATCAGGAACGTCGCGCCCGCGAAGCGCGGCGGTGCTCGCCGCGCAAGCGCCCGAGGCAACACGCCGGTCAACGCGAAGGCACTTCTTGCATTACCATGAGCAGGCCCTTTGGAGGCAGGAGCGGTCCGCGGTGCGGGCGCATTCGAGGAGACAAACGACCAGACCCTGAGTCCGGCCCGCGGCGACGCGGCCTTACTCGGGCAAGGCGAGTCAGCCGGCTCCCGCCTGAGGCAGCGAGGAGTGAGGAACCGAATGATTCGTGAGCTGGCCGACGGCAAATGGATCAGCCGCGCCACCGGCCCGGCTCGCCAGAGGTGCCGCGACCACCGGTGCGGACGGGCGCCCCTTCTATGCCTGAGCGTGCTGGCGCTGTGTGTGGCGATGGTCGCGCGTGCCGCCGATGCCGTGCCTCGACTGCGTTACACCATTCACTGGCAATCGACCGGCCAGGGTACCCTGGATGCGACCCTGCGGATGACCTCGCAGCTCGAGGCACTGCGCAGCAGCGCGCCGGTCGGTCCTTATGGACTCATCATGCGCGCCCGCGGCGACGTGAGCCGCTTGCAGACTGTTCTGCACAGCTTCGGTTACTACGAGGGCACGATCACCATCACGATCGATGGCAGGTCCCTTGAAAGCGTAGGTCTGGGTAAAGCTCTACGCAACCTGCCCAAGGGCAAGAAGGCGCACGTGCAGATCGTGCCCGCACTCGGCCCGCTCTTTCGCATCGGCCGGATCGACATCCAAGGCACTCTGCCGACCGGCATGAAGCCCGAGCTCGGTCTGGTCCCGGGTGAAGCCGCAATCGCCGCCGATGTGCTCGCGGCGCGCGCGCGGCTGCAGATCGCATTGCACAATGCCGGCTACGCGCTCGCGCAGGTGGCCAAGCCCCTCGCGTACGAAAGGCCACACCGCCACCTGATTGATCTGACCTTTCGCGTCACGATTGGCCCGCGCGTGCGGATCGGCTCGATCCGCATCAGGGGCCTGCGGCACGCGAGCCTGTGGCTCGCGCAACGGCAACTGCCCATCCATACGGGACAGATTTACGATGCGGTCCGCATCGAGCGCGCGCGCCAGGCGCTGCTGCAACTCGGACTGTTCTCGAGCGTTACGGTGCAGCGCGGGCCGCCGGATCTGGCGGCAAAGGTACCGATCACGTTTGTCGTCAAGGAGAGCAAGCGCTTTTCCGTCGGCGTCAGTGCCGCCTACTCGAGCGACCTCGGTGGCAGCAGCGGTCTGCATTGGAGTGATCACAACGTATTCGGCGGCGGACAGCTGCTCAGTTTTTCGGCCACGGCCATCGACCTCGGCGGCACGGTGAGCACCGGCATCGGCTACGACGCACGCATTGGCTATGCGATACCGGATTTTCGCCGCCGCAACCAGGATCTCGACTTCTCGATCACTGCCCTGCGCCAGACGCTCGAGGCCTACACCCAGAATGGAGAAATGGCGCGTGCGACGCTCACCCGGCGGATCTCCCGGGACTGGACTGCAATCGTCGGCGCCGCCTACGAGCACGAGGCCGTCATCCAACAGAACCTCCACTACAATTACAACCTGCTGTCGATTCCGCTTGCGGTGCAGTTCAATTCCACCGACGTGAGCTCGCCGCTCGCGAGCCCGACGCATGGCATCAAGGTATCGCTGCGCGCCTCGCCCACGATTTCCGCGAACGCTTCCGCCCCATCACTCCTACCCGCCTCCCCGCTGGCCCCGAGCGCCTCCGGGCAGAAGCTGTTCGTGATCCTGGAGGGAAGCGTCACCGGCTACTTCGATCTGCATCGGCTCGTACGCAGTGATCCCCGCGGGCGCACCGTGCTCGCCGCGCGCCTGATCGCGGGTGTGGCAGCAGGGGCAAGCCAGTTCGGACTGCCACCGGATCAGCGCTTCTACGCCGGTGGCAGCGGCACCGTGCGCGGCTATCGCTATCAATCGGTCGGCCCACAGTTTCCGAACGGGGACCCGGAGGGAGGCACGAGCATGCAGGCCGTGAATCTCGAGCTGAGCCAACGCATCGGCGCCAAATTTGGTGTTCTGCTGTTCGCCGACGGTGGCGGTGTCTCCGCCGGCTCACAGAGCGTATATCGTGTCGGGGTGGGAACCGGGATCCTCTATTACACGCCCATTGGACCGATCCGGCTCGAAGTCGCCGTGCCCACGAGCCCGCTGCGCAATGGCGGCAGCTTCGAGGTCTACATCGGCCTCGGACAGGCGCTCTGATGCGTCGGGCGCTGCGCATTCTCGCCTGGATGTGCGGTGGATTGGCGCTGCTCGTCCTGCTCGGGACGACGGCGCTCCTGGTCGCAAGCGGCACCCGCGGCGGTCGGCGCCTGATCGCGAGCGCCACGGCGCGGCTCTCCTCGGGCGATGTGCGCATATCCGGTCTCGGCGGGCGCTTCCCCGACCGGATCGATATCGCCCGGTTGCAGTTGAGCGACGCCGCCGGACCGTGGCTGCGCGCACGGCAGCTCTCGCTGCGCTGGTCGCCCCTGGCCCTGCTGAAGGGGATGGTGCGGATAGACCGCCTCGATGTCGCCCGGGTCGATGTGCTGCGCCGGCCGGTTCGCTCGCGCTCGAGCCACACGGGTTTCACACGGCTACTGCCGGGCCTCGCGATCAATCAGTTCCACATCGCCACCGCGCAGCTCGCACCGGCCACCGTCGGTGCGGTGGTGCGCCTGAGCGTGCACGGCTCGCTCTTCTACCGGTCGATCACCGATGCCCGTGCAACGGTGCGCGCGCGCCGCACCAACGGCCCGGGACTGTACCGGCTGCGGCTGCGCAGTGCGCCCTCGGCACTGGATGCGCATGTGACGATCGAGGAGCCGGACGGCGGACCCATGCAGCAGTGGCTCAAACTGCCCCGGCTCGGTGCCGTCGCGCTCACCGCAAGCATCGCCGGGCCGCCGCGCGCCGAGCAGCTGCAGCTGCGCGCGCACATCGGGCCGCTCACCGCCCGAGTCCACGGCTCGATCGATCTCGGACAGCGCTCGGCCAATGTGATCTATCAAATCGACTCGCCCGCCATGAGTCCGCGACCGGGTCTCGCCTGGCAGCATGTGGCGATCGTGGGGTGGTGGCACGGACCGCTCGCAACCGCACAGGCGCACGCGACGCTCGATCTGACCGGCCTGCAGCTCGCCGACGGTGCACAGCTCGGCGCTCTCACGGCAAGTCTGTCGGCCAACGGCCAGACACTGTCGGTGCACGCCAGGGCCCAACACATCAGGTTGCCCGGCCCACACCCGCGGCTGTTGCGCGGCGCACCCCTGCAGGTGCAGGCGCTGCTGCAGCTGCATGCGCCGCAGCGGCCGCTGCAGCTGACCGTGGCCGATCGACTGTTCGACCTGCGTGCCCGCGCCCTCACCGCCGGCACGCGCAGTGCCACCTTCGCGCTGCGCGTGCCCGACCTGTCACCGTTTGCGGCGCTCTACCACAAGACGATCCGCGGCGGGCTGCGGGCCACGGGCACGATTGCGCAGCGCGCCGACGTGACTCGATTGGCACTCGCCGCCACCGCGCGCGTGCGGGGCACGCTCACGGCCGACCGCATGCTCGGCCGCAACACGCAGTTACGCCTGCAGGCGCGCCTGACACCCACGCAGTTCGATATCGAGCGCCTGACACTGCAGGGACGGGCGATCGCACTGGCGGCGAACGCAACGGCCGAGCGCAGTGCGAGCGGCACGGCGGCGCTTGGACTGAAGACCCTGCGCGCGCGTTGGCGAGTTTCCGTGCCCGATCTGGCGCGGGTCACGCCCGCCGCCGCCGGGACCTTCGAGCTGACCGGATCGGCTGCCGGGCCGATGGACTCGTTCTCACTCACGGCCCACGCCCACTCGCGACTTTCGCTGCATGGCTCCCCGTATGGAACGATCGCGGGGGTCCTGCAGGCACGCGATCTGCCCGCGCAGGCGCACGCGCTCCTGCGGGTGAGCGGCACGCTGGCCGGCGCACCGCTCACGGTCGCGGCCTCATTCAAACGGTCCGCCCCGCACGCCTTCGACCTCGACGTCGAGCGTATGACCTGGAAAAGCCTGAGCGTCCGTGGACGGCTGCGCGCGAACGCGCACCTCGCCACCACTCGCGGCCGGCTGCTGTTGAGCGTAGATCGGCTGGCGGACCTGCAACCGCTCGTGGGCACACCCCTTGCCGGACGCCTCGACGGCAGTCTTGTTGTGGTGCCGGATGCGGGCCGTCTCGGTGCGCGTATCGACCTGCTCGCCCACCCCATCGAGATGCACGGACTCACCGGTACGGTGAGGCTTGCGGCCAGCGGGCCCTTCGATGCGCTGCGCATACGGCTCGATGCGGATTCGGCCAACATCCGTGGCACGCCGGCGCGTCTGTCCGCCTCCGCGCGGCTCGACACGCGAGTGCATGCGTTCGAACTGGTCAACTTCGCTGCACACTATCGCGGTCAGGACTTGCATCTGCTGCGGCCGGCGCGACTGACATGGACCGGGGGCCTGGCCGTGCACGATCTGCGACTCGCCATCCGCCGGACGGTCTTCACACTGGATGGCGCTCTTACCCCGAGGCTCGATGTCCGCGCGGCCGTCGAACATCTCGATGCCGGGCTCGTCAATGCGTTCGCACCGGGTCTGCTCTCGGCCGGCACGCTGAGCGTCCGCGCGCACCTCACTGGCGCGCGGACGGCGCCCGCAGGCAAGGCCTCGGTCAGAATCAGCGGCTTGGAGTTCGCGGGCGCCGCGGCACTGGGACTGCCCGCGGTGAACCTTCGGGGTCAGGCCACGTTGCGCGACGGCGCGGCGAACGTTACCGCCGCGTTGGATGTCGGTCGCGCATCGCGGCTCACCCTGCGTGGGCGCGCGCCGCTCAGTCGCGCCGGATCGCTCGACCTGCGCCTGACGGGCACGCTTGATGCCGCGCTGATGAATGCCATGCTCGAGGCGCGCGGGGCTCGCGCGACCGGACTCCTCGCGGTCAACGCACGTGTGCTCGGAACGACGCGCTCGCCCGAAATCAGCGGCGTCGTGACGCTCGCAGGCGGCGATCTGCGCGATTATGCCTCCGGGGTGCATATCGGGGATATCAACGCGCGCCTCGTCGGCGATCACGGCGTTCTGCGGATTTCGAGCCTGTCGGCCCGGGCAGGTCCGGGGCATCTGTCCGCCACCGGTACGATCGGGTTGCTGCAGCCGCGGCTGCCGATCCACATCGCGCTCATCGCCCACCGAATCCAACCGATCACCAACGACATCCTGACGGCCAACTTCGGCGCCGACATCCACATCGATGGCACACTGCGTGATCGGGTGAACGTCACCGGCGTCATCCAGGTGCATCATGCCGCCATCAGCATCCCGAATGCATTGCCGCCGAATGTCGCGACACTGAACGTGATCCGCCCGGGTGAGGCGGCCCCGCCCGTGCGCCCGGTGCACCGGCTCGTGGTCGGTCTTGGGCTCACCCTCACGGCGCCGCAGACCATATATGTCACCGGCCGGGGGCTCGATGCGCAGCTCGGCGGCAAACTCGAGATCACCGGCACATCCGCCCATCCACGGGTGAGCGGCGGGTTCGCGATGACACGCGGTACCTTCTCGCTCGCCGGCCGGAATCTCGATTTCACGCGCGGGCGGGTCAGCTTCGATGGCGAAGGACTGCGGCACCGGATCGATCCGTCGATCGATTTCCTGGCCCGCAGCAGCGTCATGTCCACTGTTGCGACCACCGTGACGCTGCGCGTCACCGGTTTTGCGGACAATCCGCAGATCAAGCTGTCGAGCAATCCACCTCTTCCCGAAGACGATCTGCTCGCGCTGCTGCTGTTCGGACAACCTGCCTCGCAATTGTCGCCCTACCAGCTCGGAGAAACCGGCGCGGCGCTCGCGAGCCTCGAGGGATTCGGCGGCGTGGGCGCCGGCAGTCTCAATCCGCTCACCTGGATCCGGCGTCACCTCGATCTGAACACGCTGTCCATCGGCAGCGGCACTCCGTCGGGCAGCGCCAATGCAGCGCCCGGCACACGTTCGAGCGGCGCGAGCATCACCGCCGGCAAGTATGTGTCAAACTGGGTGTACGTCGCCGCGACCCACACGACCCAGGGCACCAGCCAGATCCGCGTGGATATCGCACTCGGTCGCCACTTGAAGCTCGAGACGCGTGTGGGCAACGGTACCGCGACCACCCAGGGCACGACGCCGCAGAACGATCCGGGCAGCAGCATCGGCCTGGCGTACGAGCTGCGCTACTGACCGGTGCCGATGCAGCGCCGATGGGCGCGGCGCGCACGCTTACCAGACGGTCAGGATGATGCGACGCTGCGTGCCGCGCAGGCGGTGCTCCCACAAATAGATGCCCTGCCAACTGCCCAACAGCAACGCCGCGCCGGCAACCGGCAGCACAAGCGAATTCTGGGTCAACATCGTGCGGATATGCGCCGGCATGTCATCCGGCCCCTCGGCCCGATGCGTGTGGCGCGGATCCCCATCGGGCGCAAGCCCGCGCATGAACCCCTCGAGATCAACGCGGACACTGGGATCCCAATTTTCCCCGAGCAGGAGTGACGCGCTCGTGTGCGGCAAAAATACGTTGCACAGGCCATCGACCACGGCGCTGTCGCGCACGAACGCATCGATTGGACCGGTGAGCTCATGAAAGCCGCGCCCCGCGGTCGGTATCACCAGTTCCTCACGCCGCATCCGCCCGTTCTCCCCACCCTCGCTGCCGCGACTATAGCGCGGCGGGCCCAGCCGGATGGCAGCGCGAGACGCAAGCGGGCGGCCGCGGCGGAATTCGGCTGCGCGCGGGCCGCACTATCACTCGTGGGCGCCCTGTGCCACCGCGCGCAGGGGCACGTGCTCGGGCTGCCCGTCCGCGCCGGCCGTGGTGCGATAGCGCCCGATCAGCTTCATCAGGTGCATCGCCTGCTCATTGAGGGCCCGCGCGGCACTGGCCGCCTGCTCGACCATCGCTGCGTTCTGTTGCGTCATCGCGTCCATAGAGGTCACGGCCCGGTTCACCTGCTCGATGCCGGCGGCCTGCTCGCGGCTCGAGTCGGCAATCTCGGCCATGACGTCGGTCACCTTCTTGACGCGGCTGACGATCTCCCCCAGCACCGCTCCGGACTCATCGACGAGCCGGGCACCCTCGCTCACTTTGCCCACCGAGTCCTGGATCAGCACCTTGATCTGCCGGGCCGCCTCGGCGCTGCGCGCGGCGAGATTACGCACTTCGGCCGCCACCACCGCGAAGCCCTTGCCCTGCTCCCCGGCGCGCGCGGCCTCGACAGCGGCATTCAACGCGAGCAGATTGGTCTGGAAGGCGATCGCATCGATCACACCGATGATATCGACGATCTTGCGGCTTGCGGCGTTGATCTGACCCATCGACGCAACCGCCGTGCCGACGACGGTGCCGCCGCGCTCGGCGTGCTCGCGCGCGACAACGGCCAGTTGGTTCGCCTGCACCGCGCTCGCCGCGGTGTCACGGACCATCGCTGTCATGTGCTCCATCGAGGAAGCCGTCTCCTCGAGGCTTGCGGCCTGCTCCTCGGTGCGCCGGTTCAGGTCCTGATTGCCGCGGGCAATGTCCTCGGCCCCGCGCTGTACTGCGCGCGCGGTGCCCGCCAGACCTGCGACCACCGCCTGCATGGCATCGATCAGGCCGTTGACCGCGAGCGCGAGCGCCTTGAAATCGCCCGACTTGCCGGCCACCGCCATGCGCACCGTAAGATCCCCCTCGGCGGCGCGGCTCGCCGTGCGCACGACCTCCCCGACCGTCCGGGCAACCCTGTCGATCAGCTCATTGACACTCTGCGCGAGCAACAGCAGGTGTCCGCTGCGCCCCTGCGTGCTCACGCGCCGCTCGCTCACACCGGCGAGCACCGCCTGGATGACTTCGCGCGACTCCTGCACGGCGTGCTCGAGCGCCCGGGTCTCCTCGAGCCGCTGCGTCACATCGCGGCCGATGCCGACGAGACCGGTCACCGCGCCGCGGGCATCGTGCAACGGCACCTTGGTGGTCTCGAGATACATCAGGCGGCCGGCCGGATCGCGACATTCCTCCTCGCGTCCGAGCAGAGGCTGGCCGCTGCGGATCACGGCCTGCTCGTCCTCATGATAGCGGGCGGCGAGCTCCGCAGGATGGAAGTCAAAATCGTTCTTGCCCAACAGCTCCTGCGGGCGGCTCGCGCCCATGACGCGCGCCACGGCGAGATTGGCCAGGATGAAGCGCCCCTCGACGTCCTTGACGTACAGCAGGTCGGGCAGATGATCGACGAGGGTCCGCAGCATGGCTCGCTCACGGGCCCCGGCGCGGCCCGAGGCGCCGCGCCGCACGGACAGCAGCCAAACACCGGCCGCGCCGCCGCCGGCCGCAAGCATGAGGCTGCCGGTAAAGACCAGATCGCCGATCATTGTCATTTCCCGCCCGTTCGGCTGGCATGAGAATCGCTCTTCTGTTACCGCTACACCGCGACAGGATTCACGCTGGCCGGTGCGCCTTCTGTGACGGCGGTCTAAGACCGCTCGGTTCATCGTCGGTCACGGACGACGCGATGCTCGTGCACGCAATTGACAGGTCCGCGCCGCAATGCCACTCTGCTCCCGGTATGCGGCGGCAGCGTTCACGCATGCCGGAGCCTCGCGCACCGAGCTGCGGCCCGGGACTCGGCGCCGACAGACTCTTCAGCCAGGCTCGACGGTGCAATCGCCTCACTTGAACAGCGTCGCTCCCGCGGCGGGCCCCACCGCAGACCGCGTGCTGCGGGTCACGAACCTGGGCAAACATTATCCCGGCGTCCTGGCCGTCGATCGGATCTCCTTCGCGGTGCGCCGCCGCGAGGTCGTCGGGCTGCTCGGACCCAACGGCGCGGGCAAGACGACCACCATCAATATGATTCTCGGCGTACTCAGCCCGAGCACGGGCAGCATCCGGATCGCGGGCATCGATCTCGCCCGCCAGCGCGCCCGCGCGCTGGCGCAGGCGAACTTCTCGGCGGTCTACGCGACGCTGCCGGGCAATCTCACCGTGGCGCAGAACCTCAGATTCTTCGGGCTCGTCTACAACGTACCGAGGCTGCGCGCGCGGGTTGCGACTCTGCTGGAGGAGTTCGACCTGCAGGCGCTGCAACACACCAAGTGCGGCGTTCTATCCTCCGGCGAGCAGACGCGGGTGGCACTGGCCAAGGCGATGCTGAACCACCCCAGCCTCCTGCTCCTCGATGAGCCGACGGCCTCGCTCGACCCGGCCGCCGCCCGTACGATCCGCGCACGCATCCGTGCGCTCGCCGCGAACAACAGCTGCGGCATTCTGTGGACGTCGCACAACATGTATGAAGTCGAGGAAGTCTGCGACCGGGTGCTGTTTCTGTCACGGGGGCGGATTCTGCTCGCAGGCGATCCGCGCCAGCTGCCGCGCCTGCACGGCGTCGCGACGCTCGAGGAGTTGTTCATCCGTCTGGCACGCGAACCGCTCAGCGTGCACGCGGAGCACGCCGGATGAAGCCGCGCCCCGTGGCCGGCGTGCTGCTGCGCCAGTTCTATCTGCTGCGCGGCAGTCCGGTGCGCTCACTGCCGCTGTTTGCCTGGGTGGCGATCGACATCGTCGTATGGGGTTTCATCACGCGCTACCTCAACTCGATGAGCGCGGGGCGCTTCAACTACATCCCGAGCCTGCTCGGTGCGGTGCTGATGTGGGACTTCTTCACCCGCATCATGCAGGGAGTGAGCACGGCCTTCCTGGAGGATGTCTGGTCGCGAAACTTCCTCAATTTATTCGCCGCGCCGCTCACGCTTGGGGAATACATCACCGGACTTGTCATCACCAGCATCGCCACGAGCACGGTGGGGCTGATCGTGATGCTGGTGCTCGCCATGACAGTATTCGGCCTGTCCTTCTTCGCCCTCGGCATCGTGCTCATTCCGTTCCTGCTGACACTCTTCTGCTTCGGGATCGCACTCGGAATCCTGGCGAGCGCCCTGGTGCTGCGCCTGGGACCGGCCTCCGAGTGGCTGGTGTGGCCACTGCCGGCGCTGCTCTCACCGTTCGTCGGGGTGTTCTATCCGCTCTCGACGCTGCCGCGGTGGATGCAGGCTGTCGGCCATCTGCTGCCGCCCGCCTATGTCTTCCAGGGGATGCGGGCGGTGTTGGCGCACCGGCCGTTCTCGGCCACAAGCCTTGCCGCGGGCGGCGCGATTGCGCTGCTCGATATCGTACTGGCCGGTTATTTCTTTGCCCGAGTCTTCCGCCACGCCGTACGCACCGGGCTGCTGGCGCGCTACAGCGCCGAGAGCACCGGCTGACCGGCGCGCCGGAGCGCGGCCGTAATGTCCGCGCCAGCCCGTGCAACCCAGGGCGCCCTCGATTATCATGAGAGCATTGTGGCAGCTCATGCGGAGGCGGACGCGATGAAACTCGTGACTCTGCTGAAAAGCGTGGCCTGGGGCGCATCGGCAGGAGTGGCTCTGCTCACCGCACTGCCGGTCTTTGGCGCCGTGGGTACACTCACCGGCGCCGGCGCCGTAGTCGGTTCGGTGGTCGGCGGCATGGCGGGCTTGCTCGATACGCTGCGCGCTCGGCGCCCCTAGCCGACGGCCATTCAGGCCTGCAAGGCCTGCTGTTGCAGGCACAGGCGCGCATGCTGGGCCGCCAAGCTCAACCAGGGACCCCGCCCGCGCGTCGGAACCTGCGGTCGCGTCTGCGGACCGCGCTGCAGCGCCGCCTGCACGCGCTGCGGCGTGCCGAGATCGCTCCAGCCGCAGGGCGGAGCCGCCACGACGCGCAGCGCCGCCTCCTGTCCGGCAACGATGTCACGCGAGAAGTCGAGGGCCGGCAGCTGCTCGTAAAGCGCTGCGAGCGCGCCGGCATCCGGCTGCCTGCGGTCGCGCTCGAGCGCCGCCTGCACCGCGCTCACGATATCGGCGCACCGGGCTCGCAGCAGCGCGAGCAATGCCTGACCGCGGGTGACCATGATGAATGCATTCCACAGCGCGCCGGCGCGAATCAATGCCTCGGCCTGCGCCCGTGTGGGCTTCTCGACGAATTGCGCCACGCGCAGCGCCGCCGCCGGCGCCCGCACCTCGGGCACGATGTAGCCAAGCTGCGGGTCCGGCTCCTCCGGCACCATGCCCATCAGCAGCGGCTCGCAGGTGCGTCGGTGCAGATTGCCAAGCGCCGACCGTAGCGCCGCGGCGAGCACCGGCTCTTCGCGGACGAGATGATCGGACGGCAGGAGCACCACCTGAGCATCCGGATCCTGCTCGAGAATGCACAGCAGCGGCAACAGAATACCGATGGCCGTGCCGCGGTTGCGCGGCTGAACGATCACGTTGCGCTCCGGCAGCCCTGCCAATGCCTCCTGCCACCATTGGCGGTGGTGTGCGGCGACAACCACGCAGGTCGTGCGCTCACCGGCGAGAGTGCGCGCACGGCGCAGCGCCTCATGCAACAGTGTGGGTCCGTCGAAGAGCGAACAGAACTGTTTGGGCACGGCGGTGCCCGTGGACGTCGTCGTCAGTGCTCGCAGCCGGCTGCCGTCCCCGGCCGCCAGAACCACCGTCCACACGGGGGATGTTGCATGCATGCGCCTACTCCTTCAGTTCGCGTCGGTGGACTGCGCGCACTCTGCGCCCGAGTCCTCATTTAAGGGGTCATCCCTTAAGTTGAGTGCCCGGCGCGCCGAGGGTTCCCCAGAAACTGCTCGTCCTGCATCGTTTGAGGATTTTATCCCCACCGCGTCGCCGGTCCGCGACGCTCGCCACCTGCGTCTGCCGCGCAATTGCAGCGCATGGTACGCACCGCTCCTGCACACCCCTACGCACCACGCACCCGGAATCAGGTCGGACGTTGCCGTACTTGCGATCCTTCACGGATAATCGCGCTCCCTTGCACATGAGATCGGCACATGATGCGGCGCACGCAGACGAGCTTTCTGTTCGATCTCGACGGCACTCTGGTCGACAGTGTCTATCAGCACGTGCTCGCCTGGCAGCAGGCTCTGCATTCGGCCGGCATCGAGCTGTCGGTCTGGCGCATCCATCGCCGCATCGGCATGAGCGGCGGCCTGTTCAGCGAAATGCTGCTGCGTGAAGTATCGGCCGCAATCACGCCGGACCTGCTCGAGAAGCTGCAACGGCATCACGCCGAGGCGTATGCCGGGCTCGTGCAATGGGTGCGCCCCCTGCCGGGCGCGAAGGACCTGTTGGCCTATCTCACCCGGGCGCGGCTGCCGTGGGCGATCGCCACCAGCGGCCGGATGATCTCGGCGCAATATAACCTCAGGATTCTCGAGGTCGATCCCGCGAGTGTCCCGATCATCACCCGTGACGATGTGGCTCACGCCAAGCCCGACCCGGATCTGTTCATCGCCGCCGCCGATCGCCTCGGTGTCGATATCCACGGCGCGGTCATCGTCGGCGACAGCATCTGGGACATGCTCGCGGCGCGGCGGGCGCAGGGACTCGGCGTCGGACTGCTCTCCGGCGGCTACGGGCAGGATGAACTCGCGCGTTCGGGGGCTATCCGCGTCTACGACGACCCGGCCGACCTGCTGCGCCACATCGACGAGGTCGGCGGGCGGGTCTGAGCAGGCGCTCCGCGCCCTACACCTGCGCGAATTGCGCGGCGCAGCGCCTCGAGCGTTTCGCGATCAGTCCGCGGCGGGTGGCCACAGCGCCAGCGCACCCACCCCGAGGCAGAGGCCGGTCAGGGTGCAACCGGCTCGGAATCTTCTTCGGCCGGGCGGGTCTCGCCCGGACGCCACAGATGCTGGATGGACTCGAGCGTACGCCCCTTGGTTTCGGGCACCCAGCGCATGACGAACACAGCGGCCAGGAGCGCGCACGCACTATAGACCCAGTAGGCGAAGCCGTGATTGAAGTGTGCGTTCAGGTAGGCATTGCCATCCATCATCGGGAACGTCAGCGAGACGATGAAATCCATGATCCATTGCGCCGCGATGGCGATCGCCATGCCTTTGCCGCGAATCGAGTTCGGAAAGATCTCCGCGAGCATCACCCAGACGACCGGTCCCCAGGAAAACGAGAATCCCATGATGTAGAGCACGACCGCGACCAGGGCGAGATAGGACGGCCCGTGACCCGCTCCGGGCTGCCCCACGGCCACGCTCACGATGTGCTCATCGAACAGGAAGCCGAGAAACGTCATCGCTCCGGCCATGACGAGCGCCCCGGTGATCAGCAGCGGCTTGCGGCCGAGCCGGTCCACCGTGAATGTCGCCACCAGGGTGAACAGGGTCATCGTCACCCCGGTGAAGATCGCCGTTTCCCACAGTGCCTTGTTGGTCGAGGCGCCCATGGTCTCGAACATGTGCGGCGCGTAATAGAGCACGGCATTGATGCCGACCAGCTGCTGGAACACCGAGAGCATGATGCCCACGATGAGCACCAGCCAGCCGAAGCTCAACAGCGGCCGCGTATGCTGCACGAGCGAAGCCTTGATCTCCTGCAGGGTCCTTTGCGCCGCGCCATCGCCCACCAGGCGCTTCAGGAGCGCGAGCGCCTCCCCGTCGCGATCCTTCAGCACCAGATAGCGCGGCGTCTCGGGCACGAACAGCATCGCGATGATGAGCAGCGTGGCCGGAATGGCCGCCGAGGCCAGCATGTGCCGCCAGGCCGTCGTCATGAGGTAGGCGCGCGTGTGTCCTGCCTGGATGCCGGCGTTGACAAAATAGACGATCATGATGCCGACGACGATGGCGATCTGCTGGAACGTGACCAGCATGCCGCGTTTCTCGGGTGGGGCGACCTCTGCCACATACATCGGCGCCAGCATGGAGGCCATGCCGATCGCCATGCCCGCCAGCGTGCGATAGGCCAGAAAGGCCGGCAGCGCGTGATAGCCGGTGCCGCCAAACAAGCCCCAGATGAACTCCGGATAGCCGGCGCCGAGGGATGAGAGAAAGAACAGGACCCCAGCAATCAGCAGGCCGGACTTGCGGCCAATGCGCGTGGAGATCGGTCCGGCCAGGCCGGCGCCGATCGCACACCCGATGAGGGCGATCGAGATCGCCAACCCCGAGAGGAAGTCGGCATCGGTCCGCCCCAGATGCCGCGGGTCGACGAAATTATGCGTGATTGCGCTGGTGACTCCCGAGATCACCGCGGTGTCGTACCCGAACAACAGCCCGCCCAGTGTGGCGGCAATCGTCAGTGCGACGACGAGCCCGGACTTGCCTTCGCTCATGTAGAACCCCCTCGATTGGTACCGCTACCCTGTGCTCCAGGGGTCGGACTTGTCAAGCCTTGCGGTTCAGTCCGTCGCGTCTCTCGGCCGGGCCGCCGACTCGCGCGCCACGAGCTCGTGCGCCACGAGGCGATGGACCAGCCCGGCGCCGCCCCCACGCCGGCCGCGCACGGCCGTCACCAACATGTCGACCGCCTCGCCGGCCATGTGCGCGATCGGCTGGTGA
>DAHXNE010000086.1 GCA_027366635.1 Gammaproteobacteria bacterium | reverse complement strand
GACCGACGAGGCGACCCTCGCATCGACGATCGCCGGGCGGGCGATTCAGCGCGCCGCCCGCCCGATCCGCTCCGCCAACGCCGACACCGTGGCGGAGATCGAGGCCCTGCGTTCCCCGGGCCGCCTTGCGCCCTGTACGTTTACCGTGCGCGCCGGAGAGGTGCTCGGGATCGCCGGCTTTCTCGGCTCGGGCCGCAGCGAGCTGCTGCACGCCATCTTCGGTGCGGACTCAGACGCGCGCGGCGAAGTGCGCGTCCTCGGTCGGCGCGTGCCGCGTACCCCGGCGGGCGCGGTCCGCGCGGGCGTCGCACTCGTGCCGGAGGACCGGGCTACGCAAGCCTTGCTGCCAGCGCTGCCTCTGTGGCAGAACATGACTCTGGCGCATCTGCGGCGCTTCTCGCGATGGGGGCTGTTTCCACGGGTACGCCAGGAGCGCGCCGTCGCGGCGGACGCGGTGCGGCGTCTGGCCATCAAGGCCCACGATCTGCAGATGTCGGTACGAGATCTGTCCGGGGGCAACGCCCAGAAGGTGAGCCTCGCCCGCTGGCTGTGCGGCCCGACGCGCCTGCTGCTGTTGGATGAGCCGACGGCGGGCATCGACATCGGCGCGAGAGCCGAGATCTTCGACCAGATCCGCGAGCTCACCGGCACCGGCGCCGCCGTCATCCTGGTCGATTCGGAACTGAAGCTGCTGCTTGCCGAAGCCGATCGAATCCTGGTGATGCGTGAAGGGGCGATCGTCGCCGAGCGCATCGCGGGCGAAACCGATGCGCCCGAGCTGATCAGACTTGCGGCCGGGGCGGTGCCCGGCGCGCGCGACGAGCCGCCGTGGAGGTGCGCACCGTGAGCCGCGCCAGGGGGACGCTGCGGCGGATGCTCGGACTGCGCGAGGCGGGCGTGTATTACGCGCTGCTATTGCTTGTCGCGGTTCTCACGACGGTCACCGCTCTGCTGGGTCGGCCGAGCTATCTTAGCCCGGTCAACGTCATCAATATTCTGTACCAGACCGCGCCGGTCGCCATCATGGGTGTGGCGATGACCGTGGTGCTGATCACCGGAAACTTCGATTTGTCGGTGGCGTCGGTCGCGGCTCTCGCCGCCGCGGTGGACATCATGGTCATAGGGCACGTCGGATTCTGGCTTGCCATGGCAGCCTCGCTCGGTGTTGCCGCAGTCGTCGGAGTGTTGAACGGCGTCATCGTCGAGCTGGTCGGTATCAACGCGTTCATCGTCACGCTTGGCACACTGACCGCGATTCGCGGCCTGGTGCTGGTTGTGACCGGCGGCCGCTCGCTGATGGTGACCACCCCGGGGGCGCTGCGGGTGATGACCTACTTCGAGAGCGGGCGTGCCGGTCCATTTCCGCTGCCGATCCTGTACATGGCGGGCTTTACCTTGGGTGTCGGGCTTGCGCTGCACCTCACCGCCGCAGGCCGCCGCGTCTACGCGGTCGGCGGCAATGCCGAGGCGGCCCGGCTGGCCGGCATCAACGTGCGTGCCTACAAGCTCGGGGCCTTCGTACTCTGCAGTCTCGCGGCGGGTTTTGCCGGGGTGCTGTACGCCTCCCGCTTCGGCGCCATGAATCCTACCGCACTCTCAGGCGAGGAATTGACCGTGATTGCGGCGGCTATCCTCGGCGGGACATCGCTGTTCGGTGGCGCCGGCAGCGTTCTGAAGACCGTGGCGGGCGCACTGCTGCTGTACACTCTGACCAACGGCTTTAACATTCTGAATCTCGGCGCCAACTACCAGGGCTTGATCGAGGGCACGGTGCTGATCGCCGCCGCGGCGATTTATACCGTCGGCGGCCGGCGGCGCGCTCCGCGCCGCGTGGCAGCCGCGCTGGCCGCGGGAAGCAGCGCGGCGGGCGCCCATGAGGCAAAATCCCGGGCCGCCGCACGCTGAGCCGTAAGGAGATCGTATGACCCACGATAGCCTGTTGACCCTCGAGGAACGTCGCGCGAAGTATTCCGTGCCGGCGCTGGAGAAGGGCCTGGACGTCCTGGAATACCTGTCCGAGCAAGCCGTGCCGCTCACTCAGGCGGAGCTTGCGCGGGCTCTCAACCGGCAGGCCGGGGAAATCTTCCGGATGCTGGCCTGCCTGGAGAGCCGCGGTTACCTCAGGCGCGAGCCGACCACGGGCGCGTACTCCTTGACGCTGAAGCTCTTCGAGCTCTCGCGCACACACTCCCCGTACGAGGTGCTGCTGAAGGCAGCCCAGCCGCTGATGCGCAGCCTGGCCGAGGATTTGCGTGAGTCGTGCCATCTGTCCGTGCTGCATCGCGAGCGGGTGCTCGTGCTGGCCCAGGAAGAAAGTCCCAAGCCCTTCCGCCTGTCGGTCGAGGTCGGTTCCCTGCATTCGCCGCTGCATACCACCTCCGGCCGGGTATTGCTGGCGAACATGACGCCGGTCGATTGCGAAGATCTTCTTACTCACGACCTGGAGTGGCGGCGGGAGAAACCGGCTGCGCGCACGCAATTGCTGAAGCATTTGGCGGTGATCCGCGCGCGCGGCTACGAGCGCGCCGAAGGCGAGCGATTCATCGGCGGGCTCGACATCGGCGTACCGGTCGGCGCGCCGGCCTCGTCCATCAAGGCGGTGCTGACCATCGCCACGTTGAAGGAGAAATCGGGTCCGACCCTGGAGACCATGTTGCCGGCACTCAAGGCGTGTGCCGACGTCATCGCGGTGCATGCGGGCCTGAAGCCGGAAGAGGAGGCATCCGATGCGCCAGCTGCGCATAGCAGTCCGAAAATTTGATCCGTTCGCGAACGCCCTGCGCCGGCAGTTCGCGCAGTTCACGCGAGATGCCGGGCGGGATGATCGCCTCGCGCTGGAGTTGCTCGAGCTGAACGACCTGCATGCGCGGCTGTTTGCCCGCGAGGCCCTGGCTGACGGATCGATCGATTTGGCGTTCCTGTCGACGGATTGGTTGGCGCAGGCTCAGGTCGCGGGGCTCATTCAAAACCTGCGACCCTTTCTGGCTCGAGCGCCGGTCGCCGATTTCCCGTATGCCTGGAGCCCCTCGCTGGTACGGCTTGCGGAGTTCGCCGACGGCTTCTGGGGCCTGCCCTATCACGACGGGCCCGAATGCCTCATTTACCGCAAGGACCTGCTGCAGGCGGCTGGCCTGGAGGTCCCCACCACGTGGGATGCCTTTCACGCGAGCGCCCGGCGGCTGCACGCGCCGGATCGGGGCCTGTACGGTACGGTGCTTGCGCTGTTTCCCGACGGTCATAATGGCTTCTACGACTTCTGCATCCAGGTGTGGTCGCGCGGCGGAGAGCCATTCGACGCGGAAGGACGTCCGCAGCTGTGCTCGCCCCAAGCCGAAGCGGCGCTCGATTTTCTCCGGGGGCTGGCGCGCGACGATACGGCGCTCGCGCCCGAGGCGCACAAGCTGGACAGCGTCAAGGCGGGATTACTGTTCTGCGCGGGTAAGGTGGCCCTGATGACCAACTGGTTCGGGTTCGCCGCGCTCGGGGAATCCTGGGCCGACAGCCGCGTCAGGGGGCGGGTTGCGGTGGCGCCGCTGCCCCAAGGTCCAGGGGGGCGCAGTGTGTCGCTCAATGTTTTCTGGGTGATCGCGCTGGCCGCCGGCTCGCCCGTGAAGGACTGGGCATGGTCCTTCCTGCAGCATCTGGCCACGGCGCCCATGGACAAGATCACCACCCTGGAAGGCGCGATCGGCGTGCGCCGCTCGACCTGGGTGGACGCGGAGGTGAATCGGTTGGTTCCGTTCTACCACGAGCTCGACACCTTGCATGCGCACGCGCACGAGTTGCCGCCGCATCCGCGGCTGGCCGAATTCGCGCACGTGATCGATGTGCTGCTTGCCCGGGCGCTCGATACCGACCAGCCGAGCCGAGCGCTGTTGGCCGAAGCCCAGCGGAACGTCGCGGCGCTTGTCGGATGAGCGCCGCCTGGGAGTTATCCGAGCTGCGCCAGCGCCACCCGTTGCCCTCGGCGCCTCGTCCCATCGTCATCATCGGCGCCGGCGGCATCGTCAACGATGCACATCTGCCGGCGTACCGCAAAGCGGGCTTCGACGTGTTGGGGCTGTTCGATGTCGATGCCGCCAAAGCCCGCGCGACTGCCGAGCACTGGGGAATCGAGCGCGTCTATGGCTCGCTAGAACAAGCCGCCGCCGTCGAGGGTTGCGTGTTCGACGTCGCGGCGCCGCCGGGGGCGCATCGGAGCATTCTAACCACGCTTGCGCCCGGGGCGGTGGTGCTGGTTCAAAAGCCGCTTGGACTCGATCTGGCGCAGGCCACCGCGATCCGCGCTGTGTGCCGGCAGCGGCGGCTGACGGCCGCAGTCAATTTTCAGTTGCGCTTCGCTCCGATGATGTACGCGGCCGCGGACGCGCTGACTCGCGGCCTGCTCGGCCCGCTGCTCGATCTCGAGGTGCATCTGAGCCTGGTGACACCCTGGGAGCAGTTTCCGCATCTCATTCCCAATTCGCGAGTCGAGATCGCTTCGCACTCGATTCATTACCTCGACACCATTCGCGCCATGGCCGGCGAGCCTCGGGCCGTGCTCGCCCGGACCTATCATTATCCGGGCAGCCCACTCGCGCAGACTCGCACTTCCGCAATTCTGGATTACGGCACGGAGCGGCGTGTGACACTTTCGATCAATCACCACCACGACTTCGGCCGGCGGTTTCAGGACGCGACGATTCGCATCGAGGGTGAGCGGGCCGCCGCGCTCATCAAGCTCGGCTTGTTGCTCGATTATCCTCGCGGCGAGCCTGACGAGCTGTGGATCGCTCCGCGGGGCGGCCCCTGGCAGACCGTGCCTCTGCAGGGCGCTTGGTTCCCCGACGCATTCATCGGCACGATGGCCAACCTGCAGCGATTCGCGAGCGGCGAAGACGAGGTGCTGTACTCCTCGGTGGACGATGCCTGGCGCACCATGGCGCTGGTTGAAGCCTGTTACCATTCGAACGACTCCCCCGGAACTCCTATTCCCCAACCCTGACGAACTCCCGAGAACAGACATGCATCCTGGCGCTCATCTACAAGGCAAGATCGCGCTGGTGACGGCCGCCGCGCAGGGCATCGGCCGCGCCAGCGCGCTGGCGCTTGCGGCCGCGGGCGCGCGCGTCGTGGCCACCGATATTGACGACGCCAATCTGGCGTCTCTGACCGGGCAGGGCATCGAG
>DAHXNE010000041.1 GCA_027366635.1 Gammaproteobacteria bacterium | reverse complement strand
TCGCCTGCAGATCGGCAACCGCGCCCGCGAACTGGCACTGTTCAACCTGGCCGTCGACAGCAAGCTGCGGTCATGTGACCTGGTGAAGCTCCGCGTCCGCGACGTCGTGCAGGGTGAACGCGTTGCAGCGCGAGCGGTTGTCATGCAACAGAAGACGCAACGACCCGTACAATTCGAAATCACCGAGCAAACGCGGGACGCCCTCGTCACGTGGATCCGCGATCAAGGATTGCGAGGGGACCAGTTCTTGTTCCCCAGCTGCGTATTCCGGCCTAATGCACTTTTCCGAATCATGCCCAGTGGGAACGCAAGTTCCGGCAGAATACGGAAAAACTTGCGTCCCACCTCGCATGATCCGGTCGCTTAGAGTGTATCCAGGAAGGCCAGGACCCGATCAGTAGTTCGGAATCGCATTCCGTTTGCGCCAAGGGGCGTCAGCCTCTGCAGCGCGCGTTCCTTTGTAGCTAGGTCTGCTTCGACATACACGTGTGTTGTTTCGATGCTATTGCCCGCGGGCAATAGCTTCAAGAGTACCGTGCGGTACCTGGGTATCGAGGTCGATGACGCGCTGGAAATGGCGGAGCAGACTGAGGTGTGAATGGTGGGCCGGTCGGCGGCTGTATCGCGGTCGCCGACCGGCCAGGAGCCGTCATCCAGTTTCCTGACCCGATCGTCGCAAAGCCGTCATTGGCTCAGATTCCTGACAGTGTGTATAATACACACGATGCAGAGCCGTGAACTGATCAAGCTGCTGCAGAGCGATGGCTGACATCTCCAACGCACCCGCGGTAGCCACCATCAGTTCGTGCACCCGACCAAGCCGGGCACGATCACCGTGCCGCATCCGAAGAAGGACCTGGGAAAGGGCCTGGTGCAGGCGATTCGCAAACAGGCCGGTTTGAAATGAGGCACTGAATATATGCGCTATCCCATTGCAATTGAAACTGGTGACGCCAAACATGCGTTTGGCGCCGTCGTCCCGGATCTGCCTGGGTGCTTTTCTGCTGGCGATACGCTGGATGACGCGCTTACAAATGCGCGTGAGGCTATCCTCCTCCACCTGGAAGGGCTGCTGGATGATGGCAAGGCATTCCCCGCACCGACATCGATTCAGCAGCTTCAGAAGAAGCGCAGCTATCGCGGTTGGACTTGGGCCGTGGTCGACATCGATTTCAGCGAACTCGGAGACAAAGCCGCGCGGATCAACGTCACTTTACCGCAACGTATTCTACGGGCGGTCGATACCTACGCCAGAAAGCAAGGTGAGACCCGATCCGGGTTTATCGTCCGCGCAGCCGTGGACGCAATGCGCAAGCCGGTATGAGTCGCTGCGGAATGCGAGAGTCGCTGGCCGGCCAGGAGACCCGTCGCCCGCAATCGAGAAATGACCTCCGGAAAGCTCACGGTGCCGCGCGGTTGTATACTTCACGGCAAGGTGACCGCAACCAAGCTTCCCAGGCAGTGTGGACGCGAAGCGTTCGGCGAGGACCCTGTCCGGTATCACAGCTCTTGGCCTGAATATCCAGACTGGGTTTATGCGACGCTCAGCTCTGTATGCGGGCTGGGTCGCAACACTTCGGTGTTCGAAATCGGGGCCGGCACCGGCATGGCGACTCGCCGGTTGCTTGCGCTGGGTGCCGATCCGCTAGTCGCCCCATAGAGCCGGATCAGCGTCTCGCGAAGTTTCCGCCTGCTCATCACCCGGATCAGGCGTTGCAGGTAGTCACCGCATCATTCGAGGACGCGTCGCTTGACCAGGAAGCGCTCGACCTCGGTGTGAGTGCGACGGCCTTTCATTGGCTCGACGAAGACTCGGCGCTGTTGAAAGTGGCCATTCTACTTCGACCAGCAGCTTGGTGGGCAGCGGTCTGGAACGTGTTCAGGGACTACAGCCGTCCAGATCCGTTTTACGAGGCCACGAAGGAATTACTGGGATTGCGCACCAGCCCGTCAGCCGCAGACGAGACTACCCCCGTTCGGATTAGATTCGGTGACTCGTCTAGCTGCCTTGAAGCGCACAGCGCACAGGGTCATTTGACTACGCCGAGAGCCGGACAGGCCACTGGTCTGTGACTCTCGACGCTGAGCAAACCGTAGCTCTGTATTCGACATACTCGAGTGTGATGGCGCGCCCGGATAGCGCGGCGGTATTGGACGATATCGGTCGCATCGCCCGCGATGTCTTTGCGAACCATGTCATCCGGAACATGACGACAAGCCTCTATATTGCGCGCCGGAAACGTTGATGACGCCGGCTTGCAGGTAAACGTCCGGGGACTTTGCCTGCCCTGAAGCGGCCGGCCACCAGTGTCTCCAACGGGTCGATCTGAGACATCCTCGCCATGCGCTCATGTCCTAAGAACTACAGCAACTGGGCGAATCGCCCATCTCGGACGTGATCAGCGCCTGCGTCGACATCGAGATGGCCGAAGTCGGATCGGAGGCATTGGCGCATGCCGTTCAGGGAGCCGCGATCCTCAAGATGACTCGTGTGGCTGGCGCTCCTGTTCCCAGCCCATTCCGACGAGGTCGTTTCTTCGTAGTTGTCCATCGAGTGATGGTCGCCCCCGAGTCATGAAGCGGCCCGGCAAGGTCACTGGCACAGGGACGCGCCCCGGACGCTACAGCACGCCGGGCGCGTCTGCTGCACTGCCGTCGATTTGCGCTCGATTCTGTGCCGATGCCCGTTTCGTGCGTTGCGCACAGGTGCTCAGAAGCGTCACGATTGGTCGGCGACCGTTCAAGCCGCTCACGATCAAAATCGATCAGGCAGGGAAAGCGACCCGGAGTCCGGCGCTTTCGTACGGGAACACCACCCTGCGGTCGCAAATGACCCGCTCGGTCGAGTCGACCATGGCCGTTGCAGCCGCGACGGCATGGCAAGCCGAAAACTCCTGGGGCGGACGCCGCGGTGACGAACGAGACCAGACGACAGTCCCGTCACGTGCGCGCGGAGCGCCCACTCGCGCATTGGGCGCCGGACGCTCGTTGCGGGCAAGTATCCGCGGCGATGAATTGCGCGTGGGTCGGCATGGCCTCGACACACTCCCGCACCGAGGTGCCTAGTTCTTCAAGCCGAGCCTGAATCCTCTGCTCATTGAGCACATCGACCAGCGGATCGTATCGGCGTGGCACGATGTTCTGACCGACCATGACGGACAGCCAGCTGAGCACCGGGAAAGTGTCGGCCTCTTCCCGCACAATCCTGCCATGGCTGCGAAACAGCTCGATTTTCTCGCGCAGGCTTTCCGGCAGCGGAATGTCCCGGCAGCTCATCCAGAAGGGATCGGTGCGCTCGGTTTGGCTGTAGTGCATCAGCAGAAAGTCGCGCGCCCCGCAGAATTCCGTTTCGAGTGTTTTGTTATATCTGGCGATGTCGGCAGCGGCGAAATCGCGATCCGGGAAGAACTTCAGAAGCATGGCGATACCGCGCTGAATGAAGTGGATCGAGGTAGCCTCGAGCGGCTCGAGGAACCCCGCGGCCAGCCCCAGCGCGACCACGTTCTTGTGCCAGGCGACCGTGCGTCGCCCGGGACTGAAACGCAGCGCGATCGGCTCATTCAGCGCACGGCCAGCCAGTCGGTCGAGCAGCCGCTCCATCGCAGCCCCATCGCTGCTGAACTCCGCACTGTAGATGTATCCGTTTCCGTCACGGTTCTGGAGAGGAATTTGCCACTGCCAACCCGCCTCTCGGGCGGTCACGAGCGTGTAAGGGTCAGGAGGCATGGAGCGCTCGCTGTGCACGATCACCGCCCGATCGCACGGCAGCCAGTGATGCCAGTCCTGATATCCCGTATGGAGCGCTCCCTCGATGAGTACACCCCGAAACCCGCTGCAATCGATGAACAAATCCGCGCTGAGGCACTCTCCGGATTCAAGGGTTAGCGAGTCTACGAAGCCGTCCGTGCTGCGAACCGACGCATATTGAACGTGGTCCTCGCTGCGCACTACGCCGCGAGCCTCGGCGTAACCGCGCAGATACTGCGCGAAACGTCGCGCATCGAAATGCAGGGCATAGGTAATCTTGTTCAGCGGCGTATTCGGCGCGTGCACGGGGCGCGCGAAGCGTCCACGCAATGCAGCCGCCGCCTGAATCGAGTATGCCTCGAGGCGCTGCGCCTTGCCTGCCAGGAGCATCTTCAGCCAGTAGGCCTGAAATGGGACGTCTGCGATGCCGGGCCCGGCCGGGCCGAAGGGGTGGAAATAGAAGTCTCCGGGTCTGGTCCAGTCACGAAAACCGATTCCCAGTTTGTACGTGGCCTTGATGTCCCGGACCAGGTCGCCCTCAGCGATGCCGAGCTGGCGGATGAAGTCCATGATCGGCGGAATGGTCGCCTCTCCGACCCCGATGGTATCGATCTGCGCCGATTCGATCAGTCGGATCCGCAGGTCCAACCCAGCCAGCGCGTTCGACAGCGCGGCGGCCGTCATCCAGCCGGCTGTGCCGCCCCCGACGATCACCACGCTGCGGATCCGCCTGTCACTCATGACTCTTGCCTTGACACCACAATAACGTAATACTCACCACGCCGCACGCGCTTGCGGGCCGTGCCGGAAACCCATTTTACGTTCACGTCGACGCGCTTGGGCGCGGCCCACCACGCGGCCTGCCTGCGCATGGGGATCGGCACGCATGCACCCACCTGCCCAGCACGCGCAAGGTCTGCTTTCCAGCGTTCTTGTGCAACTCATCGTGATGATTGCCGCGGCCCGCATCGGCAACCGACTTCTGCGCCGCTGGCATCAACCCGGCGTCATCGGCGAGATCATCGCCGGACTGCTGCTCGGACCGTCACTGTTCGGCCACTTCTTTCCGCACCTGTCCCAGACACTTTTCGGGACCCACGCCTCCACTGCGATCACGGTCATCAGTCAAATCGGCTTGGTGCTGTTGATGTTTCAGATTGGCATGGATTTCGAGTTCGGGCACCTGACGCGCCGGCGGAATCGCAATGCCGCGATCGGCATCGCGGCCGCTTCCGTCTCTATTCCTTTTGCGCTCGGCTTCGCCATCGGCGAACTGTCGGCACGCTCCCTGGCGCCGACGATCGCGCCGCTCACGTACAGTCTGTTTGTCGGCGTCGGACTGGCGATAACCGCGGTACCGATCTTGGGGCGGATTCTGCGGGAATTCGAGCTGACACAGACGGAAATCGGCGTTGTGGCGATTTCGGCGGCCGCGATGAACGATGTGACGGGTTGGGTGCTTCTGGCCGGCATCGCGGCCTATGCCTCGGCGCGGTTTTCGATCACCGCCATGGGGTTGCGGATCGTCGGCATTGTGCTCCTGGGGGGCGTCGCCTGGTTTGGGCTGCGCCGCCTGATCCGTCGGCTTCTGGTACGCATGCCCGTCGAGAACGGCCAGATTCCGCCCAATCTGATGACGGTGGTTCTTTGCCTGATCTTTGCCATGGGCATCTGCACCTCGAAGCTGGGCATCTTCACGATCTTCGGCGGCTTCCTGACCGGACTCCTGTTCCATCACGATCGCGAATTCGTGGCAGGTTGGCGCGCCCAGATCGGAAAGTTCGTGCTGATTTTCTTTCTGCCGGTGTTCTTCACGTATACAGGCCTGCGAACCAACGTCCTCGGCTTGACGAGCGCCTCCGACTGGATGTGGCTCGCCGTCGTGCTGGTCGCGGCGATCATCGGCAAGGTGATCCCGGTCTATCTGGCGAGCCGCGCCAGCGGGTTCAGCCGCACTGAGGCAACGATATTCGGCTCGCTCATGAATACCCGGGCGCTCATGGAACTGATCGTGCTCAATATCGCCTTCGACCTCGGGTTCATCCCGCAGAAGGTCTTCACCATGCTGGTCATCATGGCGGTGGTCACGACGGTCATGACCGGACCATTGCTGCAGATACTGCTGCCGCGGGCCGGCTATACCGTTCCGGTCGGTGTCGAGGCCTGACTGAGTCGGCACTTCCTGGCTCCTGGCCGGAGACGGCGCCGGGGCGAGTGGGCAGCGGCCGCTTCCGGCCCGAGCCGGCGGTTGCCGGGGACGGAGCATCGGACTGTCGGCGCCGACAGGGGGCCTGCGGGGCCCGCAAGGACGGCCCGGCTTGCCGCAACGCGGCATTTGACGCCGCCGCCCAAGCCATATCGAATAGAATTCCCGTATCGTAGCGCCATAGCGATTCGATATGAATCTGCATCACCTCGAGATCTTTCACACCGTTGCGGAAACCGGCAGCATCACCGCCTGTGCCGAACGCCTGCATATCTCGCAGCCGGCGATTTCGCGCCAACTGAAGGAGTTCGAGCAGCGCATCGGTGTCGTGTTGTTCGAGCGCCTGCCGCGCGGCATGCGCCTGACTCACGCCGGTGAAGTGCTGCGTGATTACTCCGTCCGGCTGTTCGCGATCGCGCGCTTGGCGGAAATATCGGCGCGCGAGCTGTCCGAGGCCCGCCAGGGCCACCTCACGATTGGAGCCAGCAACACGGTGGGCACTTACATCCTGCCGAAGCTGCTGGCGCGCTTCCGCCGCAGCCACCCGGCCATCAAACTAGCGATGTTCGTCGGCAATACCGAACAGGTCGCGCAGGGGGTGGCCGACCTGCGCTTCATGCTGGGGTTTACCGAAGGACCGTTGCACGTGCGGGATCTGCGCGTACAACGATTCCTGGTCGATGAGATCGTGCCCGTCGCCTCGGCGGATCATCCGTTGAGCCGCAGCAGACACCTGTCGCCTCCAGACCTGTCCGATCAGCCACTGTTGATGCGCGAGCCTGGGTCCGGCACACGGGAATTGGTTGAAGAGCGCCTGCGGCGGCACGGCATTCCCCTGAGCAACATCGTGGAACTGGGGAGCACTGAGGCGATCAAGCAAGCGGCGGTGCACGGCGGTGGCATCGCCTGGTTGCCGCAAGTGTGCATGCCCTGGGAGCTGGCGGCCGGCGAGTTGGTCCGATTGCCCGTGAAGTCTCTCGACATCCACCGTCCGCTCAGCGTCGTGCGTCGGTCGGATGGTCATACCGCCCCGCCCGCCGAGGCTTTTCTGCGGCTGCTCGAGATGCCGCCCAGCGCGCCGAGTCCCGCCGGCTGAGCGGGATCGCGCCATCCAGGCGGCGGCTGTCGAGGCCGCGACAATTTTCGCGGTGATACACTCGCAGGGTCATTCATACGGCGAATCGAGCCTCATCCGTGCAGATCGACTTGACCAACACCAACGTTCTGGTAACCGGCGCGAGCCGAGGGATCGGCGCGGCCATCGCCCGCGCGATGGGCAGCGCGGGGGCACGAGTTGCGGTTCACTATCGCGATCAGCGCGCTCGCGCGCTGACCCTCGCGGCACAAGTCGGGCATGGCTCGGAGGCATTTCAGGCGGACCTTGCCGATAGCACCGCGTGCGCCGCACTCTGGCACGACGTGATGAGCCGCTTTGGGCGGATCCACACCTTGATAAACAATGCCGGCATCGCGGTGTCGTCGCCGCTCGAAGGCGACCTCGCCGGGTGGGCCGCCGGATGGGACGCGACCATGGCCGTGAACCTTCGAGCGCCGGCCATGCTCACCAAGCTCGCGATCGAGCACTTTGTCGGACTCGGCGGCGGACGGATCATCAACATCAGTTCGCGCGCGGCGTTTCGCGGCGATCAGCCGTCCTATCTCGCCTATGCCGCCTCCAAAGCCGGACTGGTGGCGCTGACACGTTCCGTGGCGCGTGGCTTCGGCAAAGGCGGAGTGCTCGCGTTCAACGTTGCCCCCGGATTCACCAGGACGGACATGGCGCGGGATTTCATCGAGCGCTATGGCGAGGATCACGCCAGCGGCGACATTGCGCTCACACGTTTGACGACCCCGGATGACGTAGCGCCAATCGTCGTATTTCTCGCCAGCGGGCTTGCCGACCATGCGACCGGCTGCACGATCGACGTGAACGCAGGCTCCTACGTGCACTGAATCCAGCCCTCTGGCGATGGCTCGCCCGGGAGTCGCGTTTCGCAGCGGAACGGCGGGTTGCCAAGCCGCAGTACGGGGTGAAGGGCGAGCCGTAAAGCACCTTCCCTTCGCAGGCCGCTCGGGCGGACTCGCGGGCGATGGCGGCGCCCTTTTGGGTACCCGAGCGATATATATAAATGGTATGGAGGCGTTTTCTATTTGAATTGGCTTTATATCTGCGCCGCGACCATGATTACCCCAGGTTCGGAGGAAAGAAGCGCAGTCATCAATGCGGCCTGTAGCGAAGCACCCGCAGCCGGAGCGAACCGTCGCGCGCACGACCTGCTACATGTGCGCCTGCCGTTGCGGCATCAAGGTACACCTGGAAGACGGCAAGCTGCGCTACATCGAGGGCAATCGCGACCATCCGGTCAACCGCGGAGTGCTTTGCGCCAAAGGGTCCGCCGGGATCATGACCGCGATCTCACCGGCGCGGCTCTCCACCCCGCTGCGGCGCAGCGGCGTGCGCGGCTCCGGTGAGTTCGAGGCGATTTCCTGGGACGAGGCCCTGCGGATCGCCACGAATCGGCTCGCCGCGATCCGCGCCACCGACCCGAATCGCCTCGCGCTGTTCACGGGACGTGACCAATCACAGTCGCTCACCGGCCACTTTGCCCGGATGTTCGGTACGATCAATTACGCGGCGCACGGCGGCTTCTGCTCCGTGAACATGGCCGCGGCGGGGTTGTACTCGGTTGGCGGGGCGTTTTGGGAATTCGGCGAGCCGGACTGGGAGCACACCCGGCTGTTTCTGCTGTTCGGTGTCGCGGAGGATCACGACTCCAATCCGATCAAGCTGGGCCTGGGCAGACTCAAGGCCCGCGGCGCGAAGATCATCTCGATCAATCCGGTGCGCACGGGGTATTCGGCCATCGCGGACGAATTCGTGGCCATTACCCCGGGAACTGACGGTCTACTGGTATTCGCGCTGATTCACTGCTTGCTCGAGGCGGGCCGGATCGACACGGAATTCCTCGTCCGCTACACGAATGCTCACCATCTGGTGATCGATGCCCCCGGAGAGTCCGAGCACGGATTGATCGCCCGCGATGCGCACGGCCGCGAGCTGTGCTTCGATCGCTCATCCGGCGCCCTCGTCGCCGCGCAGACGATCGGGACGGATCCGGCGCTGCTCGGGGAGTTCGTGCTGCCGAACGGACGTCGGGCCCGCCCGGCTTTCGCGCTGCTGGCGCAGCGCTATAGCGGGGCACAGTATGCTCCGGAGGCCGTTGCCGCCCGCTGCGGCATCGACGCCACCACCATCCGCCGCATCGCGGCGGAAATTGCCGAAGTCGCGTTCAATCAGCCGGTCGTACTCGATCAACCGTGGACGGACACCGCGGGGCGTCGTCACGCGACCATGACGGGGCGGCCGGTCGCGATGCATGCCATGCGCGGCGTCTCTGCGCATTCAAACGGGTTTCACACCTGTCGCGCGATTCACCTGCTGCAGATGCTGCTCGGCGCGATCGATACGCCGGGGTCGTGGCGCTACAAGTCGCCCTATCCGAAGCCGATTCCCGGCGGACCGCCGCCCGGGCGCGCCCGCAAGCCGGGCGGCCCACTCGATGCGCCCCCGCTTGGCTTTCCGAACGGGCCGGAGGACCTGCTGGTCGACGAGGCCGGCGAGCCGCTGCGGCTCGACCGCGCGTTCTCGTGGGAAGCCCCCATCGCGATTCATGGCCTGATGCACATGGCGATCGCGCGAGCGTACGAAGCCGGCCCGAAGGCGATCGACACGTTATTCCTGTTTATGTCGAACATGGCGTGGAATTCGGCGATGAATCCCGGCGAGACCACCCGGATGTTGAGCGAGCGCGACGAGCAGGGAGGCTACCGCATCCCCTTCGTCATCGTTGCGGATGCCTTTGCATCGGAAACCGTCGCATATGCCGATCTGGTGCTGCCGGATACGACCTACCTCGAGCGCTACGACTGCATCTCGCTGCTCGATCGGCCAATCGGTTCGGCGGATGGTCCGGCCGACGCGATCCGCATACCTGTGCTGCGGCCCGATCGGGACGTCCGGCCGTTCCAGGATGTGCTCATCGAGCTTGCCGGCCGCCTCGGCCTGGCGGATTTCACCGACCAGCAGGGCGCGCCCCTCTATTGCTCCTACGCCGACTACATGGTGCGCCACGAGCGCCGACCCGGCCTCGGGCCGCTGGCCGGCTTCCGTGGCGAGGACGGCCGTGCGATCGGCACAGGAGCGCCGAATCCGCGCCAGCTCGATCGCTATATCGAGAACGGCAGCTTCTGGCGGCACGAATTGCCGCATGAGCAGCTGTACTTCAAACACGCCAACCGAGCCTACCTGACCGGCGCCAAGGCGATGGGCTTGATCGACGACGACGCCCAGATCGTGCTGCAACTTTATTGCGAGCCGCTGCAACGATTCCGTCTGGCCGCCGAGGGACACGGCGTGCGCCGTCCGCCGCAGCGCCTGCGCGAGCGTGTCAAGCAGTTCTTCGATCCGCTGCCCATGTGGTACGTGCCGCTCGAGGAAGCGATGACGGACCGCGAAAGATTCCCGCTGCATGCCATTACGCAGCGGCCCATGGCGATGTACCACTCCTGGGGCTCGCACAACGCCTGGCTGCGGCAGGTGCTGTCGGAAAACCGCATCTATCTGCATCGCGATCTCGCCGCCCAATTGGGCGTTCGCGACGAGGACTGGGTATGGGTCCGCTCGCGCAACGGCTGCCTCAAATGCCGGGCGCGGACCATGGCCGGCGTCAACCGCGACACCGTCTGGACCTGGAACGCGATCGGCAAGCGCGCCGGCGCCTGGGCGCTGCGGCACGACGCCCCGGAGTTCCGCCACGGCTTCCTGCTCAATCACGTCATTTCCGAATACCTACCGAACCAGGGCGATGAACCGCAGCACTCCAATTCCGATCCGGTCACCGGTCAGGCCGCCTGGTTCGACCTGACCGTATCCATCGAACCCTGCGGGCCCGACCCACACCATGAGACTGCACCGCAACCCGCCGCAAATCCTCTGCGGGTCCGCTGGGCCGCGGAGAACTCCGCATGACCATGCTGCCAGAGAGAGCGCCGGGTGCAAAGAAGCTCGGCCTGGTGATCGATCTCGACACCTGCGTCGGCTGTCACGCCTGCGCGGTCAACTGCAAGGAGTGGAACACCGGCGGAGAGGCCGGGATCCTGCCCGACTACGACAAGTACGGCCCGGAGCCGGACGGAGTGTGGTTCAACCGGATTCATTCCTACGAAACCGAGGAAGAGGGGTGTTCCCGGACAGTCAATGTCCCGCGTTCCTGCCTGCACTGCGATGACGCGCTGTGTGTCACGGTCTGTCCGACCGGCGCATCCTACAAGCGGGTACAGGACGGCATCGTGCTGGTCGATACCGAAAAATGTATCGGCTGCCAGCTCTGTTCCTGGGCCTGTCCGTACGGAGCGCGCGAGCTCGACGAGAAGCAGGGTGTTATGCGCAAATGCACGCTGTGCGTCGACCGCATCTACGATGAAAACCTCCCACCGGCCGAGCGCGAGCCCGCCTGTGTCGCTACCTGTCCGTCACGGGCACGACACTTCGGCGACCTCGCCGACCCGGACAGCAAGGTCTCGAAGCTCGTCAAGGAGCGCGGCGGAGTCGATCTGCTCGCGGGGCTCGGCTATCGGCCGACCAACAAATACTTGCCGCCGCGCCGAGCGACGATCCCGACCGCACCGGTGAAACCACCCGCCCCGGGCAATAAGGGCATCGGCACGGCGCTGCTCGAGCTTATCGACAAGGCTCTCAGCCGATGAAACCGGCCGCCTCGGTTCTGCTACTGACCACCGCGACCGGGTTCGGGTTCGGGCTGCTGGCTTGGCTCGGGGCATACTCGGCTCTGGGGCTGCTGCCCGGACACGCGCGGATTCTGCTCGCCGTTGGCGTCACCATCTCCCTGCTGTTCGCTTCGCTCGGACTCGGCGCCTCGGTGTTTCATCTGGAGCGCAAGCAGCGTGCCTGGCGCGCGTTCAGCCAATGGCGCTCCTCGTGGCTGTCGCGCGAAGGCGTCGCCGCGGTGCTGACTTACCCCGTGGCCATCGTCTTCGTCGCCGTTTCCTGGCACGACGGGCAGGTCATTTGGACGCGATTGCTGGGCCTGGCAGCGCTCGTCGCTTCGCTCGGCACGGTGTATTGCACGGCGATGATCTATGCCAGCCTGAAACCGATCCGCCAATGGCACAATCGGCACACCGCCCCGGATTATCTGCTCTATGCCGTGTTCTCCGGCGCAGTGTTGTACGCGTCACTGCATACTGTGGATCTCGGGGCGACGGGAGCGACGGCGAGCGTGGCCGCGGCTGCGGCTGCGGGCGTTGCCCTGATTGCCAAACGCGCCTATTGGCGGCACATCGACGCGCAGACGCCGCTCGCGACACTTGCCGCCGCTATCGGTCTACCCAAGGGTGTCGAGGCGAGAGCGCTCGACGCGCCACACTTCACGGAAAACTACATCCTGCGTCAGATGGGATTTGCCGTGGCGCGCCGGCACGCAGTGAAGCTGCGACACATGGTCCTCGTCATCGGGTTCGCCCTGCCGCTTGCCTGCAGCATCATGGCCGGCCTGGCACTGGCCCCGATGACAACCACGACGCTGGCGCTCGCTTGCGCCGGCGTCGGTCTGTTGCTCGAGCGCTGGCTGTTCTTCGCCGAGGCGACCCATGTCTCGGCGGTGTACTACGGTCGGAGGATCTGAGCGCGGTTGCGAGCGCGCGTCGGCCACGAAGCAATTCGGCACAAGGAGTTTCCCCCCACCTGGCGACGGCGACGCCGGGCTGAATACTTGTGATTACGGTCGTCGCCCGATGGCGAGGAAAATCGGGTAACGGCGCTGCTGCCCGTCCCGCTCCCGCTCGACCGTATACGCCGTACGTATGCTTACCCGGGTAAATCCCGCTGCGCGCACCCAGCCCTCCAGAGTCTTGCGCTCAAATCCGTGATGCTCCACTCCGGGAACATCGGGGCTATGGAAGCTGCCGTCCTCGGCGTCCAAATCCGCCAGCGCGACCCAGCCGCCGGGGGACAGCATGGAAAAGAACGTGCGCACCAGCCCCGCGACGTCCGGGATGTGATGCAAAGCCATGCTGCTGAAGATCAGATCGAAACGCGTTGCGGGCGGCGTATTGGTGGTCAAGTCGAGGACCTGTGTTTCAATCTTGTCCAGTCCCGCGGCGCGCGCTTTCTCCTCGAGCACGGCCAGCATGCCGGACGACAAGTCGGTTTCGAGCACATGACCGAGATGCGGCAGCAGTCTCAGCCCGACGAGTCCGGTGCCACAGCCGTATTCGAGCGCCCGCCAGTGTGACTCCAACGGCACCTCGGCCGCGATCGCATCGGCCACCGCCTTGGCCATGTTGGTACGCATCGGCGACTCGTCCCATTGGGCGGCAATGGCATCGAATCGCGACCGGTTCTCGTCCTGGACCAAGCTCGTCATGGGTGTGACCATCTGTCTTGAAAACTAAGGAAATGGAAAGTAGCGGTTATGCGCGCTGCGCGCAATCACGCCCCGAGCGCGAGCGGATACCGAGCCGTTGCGGCTCACGCCTCGACTCGACGCACCGGGCGAACGACGCTGGCGCGACGGCCTATTTCAATGCGCCGGCGTGAACGAGAACTTCTGGCCGGCCACTGCGGCCTCGTACATCAGGCCGCCCTTGGCGATCGTGAACACAGCGACGCCATTCTGGTAATGGCCGGCGGCGACCGCGTGGCGCTCGTTGCCGCTGACACCGGCCTCGGTCCCGGCGGTGCCGGCGCTCGCCGAGGCCGAAGCCGTGAGCGCCACCGCATTGACGTCCGCGCTCAAGGAGAAGTTGCCGGCTTCGAAGAGCTTGAGCGCCGCCGGATTCTTGAAAAACACCATCTCGCTATACGCCTGGCCGCCGAGCTGAAAGCCAAAGCTGACCTGGGTCATGGAGGCGGTGCCAATGTACCGGCCCCGCTCATAGACCCGTCCCTCGCCGTAGGCGGCGCCGATGCCAAGACCGCCTTTGGCAACCGTTGGAAACACGGCGTATCCGTAGCTGCTGTTGAAAAATTCGGCGGTGGCGCCGGCGTGCTTGAACAATGCGACCGTGTTGCTGTAACTGCCGGCAAGCGCCACCGGAGCGCTCAGTGCGAGCACGATGCACACGAGACTTAGCCACCTGGCTGACTTCATGAAATCGACCTCCGGTGCCAGAGGCGAAGATTATCTCACCGCCCGCAGCCGGCGTCGATCAGGATCCGAGCCTGCGCCAAACCAGGGTTCGATTGTTCGCAGGCATCGGCCGGTCCTCCAAGAGTGTCATCCCGGATGACTGCGCCAGCGCATTCACCGCCTCGAAATCGCGAATGCCGCTCTGCGACGATCGCTGCTTGAGCCACGCGTCGAACGCGGCATTGCTCGCGCTGGTGAAGCCGCCGCCGTATTTGAAGGGACCGTACGCCGCCAACACGCCACCCTCCTCGAGTATCGCCGGCAACGCGGCGAACAGCGCGCGCACGCCCGCCCAGCTCATGATGTGCAGCGTATTCGCCGTGAACACGGCATCGAATTGCGCGTCCGGCCAGGGATCGCAAACATCGAGGGCAATCGGAGGCTGCAGATTCAGCAGCCGCGCCTCGTCGATCCAGCGGCGGATACCGGCCAGATTGGGCTCCAGATCGGACGGCTGCCAGGTCAGCCCCGGCAGCGCGCCCGCGAAGTGCACCGCATGCTGTCCGGTGCCGCTGCCGATTTCAAGCACCCGGCGGCGGTCGGCGAAGTACTGGCGCAGCACCTCCAGGATCGGGCCCTTGTTGCGCTCGCATGGCTCCGCATGGGGTTTGGCTTCGGGCATGGGAGCTCTATGATAGCCCCAGCACAGCCATGACGTACGCCGACGGAAATCTATGCAACACAAGGGGAAACAGATGGGCATCGGCACGCGGCTGTCCAAGCTGGGCAGGATGTCCGATGAGCACTTCGGCTTCATCAATACGCCGACTTATCGGGGCTCGACAGTTCTGTTCAAGACCCTGGAAGACCTTGAGCATGGCCGCGCCCGGTACACCTACGGCACCGCCGGCACCCCGACCATAGAGAGCCTGGAGAGCGCCTGGACGTCGCTCACCGGGGCCGCAGGCACCGTGCTCTGTCCATCCGGGCTCGGGGCGGTAGCGATGGCGCTGTTGAGCACGCTCAAGCAGGGAGACCATCTGCTCATGCCGGACAGCGTGTACCTCCCGACACGCGCGCTGTGCTCGGGCTTCCTGACCCGATTCGGGATCGAAACGACTTTTTACGACCCTCTGCTGGGCGGTGGTCTCGAGCCGCTCGTCAAAGCAAATACGTCGACCATCTTCCTCGAATCGCCCGGTTCGCAGACCTTCGAGGTCCAAGACGTGCCCCGGATCACTGAATTGGCGGCACGGCGCGGCATCAAGACGATCATCGACAATACATGGGCCACCCCACTGCTCTTCTCTCCCCACGAGCACGGCTGCGATTTGGCGGTGGAAGCCGGCACCAAGTACCTGAGCGGACATTCCGATCTGCTGCTGGGGCTGGTGAGCGCGCGCGCCGAGGCATGGCCGGATCTGAAGAAAACCCATCAAAGCATGGCCATGCTGCCGGGTCCCGAGGACTGTTCGCTCGCCCTGCGGGGAATGCGCACGCTGCACATCAGACTCAAGGAGGCGCAGACCCGAGGCCTGGAGATGGCGCGCTGGCTGCGGGCGCAGCCAGAGGTTGCGACGCTGCTGCATCCGGCGTTCCCGTCCTGTCCGGGCCACGAGCTCTGGAAGCGCGACTTCAAGGGTTCCACTGGCGTGTTCTCCGTCATTCTGCGGCCGGGTTTCAGCCGCGAGAGTCTCGCCGACATGCTCGATCACCTCTCGATCTTCGGCATGGGCTACTCCTGGGGCGGCTTCGAGAGCCTCATCGTCCCGTTCGACTGCCGCGGATACCGAACCGCGACCCGCTGGAATCCCGGTGGTTTCGCCCTGCGGCTACAGATCGGGCTCGAAGAGCCCGACGACTTGAAGGCGGATCTGCGCGCCGGCTTGGACCGGCTGTCGAGCCACGGATCATCGGCCAAGGACGGCTGAGGGCGCCCGCACCGGGTTCGGCTCCGGCCGGACCCGATGCCACCGCGCCACGCGCCGGCCGGCAGCTTGGGACATGCGCTTCGATGTGGCCCTCCGAAGCCGATCCTGGCCTGTCGGCCTGAGGGGTCCGCACTGACGGGGGATTCTGCCGTTGAGCGTGCTGCTTCATGCAAACCGGGCGAAGATTCGCCGCAGACTCCCGCTCGTTCAACGCGTTGCTCGACACTCAGGAACTCGAGTTCCAGGATAAGGCGCCATTGGAACGAGCACTTGCCTTCTATCGGCGCCATTCGGCCGACTTTGCTCATTGTGTGCACCCTTGGGCAGTGCGGTTCGGCCGGCCGCGTTCCGATGATCACTTTCGACGAAGCGGCAGCTCGGCTGCCGCAAGTCTAGCGACGACAGTGGTATCAGTTTATGATAGTTTCTGATAGCTCATGTTGTGGGGATACCCAATGCCTTCAAGCTACACACTGGGTGAACACTTCGAGAGCTTCGTGAAGGAGCAAGTCGAGGGCGGGCGGTACTCGTCGGCGAGCGAGGTCATCCGCGACGGACTGCGGCTCCTGGAGGAGGAGCAGCAGCGGCGCCAGGCCGTGCTCGATGCTCTGCGGGGGGAAATCGACAAAGGCCGGCGCAGCGGCAGACCGAAGCCCGCTGCGGACGTACTGGATCGCCTCGAGCGCAAGTACACCAAGATGACCCGGGGCTCCGCAAAGTGAATGGTCGCGTATTTCACCCCACAGGCGGAAACCGACCTAGAGGAGATCGGCGACTACATCGCCCTGGATAACCCGAGGCGCGCCGTGACATTCATCCAAGAGATTCGGCAGCATTGCGCGCGACTTGCGGATGCCCCAAAGAGCCGCGTGGCGCGCCCGGACCTCGGTGAGGCCATTCGCATCTGTGCGCATGGGAATAATCTCGTCGTCTTTGAGCCGTCAGCGGGCGGTGCACTCATTCTGCGCCGCCTCCATGGCGCTCGGCATCTGCCCGGAATCTTCGCCGGTCAATGACCGAGGATGCCAACTCTGAAATCGACTGAAATCGCGCCAGCTTATCCGACGACGGATTGACCGGCCGGCAAACGACCGGCGTCAATTCCGGCCGGAATGGCCGAAACCGCCGGCGCCGCGCGCGCTGACTTCGAACGAGCCGACGACCTCGAGCGCCACCTGGACGACCGGGACGATCACCAGCTGGGCAATGCGTTCCCCGGGCTGCATGAGAAACGACTCGCCGCCCCGGTTCCAACACGACACCATCAGCTGACCCTGGTAGTCGGAGTCGATCAGGCCGACCAGATTGCCGAGCACCACGCCGTGCTTGTGACCGAGGCCGGAGCGCGGCAGGATCACGGCCGCCAGAGTTGGATCCTCGATGTGGATGGCAAGCCCGGTCGGAACGAGCTCCGCCCGGCCGGGCGCGAGCGTCAACGGCCCATCCAGACAGGCGCGCAGATCCAGCCCGGCCGAGCCCGCGGTCGCATAGGCCGGCAGCGGAAACTCGCTCCCCAGCCGAGGATCGAGAATGCGCACCTTCAGCGGGTGTGCCGCGCGGGCTTGACGGCTCAAACCTGCGCCGTCCCGTGCGCACTCGCCTCGGCGGCCGCCTGGTAGGATTCCGCGATCAGCCGCATGAGCTCGCGCGCCAATTGCAGCTTCGGCCCGCTGCCCAAGTCGCGGCGCGCGGCGCGCCAGAGAACGATCAAATGGTTGTCCTCGCAGTCGAATCCCTTGGTGTGGCCAACTTCATTGGCGGCGATCATGTCGAGGTTCTTCTTCAGCAGCTTGGCCCGTGCGTTCTGCTCCACCGACTCTGTCTCGGCCGCGAACCCGACGACGAACGGCCGGTGCGCGCAAGCGGCGACGCTGGCAAGCACGTCGACGGTACGCTCCATGTCGAGCTGGAGGCGCTCGGAGTGCTTCTTGATCTTCTGTTCGGCGGGGCGCGCCGGACGATAATCCGCCACTGCCGCCGTCGAGATGAAGATGTCCGCCTGCTCGACCTCGCGTTGCACTGCCGCAAGCATCGCCTCGGCGCTCTCGACGTCGACGCGCCGGACACCCGGCGGGGTCGCCAACGCTACCGGGCCGCTCACCAGCACGACGTCTGCGCCGGCCTCGCGGGCCGCCTGCGCAACCGCAAAGCCCATCTTCCCCGAGCTGCGATTGCTGATGAATCGAACCGGATCGATGCGCTCGCGCGTCGGGCCGGCGGTAATCAACACTCGGCGGCCGCGCAGAGGACCCGTGCCGGGCAGGAGATCGAGCAGACGGTCGGCGAGATCGGTGGGCTCGAGCATGCGGCCCTCGCCCACTTCACCGCAGGCCTGCTCGCCCACACCTGGACCGAGGATGTGGACACCCCGTTGGCGGAGCCGATCGACGTTCGCCACGGTGGCGGGGTTGGCCCACATCTGTCGATTCATCGCCGGCGCAACCGCAATCGGCGCGGTGGTGGCGAGACACAACGTCGCCAACAGGTCGTCGGCGCGACCGCCGGCGAGCCGCGCCAGAAAATCGGCGCTGGCGGGCGCGACGAGCACCAGCTCGGCCCAGCGCGCCAGTTCGATGTGCCCCATGGCGGCCTCGGCCGCGCTGTCCCACAGGTCGGTGCGCACGGTTCGCCCGGAAAGCGCCTGGAAGACCAGCGGAGTGACGAACTCGCGAGCTGCGGTGGTCATGACCACCTGCACGTCAGCGCCACGCTCGCGCAGGCGGCGTACGAGCTCGGCGCTCTTGTACGCCGCGATGCCACCGGTGACCCCCAGCAGGATGCGTTTGCCTTGCGCCATGGGTGCGATTATCCGGCCCCGCTCCCCGGCGACGCAAACTCTGGTGCGAGACTGCGCATTTGTGCACGAACTAGCCGGTTATTCCCCCTGGTCAATGCGGCGTACCCGCCGCACGATGCGCCGTCCTTCCCAAGGAGTCCGCCGATGCCCTCGACATCCACCGCGCGAGTCCTGGCCATCCGTGATTGGCCGCGCACCGAACGCCCGCGCGAGAAGCTTCTCGAGCACGGCCCACGAGCCCTCTCGGACGCGGAACTGCTCGCGCTGCTGATCGGCTCGGGAACGCGCGGTTGCTCGGCAGTCGAGCTGGCCCGCAATCTACTCGGGGACTTCGGCTCCCTGCGCACCTTGCTGGCAGCAGAACGCGCGCGCTGGACGCGCAAGGGCATCGGACCGGCGCGCTATGCAGCCATCCAAGCGGCCGTCGAGCTCGCCCGCCGTCACCTGCACGAGGAGCTGCGCTCCGGACAACCGCTGACGACGCCGCAGGCGACGTTCCGCTTCCTGCAGGCGCAACTGCGTGATCGCCCCTATGAAGTGTTCTGCTGCCTTCACCTGGACAATCGCCATCGCCTGATCGCCTTCGAGGAGCTGTTTCGCGGTACGGTCGACTGTGCACAGGTGCACCCTCGTGAGGTGCTGCGCCAGGCGCTGCTGCACAATGCGACTGCCGTGATTCTGGCGCACAATCACCCGTCCGGCGGGATCACGCCCAGCCCGGCGGACGAGGCGATCACGCGGCGGCTGAAGGCTGGCCTGGCGCTGATGGACATGCGGGTGCTGGATCACATCATCGTGGGTGCGACCCAGTGCTACTCCTTCGCGGAGCACGGGCTTCTGTAACGGTACGCTTGCCGCGGCGAGGGACTCCTGGTATAAAGCCCGGCTCCCGTGGGCGAAGATCGCCGCCCTAGACAAGTATCTGATTTTTAAGGTCGTTTATATGTCGCGCGTCTGCGAGATTACCGGCAAAGGGCCGGCCGTTGGAAATCGCGTCTCTCACGCGAACAACAAGAAGCGCCGCCGCTTCCTGCCGAATCTGCATAACCAGCGATTCTGGCTGGAAGCCGAAAAGCGCTGGGTGTCGTTGCGTATCTCGGCGCATGGACTGCGCACGATCGAGAAGAAAGGCATCGATCAGATCGTGGCTGAGCTGCGCGCGCAGGGCATGAAGATCTGAGATTAGGAGCTGCGTCATGCGCGATAAGATCAAGCTGCTTTCGTCCGCTGGCACCGGCCATTTCTACGTGACGACCAAGAACAAGCGCCTGCATCCGGACAAGCTGGAAGTGCGCAAGTTCGACCCCGTGGCGCGCAAGCACGTCGCCTACAAAGAAGCCAAGATCAAGTAACTGCGCCCACCTCCCGGGCCGCCTCGCTCCTCAGCCGAGTCAGGCGCGCGGCTCAATGCTGCGCAGATGGCGAAAAGCCGAGATCCACGCCCCGAGCCAGCCGAGGGCGATGCCGCCGCCGAACAGCAGCGCCAGCTCGGAAACGCCGAGGCCTTGCAACACAAAGCCGCTGCCATACAGTTGCGCGAGGCGGGCCGCCGGTCCTGAAAGGGCGAGCACCGCGCCTTCCAGGATGATCCACGCCAACAGCGCGCCGCCCAATCCATACAGCGCGCCGGTATATACGAATGGACGGCGGACGAACGCGTTCGAGCCGCCAACCAGCTTGGTCACCTCGATCTCGTCGCGACGATTGAGGATCTCGAGACGGATGGTATTGCCCACCACGGCCAGCACGCCGGCGCCGAGCAAGACCGCCGCGAGCAACACGAGCCGCCGCACCACTGCGATGATGGCGTTGAACCGCATGACCCACCGAGTGTCGAGCTGGACCATATCCACCTCGGGCCAGGCTGCGAATGTGCGCCGCAGCGCCTCGAGCGCCAAAGGTGCGCTGGCACTCGGCCGTGGGACGACGCGCAGCACATTGGGCAACGGATTGCTCTTGAGCGCGGCGAGCGCCGCACCGAAACCGGAATACTTGCGGAACTGCCGCAGCCCCTCGGTCGCGGAGATGACCGTCACGCGGGCTACGCCGGGCCGGGATCGGGCGATCGTCGCAAGCTGCTGCGCCCGGGACAACGGCACGTCATTCTTGAGATAAACCGTCATGGCGACCGCGCGGCCGAAGCCCCCGGTCGCTGACTCGGCATTGCGCACGAGCAATCCCAGCGCAGCCGGCAACGTCAGCGCAAGCCCGATCACCAGCAGCGTGAGCATCGTGGCCAGAGGCGCGCGCGCCAGGCGCCCCAGGGCACCGAGCAGTGCTTGCAGTTGGCGACTGTTCAGCACGTCGAAGGGCCTGCGGCTCAGCGGCTGGCAACCAGCGAAGGCAGTGGGTCGGCGCTGCCGCCGGTGACCTCGCCGCTCGTCAGGATGATCTCGCGGCTGCCGAATTCATGCACGATGTGCACATCATGCGTGGCCACGAGCACGGTCACACCGACTTCACTGAACCGCCTGAACAGCCGCATCACCTCCAGCGCCAAGTCCGGATCGAGATTACCGGTGGGTTCATCGGCGACGATCAGCGGCGGCTTGCCGACCACGGCGCGCGCAATCCCCACGCGCTGCTGCTCGCCGACCGATAATTCCAGGGGGCGCGCCCGCTCCTTGCCGAGCAGGCCCACTTGATCCAGCGCCGCGCGCACACGCTTGTCGATGTCCTTGAACGGCGTTCCCGCCACCACCAGTGGCAGCGCGACGTTGTCGAACACCGGCCGGTCCGCCAGCAATTTATGATCCTGAAAGACCATGCCCAGCTGGCGGCGAAACGCCGGAATGTGCCGTGCGCCGAGCGCACCGATATTGCGGCCGCTGATGGTCACGGTGCCGCGCGTCGGGCGCTCGAGCAGCGCAATCACCTTCAACAGAGTGCTCTTGCCCGCCCCGGAGCGGCCGGTGATGAACGCCAGTTCCCCGCGGTCGACGAAGAAGCTGACGTTGGTGAGCGCCTCGCGCCCGTTCGGGTAGCGTTTAGTGACCCGCTCGAGCCGGATCATCCGCCCTCCTGCGCGGTGGGCTCGCGCGGCTCCGAGACCAGCGCAGACGCGAAGGTCCGCGCATCGAACTCGCCGAAATCCTCCGGCTGCTCGCCGATGCCGATGAAGCGGATGGGCAAGCCCAGGCGGCGCGCAATCGCGATAACGATCCCGCCCTTGGCGGTTCCATCGAGCTTGGTGATCACGAGCCCGGTGACACCCACAGCCTCATGAAACTGTACCGCCTGCGCCAGAGCATTTTGGCCCTGGTTTGCGTCCAGCACCAGGAGCACCTCGTCCGGCGCGGCCGAATCGCCGCGCTGCAGCACGCGTTTGATCTTCTTCAGCTCCTGCATCAGATGCGACTGACTGTGCAGACGGCCAGCGGTATCGGCGATCATCACATCGACACCGCGCGCCCGTGCCGATTGCAGCGCATCAAACACTACCGCCGCCGGATCGGCGCCCGCGTGTTGTGCCACGCAGCTCGAGCCGCTGCGCTCGGCCCAGACCGTCAGCTGCTCGATGGCCGCCGCGCGGAAGGTGTCTCCCGCCGCGAGCAGCACACTGTGGCCGTCCTCGCGCAAGCGACGGGCCAGCTTGCCGATCGTCGTGGTCTTGCCCGAGCCGTTCACGCCGACGACCAGAATGGTGAAAGGCTTGCGCTGTGGATCGACCACCAGGGGCCGCGCGCACGGCGCCAGTATCTCTTCCACGGCCGTGCGCAGCGCGGCAATCAGAGCCTCGACGTCGGCCAGCTCCCGGCGAGCCAGGCGCTTGTTGAGGCCGGCAAGAATAGACTGCGTGGCCTCAACGCCCACGTCGGCGCTGAGCAGCCGGGTTTCCAGATCCTCGAGAAGCTCGGCGTCGATCTTGCGGCCGCGGAACAGGCTGGGCAGATCGAATGTGAGCCGCCCGCCGCGCCCGAGTCGCTGGGTCAGGCGCTTGAGAAAGCCCTGACGCTGCGCGCCCTTTGGCGCCTCGTCTTTGGATTCGCGTCCGAACATTAGCGAGCGCTAGTGTATCGTAGCGCCCCGGTACACTGGCTCGAAAGATCGCGTGAGCGGCCCGTCCCAAACGCACACGCGCGGCGGCGCCGAGCGCGTCCTGCGCATCATCAGCGGCACGTGGCGCGGCCGGCGGCTGCGGTTCCCGCCGTCGCCGGCCATCCGTCCGACGCCCGATCGTGTCCGCGAGACGCTCTTTAACTGGCTGGCGGGCGCGGTCATAGGCGCACGCTGTCTCGATCTGTTCGCCGGCAGTGGGGCGCTCGGGCTCGAAGCACTCTCACGCGGCGCACAGCACGTCACCTTCGTCGAGCATGAACGAACCGCGGCACGCGCCATAGAAGCATGCCTGACGCAATGGGATCGCGATCGACGCTGCAGCTGGCGCGTGGTGTCGCGCGATGCGCTCACGTTCCTCGCTGCCGCGGACGGCCCGTTCGACATCGTTTTCCTTGATCCACCGTTCGGCTCCGGGACCCTGGGTCCCGTGACGGCACGGCTCGAGGACGGCGGCTGGCTCGCGCCCGGGGCGCGCATTTATGTCGAATGTCACGCCGCCGATGTTCCACCAGTGCCCAAAGCCTGGGTGCCTGCGCGCACCAAGCGCTCGGGGCAGGTCGGGTATCATCTATATCTGCGACCCACGGGGAATGCCGCTGAATGAACCGCTATGCCGTCTACCCGGGAACTTTCGATCCGATCACCAACGGCCACCAGGACCTGGTGCGCCGCGCCGCCAGCATCTTCGAGCGGGTGATCGTCGCGATCGCGGCCAATCCCAACAAGGCGCCGATGTTCTCGCTGGACATGCGCGTGGACTTGGCGCGCCGCGTGCTCAACGATCTGCCGAACGTCGAGGTGCTCGGTTATTCAGGCCTGACACTGGAGTTCGCGCGCAAACGGGGGGCGCGGGTCATCGTGCGCGGGCTGCGTGCGGTATCGGACTTCGAGTTCGAGTTCCAGCTGGCGAACATGAGCCGCCACCTCGCGCGTGACATCGAGACGGTTTTCCTGACGCCGCAGGAACAGTTCACGTTCATCTCATCGACGCTGGTCCGCGAGATCGCGGTGCTCGGCGGCGACGTCAGTGAATTCGTCCATCCCATCGTCGAGGAAGAGCTCAAGAAGCACCGCGAGACTTGACCGCCTCACAGCTGGCACGCCGGGCAGAAATACGTGGAGCGGCCCTGCTGCCTGCTGCGCCGGATCGGAGTGCCGCAGCGACGGCACGGCGCACCGGCTCGCTCATAGACGAACAGTTTCTGGCGGAAGTACCCCGGGGCGCCGTCGGCGCCGACGTAATCGCGCAGTGTCGTCCCGCCTGCGCGGATCGCCTGAGCGAGAACGGCACGAATGGCGGCAACGAGGCGCGCCGCCTCGACGCGTGAGAGCCGGCCCGCGGCGCGGCCCGGGCGTACGCGGGCTCGGAACAGCGCCTCGTTGGCGTAGATATTCCCTACGCCGACGACCAGATGGCTATTCATCAGCAGCTGCTTGATCGCCAGCCGCCGGCCCCGGGCGATGCCCCAGAGATAGTCGGCATCGAACTGGGGATCGAACGGCTCGGGCGCCAGGTCCCTCAGCAGCCGGTGACGGCCGGGATCACCTTGCGTGAAGTGCAGACTGCCGAAACGGCGTGGGTCGTTGAAGCGCAAGACCCGGCCTGAGTCCAGCCGCACGTCGTACTGATCGTGCCGCGTACGGGGCGCGTCACCAGGCAGCACTCGCAGCGAGCCCGACATGCCCAGATGCACGATCACCGTGCCGCGCTCCAGTACGATGAGCAGGTATTTGGCGCGCCGATCCGTCCCCACGATGCGCTGGCCCGGCAACCGCAGCGCAAGCGAACGGGAGACCGGCCAGCGCAGCCGCCGCTCGTAAAGATCGAGGGCCACGATCGTCCGCCCGGTCACGTGCGGCGCGATACCGCGACGCGTGGTCTCGACTTCGGGAAGCTCAGGCATGTCCGCCAGCGTAGCGGGCCGCTCGGCATCCCGAAAGTCGGCGTCGCGAGCG